>CAZEHS010000039.1:0-25499 GCA_964511875.1 uncultured Peptostreptococcaceae bacterium
TTATCGAAGATTTCGGCGGATACCCCGCGGTGTGCCAGGCACCGAGAACGATGGAACAAATCCGGAGAGCAATTTCCGGGACAGAGACCATCAGCCAGGCAGGATGTACAGCTGTGCCCATAAGAAGGACACCAGACACTGTAATGGTGTCGTTTTGCTTTTTTTGGGAGAAAAACAAGAACATTGATCATGGATAACACGGATGAACCAAACTGTACCTTAATTCAACCAAACGGAGGTAACAAATATGTGTGGAATCGTAGGATATATCGGAAGCAATCCGGCAGTACCCGTTCTTATTGAAGGACTTTCCAAGCTGGAATACCGGGGATATGACTCAGCCGGGATTGCGGTGTTCAATGAAGGAGCCATCGCGGTACGGAAGTATGGCGGCCGACTGGCCAATCTTGAAGAACAGATAACCAAAGAGAACTTCACCGGGACCGTCGGCATCGGGCATACCCGTTGGGCTACGCACGGGGCGCCATCCGATCGGAACGCCCATCCCCATACAAACAAATCCGGCAGCATCGCGATCATTCATAACGGCATCATCGAAAACTATATGAAACTGAAGGAATGGCTTCAGGGAGAAGGCTACGACACCTTCCGGTCCGAGACGGATACGGAAATCATCGCCCATATGATAGATTATTACTACAAGGGGGATCTCATGGATGCCCTCTACAAAGCGGTGGATCGAATGGAAGGGGCCTATGCCATCGCCGCCATCTGTGACAGCGAGCCTGACAAGATCGTAGCGGTCCGCAAGGACAGCCCTTTGGTTGTTGGTCTTGGGGAAGGTCAGAACTTTCTGGCATCCGATATTCCTGCCATGATCAAGTACACACGGGATGTTTACCTGATTGAAAACGATGAATTTGTCCTTCTCACCAAAGACGGGATTACCATTTATGACGAATTCCGTCGGGAAGTGAAACGGGATATCTACAAAGTGACCTGGGATGTGGCCTCGGCGGAAAAAGAAGGCTATGAGCACTTTACCCTTAAAGAGATCCACGAACAGCCAAAGGGCGTACAGGATACCATCAACCGCCGCATGGATAAGGACGGAAACATCGTCCTCGAAGGGATCAGCCTGACCAAGGAGGATCTTGAGAATTTCAACAAAATCTATATCGTGGCCTGCGGGACAGCCTACCATGCCGCACTGGTTGGGCGCTACGCTATCCAGAAATTCGCCGGAATTCCGGTGGAAGTGGATATCGCATCAGAATTCCGTTATCGGGAGCCTTTCATTGATGATAAGACCCTGTTCATTGCCGTAACCCAGTCCGGAGAAACGCTGGACACCCTGCAGTCCCTGCGTGAGGCTAAGCGTCGTGGGGCCCGCGTTCTTTCCATTTGCAACGTTGTTGGCTCTTCCGTAGCCAGGGATTCAGATGATGTCTTTTACACCTGGGCGGGCCCTGAGATCGGCGTTGCATCCACAAAGGCCTACACTACCCAACTTACGGCATTCTACCTGCTGGCTCTCTACATGGGCCGTACGCTGGGCACCTTGGATGAAGCGGAATATCAGGAAGTGCTGGCCGGCCTCCATGAGATGCCTAAGCAAATTCAGACGGTTCTCGATTCGGAAATCAAGATCCAACGCATTGCGGATCACCAGTTCAACAACGAGCATGTATTCTTCATGGGCCGCGGAGTCGATGTGGACAGCTCCTATGAAGCATCCCTCAAGCTGAAAGAAATCTCATATATCAATTCCTTTGCCATAGCTGCAGGGGAGCTGAAGCACGGCACCATCGCCCTGATCCAGGAGGGCACTCTGGTTGTCGCCCTGGCCACCCAGGAGCACCTCTTCGACAAGATGCTCTCAAACATCAAAGAGGTCAAGGCCCGTGGCGCTCATGTCCTGGCAGTAGCCATGGAAGGAAATGATGACATCACCAAGGTTGCCGATGAAGTCATCTGGATCCCCCGCACTCTGGACTGCCTGGCTCCCATCACAAGTATCGTTCCCATGCAGCAGCTGGCTTATTATGTGTCGGTTGCCCGGGGGAATGATGTGGATAAACCAAGAAATCTAGCTAAAAGCGTTACAGTCGAATAAACAGGGCTTCTCAAAGCTGTCTCAGTCGGGAGAACCGATGAGACAGCTTTTGCTTTAGTCACGCTTGATTTCAGGACTTGGGACGCAATCCGTTATTTGCTGTCAGCTGAATAATTCAGGTAATCCGGGGTATTCATCAGAAATAGCGTAAATGAGTATCTGAGGAGGGGGTCTGCCCATGCGCCTGTTCATCGGAATTCCCTTTTCAGAGAGAGTGCGCAGTCAGATCAGGAAGGCCGTTATGAAGATACAGCCGTCTATTTCTAAAGGGAAGCTGTCCGACTGGGAAGGATATCACCTGACCTTGAAATTTCTGGGGGAGGTATCCGAGCAGGATATGGAAAAGCTGACGATTCTTATGAGGGAGGCTGTCTTGCCTCAAATGCCCTTTGAACTGCGGCTTACTGAACTGGGCACTTTCAGGAAATCAGGGGGAGATGTGCTTTGGCTGGGCGTTACTGTCCCGCCGGAACTTGCGGCGCTCCAACAGGAAATGGAATCACTGGCCGGCCTTGCGGGATTTGAACCGGAGGCCCGACCGTACAGCGCTCATCTGACATTGGGTCGGGGAGTGCGTTATACGGAAAGCTTTGAAGCGCTTTCAAAGCACTGGACGATGAAGCGGCTAAAGGTAAAGGCAGACCGGGTGGTGCTCTTCCACAGCACAAAACTCGGCGGCCGACTGGCGTATGTGCCCTTGCTGATCAGAAGGCTGGGTGAAACGGGAGAGGTTGCGGCCGTAGACGAAAGGATGGACAACCATGAAAAAGAATGAACCCGAGATAATCTTTTCTGAAACAGGTCCTTACACGGCAGTTGATGTTGAAGAAATGGTGAATCTGAAAGGGGAGAAGGTGCCCGTACGGCGTGTGATGCTGCTTTGCCGCTGCGGTAAATCGAAACAGAAACCTTTTTGCGACGGCAGCCATGAGAAAATGATTTTTGAAGTTCGAAAAAAACCTGTTCGGGGAAAAGAGAAAGCCAAGGATTATGTCGGGAAGGACATCACAATCCATTTCAGCATACGGGTCTGTGCCCATGCCGGGGTCTGCTTCATGAAGCTTCCGTCGGTTTTTGACCGGGATAAGAAGCCCTGGATAAACCCTGATGGCGCAGGCGTTCAGGAAATCATCGATCTCATCAATCGGTGCCCTTCCGGTGCGCTGAGCTATTCCAAGGCCGTGGATGCCGTCGATTGCCGTAAGCGATCACCGAAAATAGTGATTATTCCAGAAGGTCCATTCAACGTCCAGGGCGATATCCGACTTCGCGATGAGGAAGGAACAGAGCCCTATAACCCAGAGCATTACTGCCTGTGCCGATGCGGAAAAACACGAAACACCCCTTTCTGCGATGGCGCCCATCTGGATCCGTTGGACAGGAAGTATTTCATGGAAGAATAGAATGGGTATGGATGAATCAATTTTGTAAAACATAAGGTATTGCTTTTTGACTTAACATCGTTTATTATTAGAAACAAGAAAACATTTTCCTGCCGATTCTCCCTGGATGCATTGCAAACCGGAGGGAAGGGCAAAACTGGACAATTGCATCGTGTTGTATTGACAAGATGGAAGCCGGCTTAGGCAAGACTTTCAAAGGTCAGTATATGAACTCAGAAATGAGTTTATGTGCTGGCCTTTTTTGATGTTCATTAATAGGTATGGAGGTGCGATCGGTGGAATCGGTGGAATTCATGGTGGAGTTGGTTGACTTATCAGACGATGATCAGCGGCGGAGTGTCGAATCACTGCTTGCGGAAAGCGGCATCGGACTGGATGAAAACCCGGATCTCACCCTGGCTCTATTAGATAGCGGGGAGCTGGCAGCAACCGGATCCATTACCGGCAATACACTTAGAAGCATCGCGGTTCGATCCCACTATAAGGGCGGCAACTGTTTTAACGTTCTTATAGGTCATCTGCTGGATGTACTTTACCATAAGGGGATCCACCCGGCCTTTGTCTTCACGAAGACAGATGCGATTCCAAGCTTCCTAAGACTCGGTTTCTATACCGTAGCAACAAGCGATGAGGTTGCCCTGCTGGAAAACAGTCCGACTGCCTTCCAGCAGTACCTGGACCATCTGTCCCAATCAAAAGTCACAGGCGTACCGGTTGCAGGGATCGTAATGAATGCAAATCCGTTCACCAGGGGACATCTGTATCTGGTAGAAACAGCCTGTCGTGAAAATGCACATGTCCACCTGTTTGTCGTTTCCTCAGAAGCTTCCAGCTTTCCGTACGGAGTACGGTACAAGCTGATCAGAGACGGCACCTCTCATCTTAAAAACCTTACGCTTCATGCAGGAGGAAATTATATCATCTCCGCCGCCACGTTTCCCAGGTATTTTATAAGGGAAGCGGATGACGTGAGCCGGATACAGGCGGAACTGGATTTACGGCTGTTCGGGGGTCGAATCGCCAAGTCTCTTGGGATCACCCGCCGTTACGTGGGTGAAGAGCCGTACTGCATGACCACCCATCTCTATAATGAAACAATGAAGCGAGTCCTGCCCGAATATGGAGTTGAAGTCAGGGAAATATCTCGCCTTGAGGATCCTGAGGGGGCAATAAGCGCTTCCCGGGTCCGAAATGGAATCCGACAGGACGATCTGGATCATTTAGATGACTTGGTTCCGGACTCGACATATGACTATCTGCGTTCAGAGGAATTCAATCAGCTTAAGGAACGCATCATCAACGGAAATAAAAAACACTGAGGAGGAATTGGAATGGAAATCATAAAAAATTCCACGGCAGGCACGATGGAATCCAGCGACATCCAGATAAATCTGGAGCCTCGTCAAACAGAGGGTCTCGAAATCTACCTTAAAAGTGCTGTGGAAAAACAGTATGGTGATAAGATTCGGGCATTGATCAGCGAAACACTTAGAAATTTTGGGATATCAAAGTGTATTGTCAGGGCAATCGATAAGGGCGCTCTGGACTGCACAATCCGTGCGAGAGTCCAGACTGCGGTGAACCGCGGCTGCGAGAGCAGTGAGTTGAAGACTGCGAGGCGTTTGTCATGAGCCGGTTAAAACGTACCATGCTTTATGTACCCGGAAACAACCCCGGTATGATGGCGGATGTTCACATATACGGTGCTGATTCTGTCATGTTCGACCTGGAGGATTCCATTTCGATATACGAAAAGGATGCTGCAAGGAATTTGGTATCGGAAGCACTAAGATCACTGGATTACGGCGATACGGAGCGCGTTGTCCGAATCAACGGGCTGGATACGCCTCATGGTGAACTGGATATCGCGGAAATGGTTTTTGCCGGAGCGGATGTGATCCGGCTTCCAAAGACAGAAACACGACAGGATATATTGTCAGTGGAAGCTTTGATTGCTGAGGCGGAAAGCCGCTGCGGACGACCTGTGGGGAGCACACGGATGATGGCTGCCGTCGAAGGGCCCCTGGGAGTTCTGAATGCCGCTGAGATCGCGTTTGCATCACCCAGGCTGATAGGCATAGCCCTTGGAGCAGAGGATTATGTGACATCCCTTAAAACCACTCGAAGTCCTGAAGGAACGGAGCTTCTCCTTGCCAGAAGCCAGATATTGATTGCGGCCAGAGCTGCCGGGATTTGTGCCCTTGATACGGTCTACTCCGATGTGGAGAACGAGGAAGGATTCACGGCGGAGGTTCAGCTGATCAAGAATCTTGGTTTTGACGGAAAATCCGTCATCAACCCTCGCCAGATTGCCACTGTACACGGCATATTTGCTCCTACAAAAAAGGAAATCAAGCATGCACAGGCTGTTGTAAAAGCAAACGCCGAAGCACTTGAACAAGGACTGGGAGTCATATCACTCAATGGAAAGATGATAGACAAGCCCATCGTGGAACGGGCTCTCAGAATTCTTGATCTCGCTGGTATCCAAACGGAAGGAGCATCGCTATGATGAACGGCGCAGGCAGGGAACTGCCGGAGGCACTACTGGAAAAGCATAAATATCGCCCATATTCCACCGTTGTTGCACAGCGGCCCATAGGACACATGCAAGCGGCACCGATGAGAAATGTCAGACCCGGCGAAGACAAACTTTCCTCGTCTCTCAGAGAAGCGCTGACAAAAGCGGGTGTGAAAAACGGGATGACACTCTCGTTCCACCACCATTTCAGGAGCGGTGACCATGTTCTGAATCTGGTCATGGCAGAGATAGATCGGATGGGTATTCGGGACATCACTCTCTTTCCAAGTTCTCTTTCCGATATCCATGAGCCTCTGGTGGACATGATCCGCAGAGGCGTTGTGAGAAAGATTCATACCAGCGGATTACGGGGTCCTTTGGCGGTTGCGGTTTCCAACGGGCTTATGGAAGAACCGGTTGTCATCAGGTCCCACGGCGGCCGTGCCCGTGCGATAGAGTGCGGTGATATGAAGATCGATATCGCAATCATGGGTGTTCCCTGCAGTGATCCTTACGGTAATGCCAACGGCTCAGGTGAACATGTTAGCTGCGGTTCCCTTGGATATGCCATGGTCGACGTCAAGTATGCGGATACTGTGATCCTGCTGACAGACAACCTGGTCCCCTATCCCAATACTCCGGCCAGCATCTCTCAGATCCATGTGGACCATGTTGTCCGGGTGGAAAGCATCGGTGATCCTAAGGGCATTGCATCAGGGGCAACCCGGTATTCGCGAAATCCCAAGGAGCTGCTGATTGCCGAAAGGGCTTCAGAGGCCATCATCCATTCCGGCTATTTCAAAGACGGATTCTCATTCCAGACCGGATCAGGCGGATCGTCTCTGGCAGTTACCCGGTATCTGAAATCCGCGATGATACAGCAGTCCATCAAGGCGTCATTCGCTCTGGGCGGAATTTCACAGCCAATGGTTGAGATGCTGCAGGAGGGTCTTGTCGGAACCCTGTTCGATGTTCAGTCATTCGACCTGATAGCAACGGATTCCATAGCCAAAAACCCGAATCATGTTGAAATCGATGCAGGGACCTATGCAAGCCCCTTCAATGGCGGATGCGTTGCCAATATGCTGGATATTGTCATTCTCAGTGCACTTGAGGTTGATACTGATTTCAACGTCAATGTCATGACCGGTTCCGACGGAATCCTGCGAGGGGCTTCCGGAGGACATTCGGATACTGCGGCTTCAGCCAAGCTGACCGTGGTCGTCGCACCGCTTATACGCAGCCGGATACCGACAGTTGTGGAACGGGTGAATACAGTGATCACACCTGGAGAATCCGTGGATATCGTTGTGACGGACCGTGGAACCGCAGTGAATCCAAAGCGGACGGATCTGATAGTGCTGTTCGCGGAGAACGGGATTCAAATAACGGACATAGAGACGCTGAAAGAGCTGGCTTATGGGATTTCAGGGAAACCCAATCCCATCGAATACGAGGACCGTGTCGTTGCGATTGTCGAATACAGGGACGGCAGTGCTATGGATGTGGTGCGGCAGGTGAAGGCTGTTCAATTGGAAGGGTGAGTTATCCTGATTCAGAGATTTTCAGGAGGTAGTGGTATGAGAAACAGCTGTAAAAAAGGACTTTTTTTGCGGGAAGTATCATCATCATTTTGGGGGATTCCGTAATAGCAGCCTGTAGGCGTACTTCCATCTTCAATGATCAAGCGTGTTTTGTCAGTGAGAAATCAGAGGATCAAGTATAACGTTTACAAAATACAACGGAGGTACACACATATGTCTATATCAGCTTTGTTAGGTTATGGATTAGTAATTACTTTTATGGTGCTTATCATGACTAAACGCCTTAGTGCATTTACTTCCCTCATACTTGTGCCACTGGTATTTGCTTTCATAGGTGGATTTGGCCCTAACATAGGTGCATTCGCACTTACTGGTATCAAGAGTGTGGCGCCAACAGCTACAATGCTGCTTTTTGCAATTCTTTTCTTTGGGATTATGATCAATGTCGGACTGTTTGATCCGCTTGTAAAAGCAACCATAAAACTAGTAAAAGGCGATCCGTTAAAAGTCCTTGTCGGAACGGCGATTCTAGCTGCTGTCGTATCCATAGATGGGGATGGATCAACGACTACAATGATTTGTGTTTCTGCATTGCTGCCTATATATTTAAAACTCAAAATAAAACCGCTGTATCTGGCCACAATCATAATCATGCAAAACTCCATAATGAACCTGCTTCCTTGGGGCGGTCCAACGGCTCGCATAATGGCGGCGTTGAAGCTTGATGGTTCGGAAATGTTGAGCCCTTTAATCCCAGGAATGGCAGCGGCAATAATTTATGTCATTGGTGTAGCCTATTATCTTGGATTAAAAGAACGTAAGAGATTAGGGATTGCAATAATCGATAATAAAGCTGCATCAGAGATGGAAACCATTCTATCTCCTGAAATACAAGAACTCAAAAGACCAAAGCTCATATGGGTTAACTTCATAATGACCATAGTGGTTATGGGTACATTGATCAGCGGAAAAGTACCTCCAGCAGTAATTTTTGAAATAGCTACGGCACTAGCACTTATGATCAATTGCCGTTCGCTAAAAACACAAAGACAGCTTATCCATCTTAATGCCGGAAATGCCATACAAGTTGTAATCATGGTACTTGCAGCGGGAGTTTTTATGGGTATTCTAACTGAAACAAAGATGGCTGAGTCTATTGCTATGAATTTAGCTTCAATAGTACCAAAATCAATGGGTTCTCACTGGGCTTTGGTTACAGCTTTAATCAGTGTGCCTGGTGCATTCCTATTATCTAACGATGCATTCTATTTCGGCGTGGTGCCTGTGCTTGCGCAAACCGGTGCAGCATATGGGTTTACTGCCTTACAGATTGGCATTGCATCAACAATGGGACAAGCATTCCATTTATTAAGCCCGCTTGTGGCGTTCATATATCTATTGTTGCAATTGACAAATGTGGATATGGGGGAATGGCAACGACATGCTGGTAAATTCTCGCTAGGTACCTTCACAATTTTCATAATAGCTGCAGCGCTTACAGGAGCCATGCCTTTATAACATCATGGATGTACGAAATCATTGAATGTAAGTGCCGAGCGATTCTGACTGCATTGGCATAATAGGTTTTATTGAGGAGGCCATATCAAATGCAGGGAATTTTGAGCGAGTTGCTTCTCGGAATAACAAGTTTTTCATTTGGAAATTTAGTCATGCTGATGATTGCTGGAGTTCTCATTTATCTTGCAATTGCCAAGGACTATGAGCCGATGCTGCTACTGCCGATCGGGTTTGGCGCTATTCTGGCGAATATACCGCTATCGTCTGCAATCGGATCGGAGGGGTTCTTGACGGTATTATACAATGCCGGCATCCGAAATGAACTCTTCCCGGTTCTGATTTTCATAGCGGTCGGAGCGATGATTGACTTCAAACCACTGCTCCAGAATCCTTTCATGTTTTTCTTCGGGGCAGCAGCTCAGTTCGGTATTTTTGCGACGATGATGCTTGCGATCCTCTTAGGATTCGATTTAAAGACTGCAGCTTCAATCGGCATTATCGGCGCGGCAGATGGACCAACGTCAATTTATGTGGCTGGAATCTTTGCACCAAATCTTTTAGGGCCGATTTCTGTAGCGGCATATTCTTACATGTCTCTGGTGCCGATCATTCAACCTCCGGTTATCCGTCTTCTTACATCAAGAGAAGAAAGATTGATCAGGATGGATTTTAAAGATGTTGAGATGCCGCGCGTCGTTGAAATCCTGTTTCCCATCATGATCACATTGATCGCAGGTTTGCTCGCGCCTATAAGTGTTGCACTGGTCGGCTCCTTGATGTTCGGAAATCTGATCAGATCATGCGGTGTATTGACTCGGTTGTCAAATGCAGCTCAAAATGAACTTGCAAGTCTCGTGACACTGGTATTGGGTATTACAATAGGTTCAACCATGACAGTGGAAGCTTTCCTAAATGTTCAGACGCTTATGATCATGGGTATGGGATTAGTTGCATTCATATTCGACACTGCTGGCGGGGTTCTCTTTGCAAAACTTCTTAACCTCTTTCTTTCAAGAAAAATCAACCCAATGGTAGGGGCCGCGGGCATATCGGCATTCCCGATGTCGGCGAGGGTGATACAAAGAATGGCACAAAAGGAGGATCCTACCAACTTCATACTGATGCAGTCGATCAGTGCCAACGTAGCAGGACAATTGGGTTCAATTGTTGCGGGCGGGATGATTCTGGCTCTCGTTCCTGCAATACTATCGATGATGTAGTTGGGAGGATCTGGTATGTATGATGTTGGTTCAAGCTTGGTTTCTGCAGGACTTCTGGTATCGGTATTTGGTCTTACAGGCGTGTTCACGGTTTTGATCCTGTTTTATCTCGTAACAAAAGTTATGGTAGCGGTTTCGGTGAAGCTGAAAAGAGCAAACGAAAGCGCGTAGGAACAAGGACAGGTGCCGACAACCGGCCCTGTCCTTTCCACGTATGCCGGAATCCTATATAATCAGCTTAGAGGTGGTGCGATATGGTTTCGGAAGACAAAGGAGATCTATTAAAACTCCTGATAGCTTCAATCCTGGGATTGGGGTTCATACTGATATCCTCCTGGGCTAATTACAGCAGCGTTCGGGACAATATCATAGCCAAGGAGCAGAGGCAGCTGCTGACAATCGCAGAGTCTATCAGCAGCAATCTGGAAAGCGCTTTCGAATATCGCAAAAACAGCATACGGCAGTTGAGATATAATGAACTGTTTACCGATGAGTTCGGTGTGTACATTGAAACAGGGAAACCGGCAGCATTCAAGAGCTTGGAGAACTATCATGAAATCATGCAGGAGAGTGTTTCAAGGGTCTCGCTGGAAGATCCGGATTTCAGAACCATTGCATCCTATCCCGTTGAAGACATGGGCCATCGCCCGGTTGACCGGTCCGGGGTACTGAAGGCTGTTTCAACCAGGAGCACAGTTGTCAGTGCGGTGTATCGTTTTGAAGACGGACTTTTCATAGATATATTGGAGCCTGTCATAGAGAATGAGGAAGTCAAAGCAGTCATTGTATTCGAAATCAGCCTTGACAGCTTATATCAGCAGATGGTAGCACCTGCCAAAGTCGGCACAAAGGGCTATGCCTCTGTCAAGGATCGGGACGGTGTCCTGATCATGCATCCTAAAGCTGAGGATCTGGGAAAGGAAGTCATCGAAGCCCGGCAAGGCGAGTTTCCGGATTATGACTGGAGCGAGCTACAGGCTCTTGTTGAAAAGCAGAAATTAGGAGAGTCTGGTGTCGGCACCTATCATTCCGTCTGGTATCAGGACGAAGTCCGGCAACGGATCAAAAAGGTGAATGCCTATGCGCCGGCTAAAATTTCAGATACGTTCTGGATTGTAAACGTATCGGCCGATTATGTGGATCTGACGGCCTTCGTTCAGCAAAGACTATACATGATGCTGATTTCAAGTGCCGGCGTCATTCTGATTTTCATTGGAAGCATGCTGTACATCTATAAGATCAAGAAGGATCGGGAACGCCTTCGAGTCGAAGCGGGTCTCTCCGTGAAGCTGAACACCCTCAATGCAGAACTGGAAAAGGATATAGAAAAGAGAAAGGCACTGGAAAAAAGTCAGCATCAGCACATTGAAAAATACGAACAGCTCTTTGAAGGAACCAGTGACGCTATTCTCATATTCGCGCTGGAGTCGGATGTACCAGTCATGATTGAAGAGCTGAACGAGAAGGCCTGCCAACTATTGGGGCGACCCTATGAGGAGATGGTCGGACAACCGATACCCCTGTCCGAAATTTTTGTGGATGGCAAACGGCTGCTGCGGCATCTGGGGGGTCAGGAGCCCTGTGATGCCGGTTTCTTTGAAGATCAACTGATAACCGGAAGCAAGCGGCAAATCCCGGTGGAAGTGAGTCCGCACAGGATCCACTATCTCGATGGATGGAAACTCGTTCTGCTGTGTCGCGATATCTCTTTGAGAAAAACTCAGGAAGAGTCGCTTAAGCGCAGTGAGCTTCGATTCCGCCAGATTGTCAGCCAGGTGGCTGACCAGATTTCAGCAGGTCATGAAGACGCCTTTAGCCCTCCGGAAGAGATTCTGGATCCTGATGGAAACAGCCTGGCTCAGTCATTGGAACGGATCAACATCCAATTGGAGGAACTTTTCCGAAAGGAAGTGGACGAGAATCGGAAAAAGGGAGCCCTCATGCTTCATCAGTCCAGGTTGGCTGCCATGGGAGAAATGATTGCCAATATCGCCCACCAGTGGCGTCAGCCCCTAAGCGGCTTGGGTTTGATCGTTGAGAATCTCAAGGATGCCTATGATTTCAATGATCTGACGGAGCCTTACTTTGAAGAGCAGGTAGATAAGACCCGGCGCCTGATCCGTCAGATGAATCGAACCATCGATGACTTCAGGGATTTTTTCAACCCTGCGTCCCAGGAAGAATCTTTCTTGATTGAAGACAGTCTGAGAGCCTGCGTCAACTTCGTGGAGGAACAACTGCGGCTCAGCCGTATCACCCTGGATATGTCTCTTGAGGAGGGATTGAGCGCCTTTGGTCATCAGAATCACTTTTCCCAGGTAGTGCTGAGTCTGCTGCAGAACGCCATGGATGCGTTGGCCGACGGGGATCGGGATGAGAAGCGGATTTGGATCAGGAGTGATCTGAAGGATGATCGAATCCGGATTCGGATCACCGATACAGGAAACGGAATCCCTGAAGCGGTCATTGGAAAGATCTTCGAACCCTATTTCAGCACAAAGGGGAAGCAGGAAGGGACCGGCCTTGGGCTGTACCTTTCGAAAACCATCATCGAAAAAAACTTTGGCGGTGATATCACTGCGGCCAATTCACTGGAGGGCACCTGTTTCACTGTGATTCTTCCGGTCCGGGAGGAGAAAACCCATGACTGACAAAAAAAGCAGACTACCCTTAAGAGTCCTCTATGTAGAGGATGAAGAGATCATTCGGGAAGAAATGGCCAGTTTTCTAAGGCGTCGGGTGGATCATCTGATCCTTGCTCAGGATGGGGCGGATGGCTTGGAGAAGTTTCGGATCCATCAGCCCGATGTCGTGGTTACGGACCTGCGAATGCCGGGGATGAACGGCCTCGAGATGGCAGAAGGCATTCGGCAGATAAACCCTCTCTGCCCGATCATCGTGACAACGGCGATTTCCGATATGGATACCCTGTTTGAGAGTATCCGTGTGGGGATTGACCGCTATCTGGTGAAGCCCATTGAGATGAAGGACCTGACGGATGCCCTGGAGAAAGCTGCCGCCAAGCTGGAGAAGCTTCGAAGCTATACCGAAGATTCCGCCCGGGCCCAGTGGTCAGAAGGGGAACGCAGGACCGTGGAGCAGAAGACGGAGGCTGAAGTGGCCAGACTGGTAAAAACCCTGACAGGAAAAGGTCCCAAGTCCGTCAAGGCATTCATGCAGGGGAACCTGCTGACACTTCAACTTTTCGAGACCCGGACACCATATGAACGGGCACTTCTGAGAAACCGGGAAAATGCGCGGCTGGTGGATTTCAGCAGAGAGACATTTTACCAGGGGCTGCAGGGCGAACTGATTCAGATTGTGAGAGAAACTGCCTGTTGTTCGGCAGCCCTGGATTCTGTTAGGACTGATTCGGTCATGGATCTGGATGAAATACTACTGGTCCTGAGAAGCATTTAGAAAGAGACGTACAAAACGAAAGAGCCGTCCAAAATGGGGACGGCTCTTTCGTTTTGCTTCACCCTGCATATAGCCCGATTTCCAGCATGTCCAGGTCAGCGGAACAACAGCAGGAACAGGAGCGTAACCAGAAATGCTCCGAACAGATAGAGGGCGAAGGAAATGCCGGATGTGTTCTCCAACAAGCCGCGGATCAGCAACGGAACTCTGGAGGGCACATCGGGGATATCCTTGACAGACTCGGTGGGCAGGAGGATCTTGTCGGCAGCCTGCAGCCATCTGGATAGGATGGCTGTTCCCCGAACGAGACCGGAGTCCGCAAAGGAAATCAACGAGGTCATCCGCTGGAAAACAGCTTTACCGACAGGAACATAGAGATGTGTTTCCAAGCTGAACCCGTTCAGGGATGGGTTCAGATAGTCGATTTCTCCGCCAGTCTCCGACCGGAGGAACCGGCGGGTGAGGGTCAGATGAATAAGGATTCCCACCATGAGGGGGAGTGCTGTCTCCAGAATACTGCCTGGAGAAAAGACAAAATCACTGCCAGGTGCATATCCTCGGAAAACCAGTCCTGAACGTACGATGTTCAGCAGGGACCCTGGGTAGAAGCCGGTTGCCACAATCAGGATGCAAAGAAGCACCATGGGGATGGCAGCCCGTTTTCGCCGCTTGAGCCAGATCATCCCACTGAATTCAGATGGGGGATCCGTAAACAAGGCAGTGACAAGCTTCAACATGTAGGCCACTGTCAGTCCGCTTCCCAGGATGAACAGCATTTCTGCACTCGACGCTGCCCAAGCCGGGAGGCTGTGGGCCCAATAAGAAAGGCCTTCATGGAGCAGGGATTTGGAAACGGAACCGGTAAACCCGGGAATTCCCCAGGCGGACAGGACGCTGACACTGACGGTGGTGAGCAGCAGGCGGCTCCGTCGGCCGATCCCGTGGATCAGACTCAGGCTGAGTTCCTGTGTTTTTAGGTAGAGCAGTCCGATGGTCAGGAATAGAAGCACCTTGAACAGGCTATGGCTGATCATATGGATGAATGAACCTGCTAGGGCCGTGGTCCCGTCAGGACCGGATAGGGCTCCGATTCCGATTCCCAGGAGAATCAGTCCGTACTGGCTCATGCTGCTGTAGGCCAGAATGCGCTTGATATTCCGCTGCATCAGTGCCAGTACCCCCCCGTGGATCAAAGTGAGGAAGCCCAGGGCCACGGACAGCCACCCGAATACCGGATCAGCCCCTGTGATGAGAATGACGGTTGTAAAAAGGCCATAGAGCCCTGTTTTTGCAAGGATTCCTGTAAGGACTGCGGTGGCGGGGAAGGGGGCTGCGGCATAAGCTTTGGGTATCCAGATGTGAAACGGGAAAATTCCGGCCTTGATCGCATATCCGAAAAACAGCAGTCCCCCTGCAACCAGGCGTTCTGTTTTCATAGGGGCCAGGAACCTGCCGATTTCTGCGATCATCAGGGTTCCGGTGGCTTCATAGGCAACCAGGATCCCCAGCAGTGCGGACAGGCTACCAATGATTGCCATGGTCAGATAGAGGGTGCCGGCTTCGTGGGAGGCATTGTCCTGATCATGTATGATCAGAAAATAGGCTGAAAAGGACAGTATTTCGAAAAAGGTGAATTGGTTGAGTATGTTGTCGGTCATAAAGAAGCCAATCGTCCCGGCAAAGGTGAGAAGGAAGAAAAAGTGAAAGCGGTTACGTTTTTTGCGGCTTGGCACATACTGGGTTAAGAACAGCGTGGTAAGGAACCAGATGCTTGATGTCAGAAGGATCATCAGGTATTGAAGGGGGCCGATGCTCAGATCAAGACCGGTTCCCATCAACTGCGGCACATGACGGATCACGGGTCCGTATTTCAGGCTGGGCCCAAGCAGCAGGACACCGACAAGAATCCCGGCAGTCAGCAGGACATCAAAGAGGTCCCGGTAGGATTCTTTCTTCCGGCCGATGAAGAACGAGATGAAAGCTCCGCAGAAGGGCGCGGCCAATAAGATCAATGGATTCACAGGATACCTCCTTTACAGGATGCTGGTGACGATCTCTTCCAGAATACGGAGGAGTGGATTGGGGAATAGTCCCAGAACGCAGATGGCGACAGTGAGGATCAGGATCGGCGCGGTCAGATTCATGCTGATAGGAGGGTACTCTCTTTTAACCTCTTCGTCCCGATAAAAGGCATTCACCGGGATTGGCAGCATATATCCGGCTGTCAGGAACGCACTCACCAGCAGGGACGCTGCAAAAAACATACTTCCTTCCTGCAGAGCTCCTCTCGCAAGGAACCATTTACTAACGAATCCGTTCGTTGGGGGGATGCCGATCAGAGAAACCGCAGCGATGGCCGAACAGACCATCAGAACAGGGTAAGCCTTGCCGATACCCCGGATTTCAGACAATGTGGTCTTTCCGGTCTGATGGGTGATTGTGCCGACTACAAAAAACAGGGTGATCTTGATCAGGGCATGATTCACCAGGTGAAGCAGGCTGCCGGTCAAGGCCGTGGCATTCATAAGAACGATTCCCAGAAGCATGTATCCCAACTGACTCACGGTGGAATAAGCCAGTCTTTTTTTCAGATTTTCCTGATGCATGGCCATCACGGATCCCAGCAGGACTGTCAGGACCACAAAGGGGGCGATCCAGGGCAGTGCACCTGAGTTTTGCACCGCAACGGCTCCGAACAGGTAATAGGTGATTCTGAGAAGAGAGAAGATTCCGGATTTCACAACAGCGACAGCATGAAGCAGGGCGCTGACAGGAGTGGGGGCCACCATGGCGGCAGGGAGCCAGCTATGAAAAGGCACAAGCGCCGCCTTCACGCCAAAACCGGCAAACATGCTGAGGTAGCTGATGAATATCATCGTTGGATCATAAGCAACGGATGGGTCCAGTATCCCCCTTGGAATCAGATCCAGATTGCCTGTCTGACTGTACAGCAGCACCATGCCAAGCAGAATGAAGGTGGCGCCGGTGAAGGAATAAATCAGGTATTTCTTTCCACTGGACAGAGCATCCTTTGTTCCCGCGTGGATCACAAGGGGGAAGGTTGCCAGTGTGAGCACCTCGTAAAACAGGTAGAGGGTGAACAGATTCCCTGCCCAGGCGATTCCCTGGATGATTCCAAGGGTGAAGAGAAAGAAAAAGAAGAACTGCCGCCGGTTATCGGCATGGATCATGTACTCCATGGAATAGAAGCCAGTCAGGATCCAGAGGAAACCGGCCAACAAAGAAAACAAAATCCCCAGGGGGTCCAGATGGAAATAGAGGTCCAGGAAGCTGTTCACGGTCATCAGGTGAAGGGAGGCTCCCTGATCGAAGGTGAATAGGTACAGCACCGTCAGGAAATTCAAAAGGGTGACACTATGAATGCAGAGGTTCCTCCGGGATGGCTCACGGAAGGCCTCTGTTAATAGAAGAAATGCACCTGATATGGGAATCAGGATCGGTAACAGGATTATCCAAACGCTCATGAGACCCTCCTTGGTAGTTGGTCAAGCTTGTCATTGCAAGTGCAGCGCGGCAATCTCTCCCTTGGAAATTTAATGAAGTGGCTGAAACTGTTTTAAGTAGAGATTGCCGCGTCGGCTATGCTTTCTGCAATGACAAGCATCAACCAGTATAGAAGCCGTTCTTCAGAAGTTCAAGGATCGGTCCGGAAAGGAATCCGGCCAGGATCATCAGGGAACAGAGTGCAATAAGC
Source organism: uncultured Peptostreptococcaceae bacterium (assembly GCA_964511875.1). Classification (GTDB taxonomy): domain Bacteria; phylum Bacillota; class Clostridia; order Peptostreptococcales; family Acidaminobacteraceae; genus CAZEHS01. Next base: position 17,419 of record CAZEHS010000039.1, read on the forward strand.
GGCGCCAGTTCCCGAAGGGGCTTTCTGTGTCCCTGATCGGTTCGGTCACGGAGGTTATCTTCTCCGAAATAGCCGTTGATGATGACGGGAAAATAGTAGGTTGCATTCAGGAGGCTGCTGAGCAGGATTACACCCAATAGAATGGGTTTTCCTACCCCGATGGCTGCCAGGGCCAGGTTGAACTTGCTTATAAAGCCCGGCAGCAGGGGAATCCCCACCATGGATAAGGCGCATAGGGTGAAGAGACCTAACGTGTGGGGCATTTTCCGGCCGATGCCCCGGAAGGCCCGGATGGCAGTTTGGCCGGTCTGCTCGATGAATGAACCGGCAGCCAGGAATATACAGGCCTTTGAGAGGCTGTGAGCCACCATGTGATAAATGCCCAACGTCACGCCCCAGGGAGTACCAAGCCCTATTCCCAGGAAAACATACCCCATCTGGGCGACGGAAGAATAGGCGATCATCCGTTTCAACTGCACCTGCCTCCTGGCAATCAGGGAGCCGGTCAGCATCCCTGCAGCCCCCAGCACCAAAAGGATTCTGGGAATCGGTGTTCCGTTCAGGAGTGTGAAGCCGAAGACACCGTAGAAAAGCTTGATCAGCAGGATCGCCGGCGCCTTGCTTACCAGGGATGAAAAGAAAGCACTGGAAGGTGTGGGTGCTCCCTCGTACACATCAGGAAGCCAGATATGGAGCGGGAATATGGCGCTTTTAAGCCCCAGCCCGGTCAGGAACAGCGCCAGGCTGATGAGGATCATAGCAGGATACTGTCCTGAGACAGGAATCAAGGCTTCATGGATGGCGTGGAGGTTCAGATGGCCGGTGATCGCATAGAGATAGGCGATGCCCATCAGGACCAGGCCGGAGCCAAGACTGCTGAGAATCAGGTATTTCAGGGCCGCGATAACCGTTCCGTTGCGGTCCTTCACGATGGTCATCCCACAGGCGGAGAGGCTGGAAACCTCAAGGAACACGAAGCTGTTGAACAGGTCTCCTGTAAACAGGATTCCGAGAACCGCTGCCAATGAAAGATGGCTCAGGGTCTGGTAGGTGACAAGCCGGTGGGGTGGGATTTCCCGCTCCAGGCTGAAGATGCCATACCAGGTGATGGCAGCTGAAATAGAAAGGAAGAGGGCGGCAAGCAGGGCTTCAGTGGGTCCGATATTGAGGGTGATTCCCCAGGGGGCCTCATATGGGCCGGCGGTCAACACATAGGATCCTCTTTGGGAAACATACCATTGGCCACCCAACGCCGTAACCAGACAGAAGGCTTGAACCTCCAGGGAGACAAGGCTTCGAGACCGGGACGTTTTCAGAAGCAGAAGGCTGAAGCCTGAAAGGACCAAGCCCATGAGAATGATCAGGGGATAGCTGTTCATCATGATCTTTCCCCCCTCAGCTTCAGTATTTCATCCAGCTCTATGGTTCCGTACTCTTCATAGAGGAGGATTGTCAGAGCTAGCATCAGGGCAGTTGTGCTGACTGCTACAACGATCCCTGTCAGCATCAATCCGGTGGGGATGGGGTTCACGTAATGCTCAGCCCCCTTGAACACGCCACCGGGAAAGATCGGCGCTTCCCGGCCCTCGATATATCCAAGGGAAATGAACAGCAGGAATACAGAAGTATCCATGATATTCATCCCGATGATTTTCTTGATCAGATTGTTATTCAGCAGCAGGATGGTGAATCCCAGGGTGAAGAGAATCAGGGCTCCTGCCTGGATACTGTCCATGGAGCCGGGGTTACTCATGCTCAAGACCCCCTTCTTCAAACATGACAGCGATGAAATAGAAGGTGATGGCCACGACCAGGCCGATGAGGATATTAAGGGGCATCAGGGTCCCTCCGCTGAACAGTGTGCCAGGGGTACCCACAGGAATATGAAAGGGCGAAAAGAAGTGAAGGGATTTGATGAGGCCATATGCTATCAGCGCCCCGACCAGCAGCTTCATCAGGATGCCGGGATTCAGCGGACGATGGGTTGGATCCCCGCGAAACATCACGTGCTGCAGGATCAAACCGGCGCCCAGGATGCTGCCTCCTGCAAATCCCCCGCCAGGGGACAGATGGCCGAAAATCATGACGTAAAACCCGAAAATATGGATGAAGGGCAGCAGGGCTCGAGTGATTTCAAGACTGATCAGGGTTTTCACAGGAGTCCTCCTTTCGGCTGAACAGAGGCAGGATGGACAGCAGTGCCGTGGCGATGACAGTGGCTTCAAAAAAAGTATCAAAGCCCCGATAATCCAAGATCATTGCGGTTACGGCGTTAGCGGCTCCGGTTTCCTCGCCGGCCTTTTCCAGGTAGCGGATCATCACTTCGTTGTGGGCTGGGTTGCCAGCTTTCCCAATGGGGGGGAATTCCCTGAGTCCTATGAGCAAAAATGCCGCCAGGCTCAGGGTGATTGTCAGTGCCAGGATTTTTTTCATAAGCGGGGCCTCCGGAGTCTGCGCAGAGTGAGTATGAATAGGATAGTGGTCACTCCTGCTCCTACTGCGGCTTCCGTAATGGCCATATCCGGTGCGTTCAGCTGCTGCCAGAGCAGTGCCATCATCAGACTGTACACCATGAAGACGATGACGGCGGCCAAAAGATTCCTTAGGAGTGAGGCGGTAACCGCGCCGGCCACCATCACGACGATCATCAGGGTATTAAGTGTCAGCATGGGCGATCCTCCTGATCGGACGATTCGTTTCTGGCAAGGATTCCTCTGGCCAGCAGATGCGTAGCGGTCGGGTTGGCAATCCAAAGGAACAGGATGATCAGGATCAGCTTGAGACCGGATCCGTTAAGGCCGGTCCGGATCAGGACCGCACTGATGCATAGCAGGGCTCCCAGTGTGTCACATTTGGCCGCCCCATGGGCCCGGGTCAGGGCATCCGGCAGCCGGATCAGTCCGATGGTTCCGATCAGGAAGAAAAAAAGGCCTCCTGCCAGCAGGATGAAAACTGATATCTCTTGCATTCAGGAACGTCCCCCTTCCGAAAACTCCCGGGCGATGAAGAAATTCGCCGTGAAGCTGATGATACAGTAGACAAGGGCCACATCCAGGAAATAATTCTCATGCATCAGGCCAGCGATGATGGCCAGAAGGGTGACGGTCTTTGTGCCGATGACATTGATGGCGATGATTCTGTCTCCAGCTGTGGGGCCTGCGATCACCCGGTACATGCACAGGGCCAGTGTGATGCCGATTATAACTGAGGAACCAAAGAATAGTTTATCCATTAAGCACCTCCTGGATCTTGAGCAAAATGGGTTCCACTGGATTCTGGTCCAGTGTTGCTGCATAGTTTTCAGTCAGGCAGTGGATATTCAATGAGCTATCCGCGATATCAACCGTCATGGTCCCCGGAGTCAATGTAATAGCTGTACTGAACGCAGCCAGCAGGGCGGGATTTGAGAGCCGGGTGGTATAACAGCTGACCTGCGGTTTGATATTCATTCTGGGACTCAGCACGATCCGTGCAACCTGAAGATTAGCTAATATGATTTCACGGAGCAGCACGGCACTGAAGGAAAACCAGAGCAGAGCCAACCGGGGAAATTGATGCCATTTGACGGAGGACGGCTGTCGCTGCTGGGTCAGGAAGAGTTGGGAAAGTGTCACAGCAAGGGCTGCCGCGAGGACGGACTGCCAGGTCAACTGCTCTGACAGGAGCAGGAAGAACAGACCGTAGATGAGAAAGAGTAATGGCTTGGGCATAGTATTCGCCTCCTGTCACTAATATGTTGCAATAAGCATGCCATTAACAGGAAACAAAAACGAATTCCGTGAAGGTCACTGATTGCAGTGGTTGCATGGATTGGTTCCACAGTGGTGACGAAGCGGTTGATGGGAGAAAAAGTTATAATGCGTCATGTTGAAGCATTGTAGCCGTACTTGTGCACAAAAAATGTGTCATATTGAATCAAATGATTCAATATGACACATTTCGGTATTGTAAGCATATCCAAGCGGTTGTCATTGCGAGCAGAGCGTGGCAATCTCTCCCTTCATTTTATTGGTACAGCAATAGCAACACTTTTAAGGGAGAGATTGCCGCGTCAGCTACGCCTTCTCGCAATGACGGGCTTAGCGACAGAAACTTTTCCATTCAAACCAAAATCCCATACTTCTCAATCTTCCTGTAAAGTGTACTCCGACCGATCTCCAGCAGCGCCGCTGCCTTCACCAGATTCCCATCAGTGGCCAACAGGGCCTGCTCCAGCATTTCCTTCTCCACCATGGCGGCCGGGCGGACCTGCCTGGATTCAAAGGCCTTCGGAATCCCGTTCCTGCCCTTCAGTTCGGCTGGCAGCTGCAGGCTTGTGAGTTTTTGCCCTGCCTGAGCCAGATTTGTGACCATCTGCATGATGTTCTGCAGTTCACGGACGTTGCCGGGCCAGCTGTATTCCGTCATGACATGATAGAAGCTCTCTTCGATAGGGAGGCGCGGATCCGTATTCCGAGTGAACTGCCGGTAGAAGAAATCAATCAGAAGGCGGATGTCTTCCTTCCTCTCTTTTAAGGAAGGCGTACGAATCGGCATCACGTTGAGCCTGTAATAAAGATCGGCTCTGAAGGTTCCCCTGGTTACTTCCAGAGGAAGTTCCTTATGTGTAGCGGCGATGACCCGTACATCCACCGGAAGAACCTCGTATCCTCCCACTCTCACAACCTGCTGTGTCTCGAGCACACGAAGCAGAGTGGCCTGGGCATCCAAGGGCATATCCCCGATTTCGTCCAGGAAGAGGGTGCCGCCGTCCGCCAGCTCGAATTTCCCGGGCTGCCCCCCTTTACGTGCCCCGGTAAAGGCCCCTTCTACATACCCGAACAGCTCGCTGGCGACTAGGTCTCTGGGGATGGCTCCGCAATTGATGAAGACAAACGGATTGTTCCGGCGGCTGGAAGCGTTATGGATACTTTGTGCGAAGAGTTCTTTCCCTGTTCCGCTCTCGCCGGACAGGAGGATGGTAACCTCTGAGTCGGCAACGAGCCGCGCCCTCTGACATGCCTCCTGCATCGGTAGAGATGAACCAAGGATATCGTCGAAGGTGTAAATGGCTCTGGCTCCAATGATCCGGTTAGCCTGACTGTAAAGCTTGCGGGATTCCTTGAAGGTGAGAAGGTACTCGTGAATTTTCTGTTCACCGCTTTGAACCGGGGTGGCATTCAAAATAAACGTTTTTTGGTTACCGCGGCTGCGGATATGATACTCCTGATCCTCCAACTGATGGCTCTGGATACTGATTCGGGGCATCAGAGGTTCCTCAAGCAAGGGATCCAGATGCTGGCCGATCAGATTCTTGCGTTCGTAGCCTAAAAGGGAGCGGCCCGGCCCGTTGATGTCCTGGATGATGCCCTTGAGGTCCACACAGAGGATGCCCTCAGAAATGGATTCCATGAGGGCGTTCAGGTGATCGTTGCGACGCCTCAGTTCCTGGTTCAGGATGTTGAGCTTGAGTTTGTGCTCGATAGCCAAAGCCCCTGCCATCACCATTCCCAGCGTATGGGTGTGTACCTTTTCGGAGGGTCCTGAGATGGAGAGAACGCCAAGAACCTGCCCCTTGTCTCCGCGGATCGGCGCAGCGGAGGTTGCCCAGTTATGAAATGCCTGATGATAGTGTTCCGCACCGAAGATCTGCTGAGGCTGTCCTGAAAGCATGGCCAGAGCGATGGCGTTGGTCCCTACGTTTTCTTCCAGTACGTTCGTTCCCTGGTAAGGGTTCAGTGTGGTGTTCGAGAGCAGAACGGAAGGGTCTCCGAAGCATTCCATGACCCAGCCGTAGGCGTCTGTCAGCCGAACGATGAGATCCTGACTTCCCACCGTCCCGTAGAGGGCATTCATAAAGGGGCCCGCAACATCCAGCACAGGCTTGATCTCAGCCATGACCTTCCTCAGCGCATCACCCGTCAGTTCGATTTCAGGGAATGGGGCAACCGGATCAAGCCCCATATTCCTGCATCTGATCCATGATTCAGCCACCAGAGGGCGCAATGAGTCGGGGGGGATGGTACCGGTCTTGATGAAGTTGTTCCAGAGCCGTTTAGTCTTATCATTGGATTTCAGCATGTCGTGTGACGCATGAGGGTCTGCCCCCTTCCAGGACTGTCGGGTATATTCTTCCATTCTTATTGAATATCGCTCTCAAGTCAAGGGTGTTGGGAAAGTAAATGATTTTGTTATTGACGGACTATCCTGGCTGCAGTACAATTGATATATTGCAGATATATCAGAAGAATATTAACAATGACAGATGCCCTTATAATTTTTTTTGAGACCTGAAAGAAGAAGGAGAAAGATGAAGTTGCTGTCACTATTGGAAATTGCCCAGATGTTGAATATCACCGTCAGTACCGCCAGTCATTACAAGAATAGGCACAGTCAATTCATAAGAAGTGAAGGGGTGGGACGTCAAAAGCGATACAAGCCGCAGGCTTTGGATGTAATGCGGTTTATTTCGGAAAAAACGAACAGCAATACGACCACACAGGAAATGAACAGTTGGCTATCGAGTGAATTTGATTCACTCATAAGTTGAGGTATCGGATAATTCTGTCAAGGAGGCAACTATGTACGAAATACGCTGGCATGGCCGCGGGGGACAGGGGAGTTTTACCGGAGCAAAGCTCCTTGGTACTGCTGCAGCCCTATATGACGACCGGTTTTCTCAGGCATTCCCATCCTTTGGGCCGGAACGTCGGGGCGCTCCGGTACTGGGATTCAACCGGATTTCCGACACTCCCGTCCACGACCGGAGTGAAATCGAAAAATGTGATGCCATCATCATCCTGGACGACACCCTCTGGCTGGAACGGTACCTGGATGATCTGAAAGATAATGCACAGATTCTGATCAACTCCACCCGGAAGTATGACAATCCGCGGATCATCGCAATCGATGCAGAAGCAATGGCCCAGGAATTTCTCGGCAGACCCATTACCAACACGGCCATGCTGGGAATATTCGCAGCGAGGAACCCGGCCATGGTTACGCGGGAAGCATGCGTTCACGCCATCACATCAAGCATGAAGCCTGCAATGGCCCGTAAGAATATCGATCTCTTCAATGCAGCCTGCAAAGCGGGCGAGGAGGCTGTTCATGAAAAACTTTAAAATGGCACCTGTGCCCGATTTCAAGAAACTGTCGGATGTTCCCATGGGATCAAGCTGTCCGTCATTCCATATCACGGAAAAGAATGCCGGCTGGCGGGTGAACCGACCGGTGATCAGTCAGGAGAAATGCGTGGATTGTTACCGTTGCTACCTGGTATGCCCGGATGGGGCCATCCACCGGGAAACAGTCAAGGAGTTCGCCATCGACTATGATTTCTGCAAGGGGTGCGGCATCTGCGCATATGAATGCAGGGTTAAAGCCATAACCATGGTAAAGGAGGGGACCAATGAGCCGATATGAATTCCTCAATGGAAATGAGGCGGTTGCTTGGGGTGTAAGACTATCCCGGCCCGGTGTCGTTGCTGCCTATCCCATCACACCGCAGACGATCGCTGTAGAAAAAATAGCTGAATTCGTACAGGATGGCCATATGGACTGCATCTACATGCATGTGGAATCAGAACACAGTGCCATGGCCAGCTCCATCGGCGCCAGCTCGGTCGGCGCCCGGACGTTTACAGCAACCTCCTCACAAGGCCTCCTATATATGGCTGAATGCCTGCCCTATGCTTCAGGCTCCAGGCTGCCGATCGTGATGATGAATGCCAATCGTGCCATGGCCACACCCTGGAACATCTACGGGGATCAGATGGATGTCATGTATGTGCTGAACTCTGGATGGATCCAACTGTTCGCCGAGAACGCACAGGAAGCGCTGGACATGGTGATCCAGGGATTCAAGCTCGCTGAGGACGCCGCTGTCATGGCGCCGGTGATGATCAATCTGGATGGTTTTGTGCTGACCCACACCTACGAAAAGGTCAGTATCCCTGAACAGGATATGGTTGACAGCTTCCTTCCTCAGCTAAAGGCGCAGCCCCATATGATGACGGATGCAAATCCCATGAGCATGTGCATTTCTGCCGGGAACGCCCACAATATGGAGTTCAAGATCAAGCAGCATCAGGATATGATGG
>CAZEHS010000040.1:0-24633 GCA_964511875.1 uncultured Peptostreptococcaceae bacterium
AGGGCCGGGTGACGAGCATTCGTTGACAATCCTAACCTTGGTTAGGATTTTTTTGTGGTTTTTTTCCATCACGAGATGTTTTTCAGCTGACCCCGATTGATAGGAGATATGTCATATGCAGATCGCATTAATCGGATTAAACCAGAATTCTGCTCCCATTCATATTCGGAACCGCGCCGCCTATACCGATTCGCAAAAAATCGAGGCAATCAATATCCTCTTGGATATGGGCATCGAGGAAGTTGTGATTCTTGCCACCTGTGGGCGTAATGAGATATACATCTGTGACCGGGAAAGCAACATCCGCAGCAGCATCCTCCAGGTTGAACATTTTTTCGAGGAATTCTTCGGTATTCCGGATATCCGGAACCACTTGTATATTGAAACAGGTGATGGGGCTGCCAGACATCTTATGACTGTGGCATGCGGTTTGGATTCAATTGTCCTGGGAGAAGATCAGATCCTGGGGCAGGTGAAAGAGGCGCATAATCTGTCGATGGATCTGGGCGGTAGCAAGAAAGTCCTTAACAGGCTCTTCAGGGATGCCATCACGGCTTCTAAACGCATCAAGACCGAACTCAGAATTTCAGAGCATCCGATGTCGATTTCATATATCGGAGTCAAATTCCTTTTGGAAAAGCTGGGTACATTCGAAAACAAGCGATTTCTGATCATAGGAACCGGGAAAATGGGCCGTTTGGCTCTGACCTACGTGATGGAGTCGAAACCTGGTGTCATCTACATGACCAACCGGAATCATCAGAAGGTGATCGACCTGCGGGATGATTTTCCGGAGATTCAGATGATCCCCTATGAAGAGCGATATAAGATCATTCCTGAAGTGGATGTCGTCATTACGGCAACCGCATCTTCACACAGCGTCATCCGGTTCAGGGATATGCCGGCTCTGAACGGCCCGCTGGCATTCATGGATATGGCGGTTCCGCAGGATGTTGAATCCGATGTGGCTTCAATACCCGGTGTATCGCTGTTCAATGTGGACAGTCTGATGCGGATCAGTGAGGATAACGAGAATCGCCGTAAAGAACTGGCGCTTGAAGCACAACTACTGATTGAAAAAGATATGGAAGAATTCGGGAGCTGGATGCATTCGGTCAAAGCAGATCCTGCGATCGTATCGCTCAATGCGCTGCGGAAACAGATTGAGGATGATACTTTCGATTACCTGAATCGCAAGATCGTAATGGATCACCGGGACAGAAAGCTGATGGAGAAAATGATCAACTCCGCATTGAAACGGATGATCAGGGAACCGATCATGAAATTGAAATCCCTGAAAGACGAGGAAGAGATCACGCAATATACACATTTCATTGAAGAGCTGTTCCAATTCAGGAGGGCGTAGATGTGGATTCCTGTAATGATCCAGTCTGAGAACCTTAGACCTGTTATTTTTGGCGGGGGTCCTGTCGCTTTCAGAAAAGCTCAAACCCTCTGCAGATATGGGGTGCAAAGCAAATTGGTGTGTCCCCGTCCCCCTGAGGGGATTTCAGGACTTGTTCCGGTTCCTCAGTGGATCGAGGGTACCTATCAGGTCAGTCACCTGGAAGGGGCGACTCTGATCATCGCAGCCACTGATGACAGGGATATCAACCGCATGATATGCAGGGATGCGGAGTCCAAGGGCATTTTTGCTCTGAATGCATCAGATGGAAACAGCGGGACCCTGTCTTTTCCGAATGTCGGCACGCTTGAGGACATCACAGTTGCGGTTTCGACCGGAGGGTCCAGTCCTGCTGCGGGTGCACAGATCGTCTCTGAACTGTTGGAAGCATTGGAAAAGAATCATTGGCCCGAGCGTATCCGATTGCTCGGAGAACTCAGGCGTTTACTTAGAATGAATGAGCCGGACAGTTCTGTCCGTCAGGAACTGATGCGCACTTTTGGAACAATGAGCCGTGAAGAACTCCAGAAAAGGAGAAAGGAATATGAAGATTAGAATAGGAACCCGTGGGAGCCTGCTCGCACGGGTTCAGACCGAATGGGTAGCAAAACAGCTGGAAAAGGCGATACCTGGTCTGGAAACAGAATGCATTATCATTAAGACACTGGGTGACCGCATTCAGAATATCGCTCTTGATAAGATAGGGGATAAGGGACTTTTCGTAAAGGAGATCGAGGAGGCCCTGTTGGATGAATCAGTGGATCTGGCGGTCCACAGCCTCAAGGATATGCCTACAGAATTCACTGCAGGCCTCACATTCAGCGATATCCCCCTGCGGGAGGACCCGCGGGATGCATTGATCCTCAAGCCAGGCTACGGGGGGCTGGATGAACTGCCCCTCGGCGCAGTCATCGGCACAGGTAGCAAACGGCGCAAATATCAGTTGCTCAGCCTTCGATCAGATTTGAAAATAGTCGATATACGGGGAAATATTGAAACACGGATGGGCAAAATTCAGACTAAAAACCTTCATGGTGTTGTTCTGGCAGCTGCAGGTCTCCATCGAGCCGGTTTTCAAGACCGGATCACACAGTACCTGGATCCGCAGATTTTTGTGCCAGCCGCAGGGCAAGGGGCATTGGCGCTTCAATACCGCGCCGGCGATAACCGAATGAAGATCGTACTTGAAAGCATAAGACACGAATCATCCTGCGCGCCGGTTCAGGCAGAGCGGTTCTTCCTGGCAGGAACACAGGGCGGATGTCACGCCCCTGTCGGTGCATTTGCTGTATGCGCTGACGGCCTGCTGACACTGACGGGGCTGTTTGGAACCGATGATGGGGCTATCCTTCTAAAACGGACCCTGACAGGACCTGCTGATGAACCTGAACAACTGGGACTCCGATTGGCTGAACAGATACTGAGTGAGGTCATGACCCTGAAAGGAAAGGTGTTTCTTGTTGGTGCCGGACCGGGTGATCCGGGATTGATGACATTGAAGGGCAAAGCCCTTCTGGAGCGGGCTGAAGTGCTGGTTTATGACCGGCTGGGCACCAGAGAAATGATGCATTGGGTTCCTGAGTCCTGTGAGAAGATCTATGTGGGAAAGCAGTCCAGCGATCACACCCTTTCTCAGGACGGGATCAACAGTCTTCTGATACAAAAGGCAAGGGAAGGCAAGCAGGTCGTAAGACTCAAGGGCGGCGATCCCTACGTGTTCGGACGTGGCGGGGAAGAAGGGATTGAGCTTTCTGCTGCCGGAATCGCTTTTGAAGAGGTTCCCGGAATCACGTCCGCCATTGCCGGACTGGCCTATGCAGGCATTCCCGCCACTCATCGGGGAATAGCCACATCTTTCCATGTCTTTACTGCTCATATGAAGGAAGAGGAGACACGACAGGATTGGCCGGTCATTGCCAAACTGGAAGGAACATTGATTTTCCTCATGGGACGGGCTGCCCTGCCTGAAATCACAACACAATTGATTGCCAACGGCAAATCTTTCGATACTCCCTGTGCCATTGTACAGTGGGGGACAACACCAAAGCAGCGCACCATCACCGGCACCTTGGAAACCATTGAGCCGCTGGCGGAGACAAGCGGGATCGGTTCGCCCTGCCTGATTGTGGTAGGTCCGGTAGTGAACCTGAGAGACCAGCTGTCATTCTTCGAAAACCGGCCGTTATTCGGATGCCGCGGGATTGTTACCCGTGCAAGGACCCAGAGCAGCAGGCTTACAATGCAGCTGGAAGCTCAGGGCGCAGAGATTATGGAAATCCCTGCTATCCGGATCGTCCCTCAGGAACAGGAAGCTTTACATGAAGCGGTTGCAAGGATTCATACATATACCTGGCTGGTTTTCACCAGTGTGAATGGAGTAAGTCTGTTTTTTGAGGCATTCCTTGAGAAATACCTGGACGTGCGTCCCTTGGGGCATCTGAAGATTGCCTCGATTGGGGAAGGGACTGCGCAGGCCCTTGAGAAATTCGGCCTTAAAGCGGATGTCATTCCGGAAGAGTATGTGGCTGAATCCCTTGCAAACGCAATGGAACCTTTGCTATTGCCATCGGACCGGGTATTGATGCCCCGTGCCCTGGAGGCAAGGTTGGTGCTGAAAGAACGGCTTGGGGACCGATGCATGGTTCATGAAATCCCGATATACCGGACGGAACAGGAAGACCTTTCCGAAGAGGGAAAAAGGGAATTGATCGATTATGCTCCTTCATTCATCACCTTTGCCAGTTCCTCCACTGTTCGCCACTTCGTAAGAATGGCGGGGCCGGAGGTGTTGGCATCAATGAAAGATACTAAAATGATCTCTATCGGGCCAGTTACATCGGATACGATGAGGGAGCTGGGGTTGCCGGTTCATAAGGAAGCCAGCCCTCACACGATTCCAGGTCTGGTCGATGGAGCAGTCCGCATATTAAAGGAGGAACAATCATGCAGTCACTGATACACAGGCCTCGAAGACTCAGAACCGGTCCTGTAATCCGGAAAATGATAAGAGAAACCCATTTGCTTCCAGAAAACTTCATCTACCCTTTATTTGCAGTTGAAGGTCAGGGAGTCCGTTCAGAAATATCTTCTCTGCCGGATGTATTCCATCTTTCCGTGGATGAACTTGTGAAGGAAGTGAAAGATGTCTATGCTCTTGGAATTCATCAGATCCTTCTTTTCGGCGTCCCGGATGAAAAGGACGAACAGGGAAGCGGTGCCTGGGATTCCAATGGAATCGTACAGAAGGCCATTCGGGCGATTAAGGTTGCGGTGCCTGGAATGTATGTGATCACTGACATCTGTCTGTGTGCGTATACGAGCCATGGGCATTGCGGACTCCTGGGAAGTACGGGAGACGTTCTTAATGATCCGACATTGGAGCTTCTCAGCCGGATTGCACTGAGCCATTGTGAGGCCGGAGCCGATATGGTAGCGCCGTCGGATATGATGGACGGACGGATCGGTGCAATGCGGCAGGCAATGGACGAGGCGGGGTATACGCAGATCCCCATCATGGCATATTCAGCAAAGTTCGCTTCATCCTATTATGGTCCATTCCGGGAAGCGGCTCATTCGGCGCCCGCATTCGGCGACAGAAAATCCTATCAGATGGATCCTGCCAATGGTCGTGAAGCTTTACGTGAAACACTTCTGGATATCCAGGAGGGTGCAGATATCGTCATGGTGAAGCCGGCACTGGCTTATCTGGACATCATCCATGCCGTTAAAAAAGAGGTGCGCGTTCCGGTAGCGGCATATAATGTCAGTGGGGAATACGCGATGCTGAAGATGGCGGTAGCCCAGGGGCTGATGAACGAATCCGTTATCGAGGAAACCATGATCGGCATCAAACGTGCAGGAGCGGATCTGATAATTACCTATTTCGCAAAGGAACTGGTACAGAAGTGGAGGGACAGCCATGAAGCGTAATCAATCAGATCAGTGGTTCGAACGGGCTCAGAAGGTGCTTCCCGGCGGTGTGAACAGCCCTGTAAGAGCGTTCAAATCCGTTGGAATGGACCCTGTTTTCATAAAATCCGCCCATGGCAGCAGAATTACCGATGTGGATGACAATACCTACATCGATTACATCTGCTCATGGGGTCCGATGATTCTGGGACATAGCCCGGATCTGCTGAATGACGGCTTGATGGATGTCATCATGAGGGGAACCAGCTATGGTGTTCCTTCGGCTCTGGAAGTGGAAATGGCCGAAGAGATCATAGAAGCTTATCCCTCTGTTGAAATGGTCCGCATGGTCAGCTCAGGAACAGAAGCCTCCATGAGTGCCCTTCGTGTTGCCCGGGCATTTACGGGCAGGAACAAGATTGTGAAATTTGAAGGCTGCTATCATGGACACAGTGATGCGCTGCTTGTAAAATCCGGTTCCGGCACGCTGACATACGGGACACCCACCTCAGCAGGGGTACCCGAGGGCGTCATTCAGGATACATTAGTGGGTCGATACAACGACTGTGAACAGATCCGGGAGCTCTTCGATTCCATGGGCGATGAAATCGCAGCCGTCATCGTAGAGCCTGTAGCGGGTAACATGGGAGTCGTTGCGGCCACGGCGGAATTCCTGGAAACGCTCCGGGATGTGACTGCCAGATCCGGTGCGGTCCTGATCTTCGATGAAGTCATTACCGGTTTCCGAATGGCATATGGCGGTGCCCGGGAAATCTACGGGATAGATCCGGATATGGCCTGTTTCGGAAAAATCATCGGCGGCGGCCTTCCAGTCGGCGCCTATGGCGGAAAGCGTGAAATCATGGCCAAAGTGGCCCCGCTGGGACCGGCTTACCAGGCAGGAACGCTTTCCGGTAATCCTCTGGCCATGCACATGGGACTGGTTACCCTGCGCTATCTTAAATCCCATCCGGAAGTGTATTCCGATATGGAGGCACGGGCAGTGCAACTGGAAAACGGATTGAAATCCATTGTTGAACGTTTGGATCTTCCAATGGAAATTGTACGCTTCAAAGGAATGGTCTGTCCCTTCTTCACAAAAGGACCCATTCGAAGCTATGACGATGTGAGCGGATGCGATACTGTCAAATATGCAGAATTCTTCCGTAAAATGCTGAATCTTGGTGTGTTGATCCCGCCGGCTCAGTTCGAGGGGTTTTTCCTCTCTGCTGCACATTCGGAACAGGATATCGCAGATACTCTTAAAGCTGCGGATCAGGCACTCAAGGACATATACAGTTGACGAAGGGAGCGGGCATTCCGCTCTCTTTCTTTTAATGAAAGTATGCTTGTCATTAGGGCTGTAATCCTATAAAATAGCTCCATAATGCTTATAAGGTGGTATAAATGATAGGGATAATCGGGATAGCCGGTCTTGTCGTGATCGGCGGATTTGTCTTTTCTGCATTCGGGAATAAAGAGACCGGTCCATCTGCAGCACTGGACATCATGGAGGATTTCAAGGCCATCAAGCGGGCCATGATGGGATTTAGAAAGGACAATATCAACAAACTGGATAACCTGAGCCAATTGGAACGTTATTTGGAGAATGGATACAGGATTGATTGGAAGAGATACAGTCTTACTCCGGACGAAAAATTCCTTGTTGTGAACAGAATCGGGAATCTGGATTGCCAGCCATTTATTGATTTAGTGGGAGGGACATCCCGAAAAGAGGGAGAAAAACTGTTACTGAGTTTTTCAAAATTCAGGGTTAGCGAGATGGATCCCAAAGCGGTCATAACCATGCACCCGAATCATGGGCTCACTACAACGTCTCTCATCGAGTGGAACAGTGGAAATTCACTGAGCGAAGGCGGTGAAATACGTGGAGAGGAATGGGAAAACAAGAAGGAAATCTACAGCCACCCGGGAAAACAGACAGTATCTCTCCGGATCATGGATCGCAACGAAATCTGGTCCGATTGGGTCAGAATCGAATTCGAAGTGACTGAAGTAAGCGGTGTAAAAGAGATTCAGGCAGGTGCCGAATTTCTGATGATCGTATATAACAGCGGAAGGGTAGCCGCTTTTGGTAATAACCGGTTCGGACAGTTGGGCAACGGTGCCCAATCGCCGCTTAACGAAAAAACAATGATTCCGAACTATGAGAATGTCGAACATATTGCGTGTGGTGAAACCCATGTTCTAAGCAAGGATTTCCAGGGTAAGGTGGGCAGTACAGGCAGTAACGATTTTGGTCAGCTGGGTGTTGGCAACAGGTTGAACTCAAGAATCCCACAAAAATTATGGGGTCTGGATCGTGTCAAGCAATTGGCTGCGGGCAAGGACTTCAGTGCAGCTGTCCTCATGACGGGCGCTGTATTGACATGGGGGACCAATGAACATGGGCAGTTGGGAGAGGACAAACCCCCGTATCAGGAAATTCCCCGTCGTGTGAAGAATCTGAGCAACGTCAGATCGGTTTCACTGGGAAACGGCCACATGGTTTGCGTGCTGTACGACGGTTCAGTTACCGCCTGGGGAGACAATTCGAAGGGCCAGGTCGGTTCCGGCTTCAAAGGCAAGATGATTGAACCTACGATCATCAACGTTAAGGGAGTCAAACAGGCGGTTTGCGGTAAGGATTTCACTATCGCATTGACAGAAAGCGGGAAGATTTTCGGATGGGGCTCCAATCTTTATGGCCAGCTGGGAATCATCGGTGAAACGGAGGTCCTGTTTCCGAAGGAGATTCCGAAACTGAATAGAATCATCAAACTGGCTGCGAAAGGTCAGTTCATCCTGGCACTGTCGGATATCGGAGAAGTCTTCACCTGGGGACGTTACAATGAACATGAGGATGAATACATCCCTGTACCTGTTGCAATAGACGGACTGAAATATGTGAAGGACATTGCTGCCGGTTACACGCAGGCTTATGTCCTGACTGAAAAAGATGAGGTTCTTACCTGGGGTGCCCAAATAGATATGCGGGTTCCCCTGGATGAATATTCAGTGCTGATGATGAAAGGCGAGGAAATCGTCTGAACAGGAGAAACCATATGACAGACAGCGCAACACGCCTATACGGCTTGCTGGGGAATCCCGTTTCCGGATCCAAATCCCCATGGATACACAACCATGTGTTCGAATCCTGCGACATCAACGGCATCTATCTGGCATTCGCCATAGCGGCGGAAGACCTGGGCAGCGCGGTTGTTGGGTTGAAAGCACTTAAGGCACAGGGACTCAGTGTGACCATCCCCTATAAGACCGACATCATCCCGTTCATGGACAGCATCGATCCGATGGCAGAGGCCTTGGGTGCCGTGAACACTGTGGTCTGTAATGAGGGTCATTGGCGGGGATACAACACCGATGGGTCAGGTCTACTGGCTGTGATAAAAAGACATGTGCCTGACGTTGGAAAGCTCAAAGTTCTCGTATTGGGCGCCGGAGGGGCTTCCAGAGGAATTTGCGGGGCATTGGTCCTCGGGGGTGTCAGACAGCTGGGCATCTGGAACCGGTCCCCTGAAAAAGCGCAGAATCTGGCCGCTGAGCTTAAATCACTCGCCATGGAGGATCAGGATATCATCCATATGGAATCGGAGGATGCGTTCAGCGACTTTGACCTGGTGATCAATACAACTTCTGTAGGAATGGAGCCGGTAATTGATGTATCGCCTGCCCGCGTTTCAAGTTTCAGGTCAGGTGCTGCAGTCTGTGATATCGTCTATAAGCCTCATCGGACCCGTTTCATTCAGGAGGCTGAAGCAGCCGGGCATCCTGTGATCCATGGCATCGAGATGCTGATTGAACAGGCGCTCCTGGCTCAGCAGCTATGGAATCCGTTGACTGATGAACAACTTGCGGAGAACAGGATGGAGCTGATGGAAGAATTTGATGGATTAAAAAAATAATTTAAGAGCCGTTACAGGTTAATTGCCTAACTTGACAGAAAAATGCGACACTTGTTGACAGATATCAATCGAGCGGTTAAACTTAATTAAAACATGAGCCGGGAATGGCTCAGGAATGGATGTATCTTATGAATCAGTCATTGACCCTGCCGAAGATGACAAGTGAATATTTTGGTTACTTTAGCTGGAGCTTCTTCTTTTTTAGCGCCGGCTTTTTGGCATACCAAAAAATTCATAGGATTATCCATACTTAAAGATAAAGAGTTCCATAACCCACAATGAAAAAGCGGGCATTTCTTTAAGTAACTTTAAAGAAGTGCTTTTTTATTTTCCGTAAGGAGGTGGTTCGTTGAGCGATGGAGCGTTTTATGGATATACAGCACCCTATAAGAAACTGAATTCAAAAACATGGATACCCACAGGAGGAAATGAGCATGGTGATAGTACTCAAGCCAGGAACCACTATAGACGAAAAGAAGAAGATCATTGATCGAGTTGAAACGATGGGCTACAAGGTGAAAATCATAAAAGGCGCGACTCAAAGCATATTAGGAATAATCGGCGACACCGCTAAGCTTGAGGAATCCTCTTTCTACGGGAGTCCTCATATTGAGAAAGTCGTTCGCATCAAGGTTCCATACAAGCTGGCCAGCAGGGCTTTCCACCAGCCTGACAGTGTGATACGGGTCGGCAAGCACTCTGTCGGCGGCGGTAATCTCACCATGATCGCAGGTCCATGCTGCATTGAAAACAGTGAGCAGATTCATACCATCGCTGCTGCTGTAAAAAGCAGCGGGGCGAATATACTCAGAGGCGGGGCATTCAAGCCGAGAACCTCACCCTACAGCTTCCAGGGTATGGGGGAGCTGGGGTTGAAGTTGCTCAGGGAGGCTGGCGATGCCAACGATATGCCGGTCTGCACAGAGTTGATGTCTACAGAGGATTTCGATCTTGTTGAATCCTACACTGATATCATTCAGATCGGTGCACGCAACATGCAGAACTTTTCCCTGTTGAAAAAGGTCGGTGCGACTCACAAGCCTATTTTGCTCAAACGAGGCATGTCCGCATCAATTGAAGAATTCCTTATGTCCGCTGAATACATCATGGCCAGTGGAAATCCAAATGTGATCCTGTGCGAACGCGGCATTCGGACCTTCGAAAGCTACACCCGCAATACCCTTGATCTGGCAGTGGTTTGTGCTGTCAAGGAACTGAGTCACCTGCCTATCATAATCGACCCCAGCCATGCTACCGGCAGATGGGAAATGATCGAGCCCGTGTCCAAAGCGGCGGTAGCCGTGGGCTGCGACGGGCTTATGATAGAGGTTCACCACGAACCAGAAAGAGCATTCTCAGATGGGCCTCAATCGTTGAAACCAGAAAAATTCGCACGTTTGATGAATAGTATAGGAAGGATTCATGCTGCCTGCGCTGAGATTCCTTCAACAGAAAGCGAGACGAGAATCCATGCAGCAATCTGATAACAGCACGGATGAGGGTGGTTTTTTTAAAAGCATCGCCGTCACAGGGTTGGGACTGATCGGTGGTTCGATCGTAAAGGCGCTGAGGCTCAAGGGCTACAGCGGCCGGATCATCGGGTTCGATCAGGATTCCAATACACGAAGTCTGGCAGAGAGCTCCGGACTATTCGATGCCGTATCCGAAATGCCGGCAGTAGAGACTGTCCCGGTGGATCTGCTGATCATAGCGGTGCCGCTCAGTCGGATTACAGAAGCATTGAAGGGCGTATCCCATCTGATCGGACCGGATACTCTGGTGACAGATGCCGGAAGTGTAAAGAGCACAGTCCATATGATGATGGATTCCTCACTTGATCAGCAGGTATCCTTCATCGGCGGGCATCCAATGGCAGGATCCGATCGCTCAGGCTTTGCGAACTCATCTCCCATACTTTTCGAGAATGCGTACTATTTTCTGACACCTGATGATCATTGCCGTCCTGAGGACCTTGAAAAACTCCAGGCAATGGTCAAAAGGATCGGTGCCATACCGGTGGTAACAACACCGAAGGAACACGATGCGCTGGCAGCGAGGCTCAGTCATCTGCCCCATCTGACCGCATGTGCCCTGGTCAGTTCATTTGTACAGAGCCTGCCGGAGGATTCGCTGAAATATGCAGGCGGAGGCTTTCGGGATACGACACGGATCGCAATGGGTGATTCCAGGTTGTGGTTGGATATCTTCACCCAGAACAAGAATGAACTCATGTCAGGTATAGACGGTCTGATAGATGAGCTTTTGGAATTCAAGAACATGCTGATGGCAGAAAAAAGCGAAGAAATTGGTTATAATCTAAGCAGAATCCAAAAAATCCGTTCCGGTTTGGCAGCACGCCGTCCAAGTGAAGAATCGTCCCTTTATCCATTGATTCTGGATCTGGAGGATCGTCCGGGGACTCTTGCAGCTGTAACGGGCTTGCTGGCGGAAAAGCACCTGAACATAAAGGATATCGCACTGGATCATGCAAGGGAATCCTTACCCGGAGCCTTGATCCTCAGCTTTGCAACCAGCGCAGAACGATCCCGTGCAGCTCAGCTTGTCACGGAAGCGAAACTTTGCGAAGTATTCATAGAACAGGACTGAGACCATGTCGCTAATGATTAATCTGGCAACTGCCAATTATCCGATTACAATTGAATCCTCATCACGATTCCAGATAAAATCCCGGTTAAACGCGTTAGGCTGCAACCGATTGGCGCTAGTAACCGACAGCACCGTATGGGAGCTTCACGGGGAGGTCATGGAGCAGCAACTGCGAGGTCTGCAGACACATATCACGGTCCTGCCTCCCGGAGAAAGCTCAAAATCCCCTGAGAATCTCATGACGCTTTACCGTAACTGGCTGGGTGCCGGGCTGACTCGTAAGGATATGGTGCTGGCATTCGGAGGCGGGGTTATCGGTGATCTTACCGGTTATGCAGCCGCTACATACCTTAGGGGAGTGCCCTTCATCCAGATTCCAACAACCCTGCTTTCACAGGTGGACAGCAGTATTGGCGGGAAGGTTGCCGTAGACCTTCCGGAAGGGAAGAACCTGGTGGGGACTTTCTATCATCCCAAAGAAGTCTGGATCGACCCTGATTACCTTGAGACATTGCCTGACCGCATCTTGAAGGATGGTATGGCAGAGGTGGTCAAAGCGGGGTGCATTGCAGATAAGAAACTGTACCGTTTGCTTCAGACAATTTCATTTCCGCTTGAATCGGAGGTCGTACACGAGATCATCAGAAGAGCTTTGACAGTTAAAAAATATTTGGTGGAAATTGACGAGAAGGAACAGGGACTCCGTAAGCTTCTGAATTTCGGTCACAGCATCGGACATGCGTTAGAAGCCTATGGGGAATATAACCGATGGACCCATGGTGAAGCCGTTGCCATGGGAATGGTTTGGATTACCAGGTGTTCGGAGGCCGCAGGTCTGAGCGATCCCGGATCAACTGAAGAATTGACCGCTCTTCTTGGGAACATAGGACTTCCCGTTGAGTCAGGCGTTCCGCTGGAAGATCTGATGATCTGGCTTAACAGGGATAAGAAAAAGACCAGTAGCGGCATCGAGCTGGCAATCATGAAATCACCCGGCATCAGCATCCTCCACGAGGTGCCTCAGGAGAAGCTGCAGGCGTTTCTTACCAGATGAAATTCTGTCATTGCGAGGAACGCAGTGACGTGGCAATCTCTCCCTTGGTTTTGAATTAGTGCAAATGGCTGCGACAGTATAGAACATAGGGAGAGATCGCCGCGCTTCGCTCGCGATGACAACCCTAACCGGCAAAGGAGCTCACCATGACAAGAACCGTACAATCCGCCGTACTAAACGGCAAAGTCACCATACCGCCTTCGAAAAGCCTCAGTCACCGCGCCGTATTGGCGGCTGCCTTGGCTGACGGGGAGAGCATCATTGAGAATCTGGTTTTATCTGAGGATATCGAGGCCACATGCGCTGCCATATCAGGACTGGGTATAAAGGTTTCCAGAGGCAAGGATTTTCTTAGGATACTGGGTCGCGGAAGGCTGGAAACTCCTGCCTCCCCTTTGCAGTGCAATGAATCAGGTTCAACACTCCGGTTTCTGATTCCCTTTGCGGGGTTGGTAGAAGGACCCGTAGTCTTTGCAGGTGAAGGGAAATTGGTGACCCGGCCTCTTGATCCGTATTTTGAGCTTTTTAACCAGCAGGGGATCCGTTATCACTATGACGGCAAACTTCCTCTTTTAGTTGAAGGACAGCTGAAGCCGGATGTCTATAAGATGCCGGGCAATATCAGTTCACAGTTTGTAACAGGACTGATGTATGTTCTGCCGCTTTTAAAAGGGGATTCGGAAATCATACTCACTTCTCCATTGGAATCCAGGGATTATGTTGAATTGACCATCCAGGTTTTGGAACGCTTTGGCGTAAGCATCGAAACTGTAACTCCAGACCATTATAAGATTCGGGGAAACCAGCACTATCGTCCGGCGCGATACCGCGTTGAAGGGGACTACTCCCAGTCGGCTTTCTGGATTGCGGCGGGACTGATGGGTAATGGACTGGATCTGGCTGATCTTGCCCAGGATACACGGCAGGGTGACAAACGGATTTTGGATATTGCAGGCGCAATGGGTGCGGATCTTCATTGGGAATCAGGTCTGCTGAAGGTGACCAAAACCACGACTCACGGAACGGTTGTCGATGCTTCTCAGTGTCCAGATCTTGTGCCCATCGTAGCAACGCTGGCAGCTGTAAGCAGTGGAGAAACCCACATCATCAATGCTGCTCGCGTACGGATCAAAGAATCAGACAGGCTCAAAGCCATCTGCACAGAGTTGAACAAACTGGGAGCACGCATCACAGAAGAACCGGAAGGTCTTGTGATTCAGGGCGTAGAACGGTTGACAGGCGGTGTTGTGGAAGGTTGGAATGATCATCGGATCGTCATGAGCCTTGCCGTTGCGGCCATTAAATGTGACAGCCCTGTAATCATTGAGGGAAGTGAAGCCGTTCGAAAATCCTATCCGCATTTTTTCGAAGATTTCAAAGCTTTAGGAGGCACGATCAGTGAGAAGTAGTTGGGGCAGACAAGTGGTTTACTCACTTTTTGGGGAATCCCATGGCGCGGGCATCGGAATAACACTCCATCATCTGCCTGCGGGCTTTAAGCCGGATTTCAGCCGGATCAGGAAGGAGCTCGATCGCCGGAAGCCCGGCTCGGGTATTCATGCGACACCTCGGCAGGAATCAGATTCCTATGAGATCCTCAGCGGAATCTATGAAGAGAAACTCACCGGGGCGCCTCTGACAGTTTTCTTTGCAAATACGGATACCCGTTCAAAGGATTATCAGGATCTTACGGTTACACCACGACCTTCCCATGCTGACTATGCCGCGTCGATGAAATACAAGGGACATCAGGATTATCGGGGAGGCGGACATTTTTCCGGGCGTCTCACTGCCCCGATCGTTTTTGGAGGCGCTTTGGTGACTCAGCTGCTGGAAGCACTGGGAATATCCATAGGAAGCCGAATTTCCAGAATGGGACCGATCACCGATACGCCGGAAACTCTTGGTGAAGCCGATTCGGCTCTTATCGCCCGTGGGGATCTCAAGGAAAAAAACCTGCCCTTTTATTCTGGACAGGCTGAATTGAAAGCAATCAGTCTGCTTGAAGAGATGCGAAAAACCGGTGATTCGGTCGGCGGACAGGTGGAAGTCTGTGTTACTGGAATTCCAGCGGGCTGGGGAGAACCTTTTTTCGATTCATTGGAGAGCACCCTTGCCCACCTGATTTTCTCGATCCCCGGCGTCAAGGCTTTGGAATTCGGTGCCGGAACCGGATTCGGAAGCATGAAAGGATCTGAAGCGAATGACCCCTGGATCAGCCAGGAGGGTGCGGTTCGTTCTCTGAGCAACAACAGCGGCGGTATCAACGGCGGTATCAGCAATGGAATGCCTCTTGCTCTAAGGGTCACATTCCGACCGACTCCCAGTATTTCGTTGCCTCAGGACACCGTTGATCTGACAACGGGTACTGAAACCGTGCTTGAGATTCATGGACGTCATGATCCCTGCATCGTACCACGGGCATGCCCGGTAGTGGAAGCGGTCACAGCAATGGCCCTGCTGGAAGCCATGCTGGACCAGCAGATTCAAATGCAGGAGGCGTGGGGATGAAGACCTTGGAAGAATATCGACATGAAATAGACTCGATTGATGATGCTTTGACAGATTTACTTAATAGACGTATGGCTATTGCTGAGCAAGTGGGCAAAGTCAAGGAGGCAACCGGCCGTGTCACCATGGATCCGAACCGGGAAAAGGACATCATGCTGCGCATTGCTTCTCAGGTGGATAATCCTGCCTATCGGGACAGGATACTAAGAATCCTCAGAACAATCCTGGAATCCAGCCGTTCGTTGCAGGACAGCGGCAGGAACCGGTTCAATCCTATACGTCCGGATATGGAAACAGCCATTACGGCCGGTTATGCGGGAATTCCCGGATCATACAGCGAAAGTGCCTTGGTACGCTATTTTGGAGAACTGTCCGAACCTTACCGTAACTACCCATCCTTTTCAGCAGTCTGCGACGCCGTATTAAGAGACGAAATCTCCTATGGTATCCTGCCGGTTGAAAATACGACTACTGGGGCGATCAAAGAGGTCTATGACCTTATCAGGGAAAAGGATCTGTACATCACCGGAGAGGTCTGCCTTCCAGTGGTTCATAACCTTATAGGGCTGCCCGGAGCGGATCCGAATTCTTTAAAGGAGATTTACTCCCATCCCCAGGGTCTTGAGCAGTGCGGTGTATACCTCAGCGGTCTGAAGTCCGCGCGGTTGGTGCCCATGAAGAATACAGCCTTCAGTGTAAGACATGTAGCGGAGCAAAAGAACCCTGCCTTTGGAGCAATCGGCGGCGAACGGGCTGCAAAGCTCTATAACCTGGAAATCCTGATGCCGGCTATCCAGAACAGCACGCTGAACACAACCCGTTTCGTCGTACTGTCGAAGGACCAGGAGGTCCGTGACGATGCGGACAGTACGAGTGTTGTCCTCACTGCGCGCCATGCGGCAGGAGCGCTTTACGACATACTGGGCTGTTTTGCGAAGGAGCAGGTGAATCTGTTCAGGATCGAATCCAGGCCGGTTCCAGACAGACCATGGGAATACTTTATTTTCCTGGATGCCGAAGGCAGTATCCGTCAGGAGGCTGTTCAGAAAGCGCTCTCTGCAGTACAGGGTCAGTGTCCGTATTTCAAATTTTTGGGCAGTTACCGGAAAGGTACGAACAATTGAGTACCTATGTACATATAGCCCTGATTGGTCTGACCGGAAGTGGAAAGACAACCCTTGGTGCAGACCTGGCTAAGTCTTTGAAGAGACCTTTCATCGACCTGGATAAGGAAATAATCAGCCGCACAGGGCAGGACGTTGAAACTATTTTTGCGGCTCAGGGTGAAGCGGGATTCCGCAAAATCGAATCGGAGATACTGAAGGAACTGTGTGAGAAGAATTCACCCTCGGTTATTGCGACGGGGGGCGGTGCTGTCCTGAATCCTGAGAATGTCAGGGCGTTAAGACGACGGGGGATAATCATCCGTATTCTTCGTAAGCCGGAATCCATACTCACTACTCTGGAGAGGGAAGGACGTCCATTGCTTGCGGATGATCCGGACCGGATCCATATACTTGCCAGGGATAGGGAGCCTGCATACAGGAAGGCTGCAGATTATACGGTCATGAATGAGGATACCCCTGAAATGGGACTGGAGGAGCTGTTGATGATTTCTGAATCAATGAGTTCACACAAAAGAATACTGGTGATCAATGGTCCGAATCTCAATATGCTGGGAACCCGTGAACCGGGCGTATACGGCTCTAAAACCTATGGAATGCTCTGCGAAGACTTGGAAGAGCGGGCAAAAAAGCTGTCGGTAAAGCTCGAAATCCGTCAGTCCAATCATGAGGGGCTTCTCATCGATTGGATTCAGGAAGCAGCAGAAACCTTTGATGGAATACTGATAAACCCAGGAGCCTATACACATACAAGCATCGCTCTTCTCGATGCGCTCCGAAGCATACGGATTCCGACGGTGGAAGTGCATCTTTCCAATATTCACGCCCGCGAATCCTTTCGAGCCCATAGCATTACGGCCGCCGGAGCAGCCGGAGTCATTGCCGGTTTTGGAACCGACAGCTATCTGCTGGGTTTGGAAGGATTGGCTAAAATCTTATTAAAGTAATCGATGGCTGCAATTCCTTGTCATGGAAAAGAAAACCTGAAGAAATTAAATTTTCTGAAGGTTTTTTTTATTTTATAGAGAACTATAATTCAGTGTACATCCTGAATGCTTGAAAGGAATTGTATATGAAGTTCAATCTCTATTGCGACCAGCAAGATGATCTGGAACCTTACCACGGAATATTGCTAGTAGAATCGGACCCCGAATTCAGAGGTTCTTTCTTTGATGTGTTCAAAGACGAAGGACTTGATGTCCATCACTTCTTTGAAATGGAAGGAGCCTTGTCGTTTTGGGAATTGAACACGGGTATGATAGCCGTTCTCGATGAGGATATGCTCCCTGATGGTGATTATTTTTCGGCACCGTTACTGCAGAAATGTCCTGGACGGAAATTTCCCTATGTTGTAATCTCCAACGAACCGGACTATAAGAGAGCTGTCAGTTATCTGAAAAAAGGGGCCATGGATTACCTGGTGAAGGATCCGACCCTTGCTGAATATCTTCCGGGCTTGATCAGACAGCTTTTGGGACGACTGAATGCAGATGTTGAACTCAAACAATCGCAGAAGGCGTTACTGGAGAACGAATTGGAACTCCGCAGCATTACGGAGAACATCGAGGATGTAATCATCAAGACAAACGAGAACAATCTTTGCACCTATATTTCACCCGCAATCTTCAGAGTATTGAAGACCCCTGTCAGCAAACTGCTGGGCCGTTCATTCTTACCCCTCATCCATCCTGACGATTGCCATTACGTCAAAAACAGGATGAGCGACATCATCTCCACCCGTCTTACTGGAAAGTTCGAATTCAGGATCCGTCAGGATCAGGGCGGATATGTCTGGGTTGAGGCATTTGGAACGCCGATTCGCGAGGAACACAATATCGTAAGAGGAACAATCCTGACGCTTCGCGACATTACTCACCGCAAGAT
This sequence comes from uncultured Peptostreptococcaceae bacterium, assembly GCA_964511875.1. Classification (GTDB taxonomy): domain Bacteria; phylum Bacillota; class Clostridia; order Peptostreptococcales; family Acidaminobacteraceae; genus CAZEHS01. Next base: position 18,418 of record CAZEHS010000040.1, read on the forward strand.
GATTGATAGGCAGCTTTCAGAAGAACGGAATTTCTCCAGCACGATCCTTGAGACCGTAGGCAGTCTGATTGCTGTTTTATCCGGATCAGGGCATATTGTCCGATTCAATCGTGCCTGTGTGAACTTGTCCGGGCTGACAATAGAAGAAGCCTGTCAAAAATCATTTGTCACCTTGCTGGCAGGATCGGATGACCAGAAAAAATTCACGGAATACTTCAGCCAGGTTCTGGTGGAACGGAGCACTGTAGAATTCGAAAGCCGTATGCTGACTCGAAGCGGGGAGATAAGAACTATCCAGATGGTCCTCTCTAAGCTTACCGGAGAAAACAGCTCCGGCGATTATGTGGTGTGTACAGGTCTTGATATCACCAACCGTAAAATAATTGAGGAAGAAATCCGGTATATGAGTTTTCATGACAGCCTCACAGGGCTCTATAACCGGTCATACTTCGAAGAAGAGCTCGCCAGGTTGAATTCAGCACGTCAGCTGCCTCTCAGTATCATTGTAGGAGATGTGAACGGGTTGAAACTGATAAATGATGCTTTCGGCCATGAAGCAGGAGACCGTTTGATTAAAGCAGCTGCAACGATTCTCAGGACAACCTGTCGGACGGATGATATCACTGCTCGAATAGGTGGCGACGAGTTCGGAATAATTCTGCCGGGAACCAATGAGGAAGCTGCTCTTGATATCGCAGCCAGGATACGGGAGAATTCAAGGCTCATGACCAATGAGCCCATCAATGTCAGCATTGCAGTCGGGGTAGCCACCAAGAACAACATGGATGAAGACATCCGGATGACCTTCAAGCTTGCAGATGACCGGATGTATAAGAATAAGCTGGTCGAGAGTAAAAACCTGAAAAGTGCTATAATTTCCTCATTGAAAAAAACACTGCATGAGAGAACCCATGATAGGGGCGATCATTCAGAACGGCTCAAGACTCTTTCGCTGAAGCTTGGTAAAAGACTGGGTTTTACAACTGCGCAGATGGATGATCTTGAGCTGCTTGCCTTGCTTCACGATATCGGTAAAATAGCTGTTCCAGATCTGATACTCAACAAAGCATCCCCTCTGACAAAGGATGAATGGGAGATCATGAAGCAGCATCCCGAAATCGGTTACCGTATCGCATCCACATCGCCTGAGCTCTCAAATATTGCGGAATACATCCTGTGTCATCACGAATGGATAGATGGCACAGGCTATCCGCAGGGACTTCAGGGTGAATCCATTCCAATCATATCCAGGGCACTTTCAGTTGTGGATGCTTATGATGCGATGACCAGTGACCGAATATACAGGATTCCACGCAGCCGTCATGAAGCCCTTCAGGAATTGGAGAATTTCGCCGATAAGCAGTTTGACGGTCCAATTGCCAGGGAGTTTATTCGGATGATCATGGAAGAGGACACCGAACTGCCTGCCTTAATTCTTATGCGAGAACCTGGTTGATATTATATAGCATTGCGCAATATTGGGGGTAATGACATTGGAGATGGATCTGGAATACGAAGCCCTGTTTGCGGGTGATCACGAAAGTCATGCACCGGTAAGCGCTGCAACTGAAATAGCTGACGGATCAACGTATAAAAAGCCCTGGAAAATAATCATTGCTGATGATGAGGAAGAAGTTCACACCATGACACGGATGGTTCTTCGAAAATTCACTTTTGAGAATCGATCAGTAGAACTGATAAGCACTTTTTCCGGAAGCGAAACACTTCAAGTGATGGAAGAGCAACCCGACATCGCTGTGATCCTGCTTGATGTTGTAATGGAAACAGAGAATTCAGGGCTTGAAGTCGTTCGAAAAATCAGGGAAAACCTCAATAATCCTTTTGTCCGGATCATTCTTCGGACAGGTCAGCCTGGACAGGCACCAGAGGATGATGTGATCAGAAATTATGATATCAACGATTACAAATCGAAAACAGAGCTGACAGTCCAGAAATTATACACATCGATCATCGCTTCACTTCGCTCCTATATCGATATGCGGACAATCGAGCATAACCGGCTGGGACTTGAAGGCATTCTAAACCAGACCCAGGACATGTTCCGTGTAAAAAGTCTTGAAGGCTTCATGGGTATCGCGCTGGACACATATGAGAAATTACTGCAGTTGGATACTGAATCGTCCCGGGTGCAGATAAATGGTTTCGGTGCTGAGCAAATCAATCAGAAATTCAGGGTTGTGAATCGGAAAGGCTCATTCGCATCAGATTTGGAACTGACTGTTGCGCGATTATCATCAGACAGCTTCAGGGAACTGATCGATCTGGCAGAACGGGACAGGGGGCACGCCGTTCGCGGCAACCAGTATCTCAGCCTGTTCCAGGTGGAGAACGGCATTCGGAACTTCATATACTTTGAAACGCCCATCCAGCTGAAGCATGCGGACCGTGCATTGTTCCAAATTCTGAACAGTAACATATCAATCGCCATCGATAACATCTATTTGAACCGAGAAATCATCGATACCCAAAAAGAAGTCCTCTACACTTTGGGTGAAATTGTTGAATTCCGCTCAAAAGAAACCGCAAACCATGTCAGCCGGGTTGCTGAATATTCCTATATCCTGGCCATGGAGTACGGACTTACGGAGGAAGAAGCCAACCTTCTCAGGATGGCTTCCCCTATGCATGATATCGGAAAGATCGGTATACCCGATACCATACTTACAAAACCAGGAAAGCTAACGAAAGAGGAATTCGACGTCATCAAGACCCATACGACCATCGGTTATGAAATCCTGAAACAATCCAAGCGGGATATCATGAAAACTGCAGCCAGAGTGGCCCTTGAACACCACGAAAGGTGGGACGGCTCAGGGTATCCATTGGGAAAAAAAAAGGAAGAAATCAATATAATGAGCCGCATCACATGCCTGGCAGATGTTTATGATGCGCTCAGTCACAAGCGGGTCTATAAGGAAGCCTGGAAGGAAGTTGACGTTTATGCAGAAATCGAACGGATGCGTGGGATCATGTTCGAACCGCGGCTGGTTGATATTTTTTTCAATAATCTGGACAAGATTCTGGATATCCGGAGCGGCCTTCCGGATTGATTCCGGGAACCTGAACATTTACAGACACCGTACCATTACGGTATGATATACTATAACCACGAAACGGTATGAGGTGAGAAAATGAAAGAAAAGCGACGTGCCAAACGGCTGCCGGTAGATATCACATTACAGGTTGAAACCCTTTATAAGCAGGATCATGTCAAACTTGACGAAATGAATGAAACCATTGAAGTGACCAATATTTCAAAAACCGGCATCGGCTTTCGCTGTGAGATGGAAATGCCGTTGGATTTCTATTTCAATGCGAAAATAACCATTGATGATGAGAAATTCTTCTATTCCGTTGTTAAAATCATCCGGAAGGAATTCACTGAAAACCTCTGGCATTTCGGATGTGAATTTGTAGGACTGGCTGATGTACTGAGCGGATGCATTGACGACTATGAGAAGGAATTGATTTGACAAGAACCAGGAGCTTGCTGCACTGACGTGCGCAGGTTCCGCTTTTTTTAAGCACAGGGATCCATGATTCTGGAGGCAACCATGATCAAAGCAGTTTTCACCTATGACTATGGCGAAGAGAAAATGGAAAGTGTTCGGGCCTTGGGGTATGACATATCGATATGCCATGAAAAAAACCTCATGTACAGCCCTGAAATGGAAGAGGCTGAGGTGCTTGTCTGCTATTCACCCTTCAAGACTCTGGATATAAGCAGAATGACACATCTCCGTTGGATACAGCTTTCCAGCATCGGCATCGATCAGGTGCCCATTGAAAAGGCCAAGGGATCCAATCTGGTCATCACGAACAATCGCGGCGGGTATTCTATCCCAATGGGGGAATGGATTGTCCTGAAAATCCTTGAAATCTATAAGCAGAGTAAATTCTTTTATAAGAATCAAGTGCAGCACAATTGGCAGCTGACCTCGAATATCCTGGAACTGAGCAAAAAACGGATTGGCTTCATAGGCACGGGCACGATCGCGCAGGAGGCTGCAAAAAGGCTTAAAGGCTTCGATGTTTCGCAGATAGGTTTCAACACAAGCGGGAAGTCAGTCCAGCCGTTCGACGAGTGCTTTCCCATCGAGATGCTGGATAGATGGATACAGAGATTCGATGTGCTGATACTGGCGGTTCCTGCAACCAAAGCAACCCATCGGCTCGTTAATCGGAATCTTCTTAAGAAAATGAAGGATTCATCCGTGCTGGTCAATGTATCCAGAGGTACTGTCATCGATGAGAACGCTCTTCTGGAACAGCTGGATGCCGGGAAATTCCTGGGCGTTGCGCTGGATGTCTTTGAACAGGAACCCCTTAGTCCCGAGAATCCTTTATGGGCTATTGAAAGGGCATATATAACGCCCCATAATTGCTGGGTATCCGAACAAAGGAATGAACGGCGTTTTGACATAATTTTCGATAATTTACGGCGTTACAGCCTTAAACAGGAGCTGGTAAACCGAGTGGACCTGGATAAGGGTTATTAAGAACATGGAAGGATATGTATAAAATGAAGCCTTTAATAAGGGATTTGACACTGTCAGAGCTTGAACAGGCATTGGTCCGAAGCGGACAGCCGAAATTCAGAGCGAAGCAGGTTTTTGAGTGGGTTCAGAAGGGCGCCAATCAGTGGGATTCCATGGGGAACCTGCCTAAAGCCCTCCGTGAAGAGTTGGCCCGTCTGTTTGAGCTGGAGGCAGGGTCAGTAGTTGAGACTCTGAAGGATCCAAAGGATGATACCCGAAAATATCTGATCCGTATGGGGGATGGACAGGTCATTGAGACAGTGTCCATGCTTTACCAGCACGGGCACAGTGTCTGCGTTTCCACTCAGGTCGGATGCCGCATGGGCTGCTGGTTCTGTGCCTCTACTCAGGGCGGTTTGATACGCAATCTCAGTGCCGGTGAAATTCTCACTCAGATATTCCATGCGGCCAGGGATAGGGGAATGCCGGTAACCCATGTAGTCCTGATGGGCAGCGGTGAACCCCTTGATAATCTTGAAGCGGTCTTAAGGTTCCTTGAACTGGTAAAGCATCCTTCAGGGCTGCAGATCAGTCACCGGCATATAACCTTATCAACCTGCGGTATTGTACCAAAGATGGCTGAACTTGCAAGTCACCATCTGCAGATAACGCTTGCAGTTTCATTGCACGCAGCGGAGGATAAGCTACGGGACCGGCTGGTTCCTATCAACAGGACATACCCCATCGCCAAGCTTATACAGGCCAGCATGGCGTACTTTGAAGAGACCGGCCGTCGCATAACCTTTGAGTATGCGCTGTTGAAGGGAGTGAATGATACGGCTGAACAGGCTTCAGCTTTGATTGCTCTGCTTAGAGGCCTGAATTGCCATGTGAACCTTATACCGGCAAACACCATCCAAGAGCGGGATTTTGAAGCCTCTCAGAACATGACGGTGGACCGCTTCTCAAAAGCCCTTAAAAAAGGCGGCATTTCGGTGACAGTTCGCAGAGAGTTAGGAGATTCCATTCAGGCAGCCTGCGGACAACTCCGGCAAAAATACATGGAGTCCGCTGATTGACAAGGGTTTCAGAGGGGTATCAAAAATACATGATTCTTCATCACTTTTTTAAAGGATTTAAGAGGGTGATGTAGAATACTTAGTGACAGTGGTAAAAGCTCAGTCCCTCAGGGACCACAAGGAGGAGATACCCATGGTGAAGTTAATCGCGAGCAAAGAAGGTACGGGTAAAACCAAACGCATCATCGATATGGCAAATGAGCGTTTGAACAACACTACCGGCAACGTGGTATTCATCGATGACGACAAAAAACACATCTATCAGCTGAAACACGATATGCGTTTCATCAGTATGGATGAGTATCCTATTCGGAACAAGGATGAATTTGTCGGATTTGTATGCGGTGTGATTTCTAATAATTTTGATATCAGGGATGTATTTATCGATGGCCTCAATAAAGTGATGGATATGTCTGAAGAGGCACTTCCGGACATAATGAACCGATTTGATGAATTGTCAAAAAACTTCGGAATCGATTTCACGATGACACTGACCTGTGAAAATGATAAGCTGCCGGAGTCCGTTCAGCAATATCTGGTGGATTAATAGACAAGAAAATCCTCGCCCAGATATTTTCTGATCGATTCAGGATCTGAAAATTGTGAGAGCACAATTTCTTTGCCACTCTCTTCAAAAT
>CAZEHS010000041.1:0-24026 GCA_964511875.1 uncultured Peptostreptococcaceae bacterium
CAGCCTGCCGGATATCATCAAAGCCAACTTCTGGTGCAACGAGATCGGCATCGATACCATTTCGGCCGGATCCACCCTGGCAGCAGCCATGGAGCTCTACCAGCTGGGTCTTATCAAGAAAGAGGAGTTCGGCGACGGCCCTGAGCTTGCCTTCGGCAACAACGAAGCCGTCGTTTACTGGACAAAAGCCATGGCCAACATGGATGGACTTGGTGCCAAGCTGGCCCAAGGTTCCTACCGCTTAGGCGAAATGTACGGTGCGCCTGAAGTATCCATGACGGTGAAGAAACTGGAAATCCCTGCTTATGACCCTCGCGGCATTCAAGGACAGGGGCTGCAGTACGCTACCTCTAACCGAGGCGGCTGCCATGTTCGCGGATATATGATCTCGCCGGAAATCCTTGGCCTGCCTGAAAAACTCGACCGTCTGGCAATCGATGGGAAAGCGGGCTGGTGCAAAGCGTTCCAGGATCTCACAGCTTCCATCGATTCCCTGGGCGTATGCCTATTCACCTCGTTTGCCATGGGAGCACAGGATTACGCGGACCTGATGAACGCGATCACCGGTACCAATCTGACCGGGGATGACATCTTCGCAGCCGGCGACCGTATCTGGAACCTGGAGCGTATGTACAATCTGAAGGCGGGTATTGATCCTTCCCAGGACACATTGCCTAAGCGTCTGCTGGATGATCCTATTGCTGAAGGTCCTTCTGCCGGATACGTAACAAAGCTTTCAGAAATGCTGCCGGAATACTATGCTTTGCGCGGCTGGGATACGGCCGGTGTTCCGACTGTACAGAAGCTGAAGGAACTGGGCCTCTAGAATTACCCTATCATCACTAAACTCTCATAGAACAAACAGCCCGGGTGTCATTACGCCCGGGCTGTATTTGCAAATGCTTTTAACGGGTGGTGTGGACTAATGAGTATACAGAAACTCTATCTGGAACTTTCAGATCGGTGCAATTTGAACTGCACCATCTGTTATCGCCAGTCATGGCAGGAAACGCCTCAGGATCTTGATGGGGGCCTCTATTCAAAGTTGTTGACCGAAATCAAGGAGATCCCTACTCTGCAGACAATAGTCCTGGGAGGCATCGGCGAGCCAACCTGCGCGCCTGACTTCATGCGCATTGTCGAAGATTTGAAGGGATATCATCTGATCCTTACCACTAACGGCGTTAGCCTTAACCAGGAAATCCTTGAGGCAATGGTCGATAAGATTGATTCTGTCGTCATATCCATTGACGGACTGGCGGATGTTTTCAGGATGATCCGCGGTGTTGAGCTTGAAACGGTTACAGATACCATACGCAGGCTGCAGGCGTTAAAAGCGGAACGTAAAACGAGCCGCCCGGCCATCCATATCCAGTGTGTCTTGTCGGTACAGAACGTGGACGATGCACTTCAGCTTGTGGATCTTGCGGCGGATATGAAGGCGGAGTCTCTGATCTTTTCGAATCTTATGCCTCAAACGGCTGACAATAAGGATAAGATCCTCTATACTCGTTATGAGAACCCTCGTATGAAGTCGCTGTTCAAGAGACTGCAGGTTCGGTCATTCCGCAGAGGGATCCAGCTGGTGCTTCCCAATGTTGAAGTGAAGTCTGAACGGCGGTGCAGTTTTATAGAAGAGGAAGCGGCCTTTATCAGTGCTGAGGGAGAGGTTATCCCATGCTACCGCCTTTCGCACGGCTATCAGGAATATGTTTTCGGGAGAGAAAAGAAGATTGTGCGACACAGTTTTGGTAACCTGAAGGACAGCACGCTGATGGAAATCTGGAACAGTGCTGCCTATTGGAATTATCGGGAAAGGGTTCGAAACAATCGGTACCCTTCCTGCATCGACTGCGATCTGGTGGATGGGTGTGAGTATGTGAACAGTTCTGAAGCTGAATGCTGGGGTGGAACACCCTCCTGTTCGGATTGCTTATGGAGCCGACGGATTGTAATATGTCCTTGAAGGAGGGCGACTATGAAAATTGAAATGCGTTTATTTGCAACACTTAGAGAGGGCCGTGGCAAGGTGATCCCCATGGAGGCGCCGGAAGGCGCGACGGTGGAAACATTGATAGATTCCCTCAGCATCCTTCATGATGAAATTGCAATCCTCCTAGTGAATGGTCGGGATGCTGAACTGAGTCGGATTCTGCAGGAAGGTGATGCCGTTTCGGTATTTCCGCCTGTAGGGGGAGGCTGAAGCCATGGAACGCTATTCCCGAAGCATCGGTACGCTTAGTTTTGAGGAAATGGAGAAGATGCGGACAGCAAGGGTTGTTGTTGTCGGTTGCGGAGGGCTGGGAGGCTATGCGCTTGAAATGCTGGGACGAATGGGTGTCGGCACTTTGACGGCAATCGACGGGGATGTATTTGAAGAGAGCAATCTCAATCGCCAGCTGCTTTCAGAGACGGATCTTCTGGGTACGCCCAAGGCCGCTGCCGCCAAGAAAAGAATGGAGGCAGTCAATCCCGAGATTAAGGTCAATGTCCGGCAGCTGTGGCTGACAGAGAGCAACGCCCAATCCCTGCTTCAGGGCCATGACGTGATCGTGGACGCACTGGATAGCATCGAGGCCCGTCTGATCATTCATCAGGCAGCGGAAATATTGGGAATTCCATTGGTTCATGGGGCCATTGGCGGATGGTATGGTCAGGTGACTGTCATCCTTCCGGGAGACACCACTTTCGATCATCTTTATAGGAAAGGTCAGCAAAAGGGCATCGAAAAAGTCCTTGGAAATCCATCGTTTACTCCGGCGTTGGTCGCATCAATTCAGACAGCTGAGGTGATTAAACTGCTGATCGGACGAGGGGAGCTCCTCAGAAACCGGATTTTGAGGATTGATCTTCTGGATCAGGAATATACGATCATAGAACTGACGCAAAGACCCTCTGAATGAATTTTCAGAGGGTCTTCTGCAAGTATCGGTTCTCATGCTCTCAGTCGGACTTGCTGTGGACCAGCTCCATGAAAGCCCTGACTGCAGAACTTATAGCCGGAGCTTTGGTGCAGGCCATAGCGACTGTACGCCGGGGGGGAGTATTACTGACGTTCACATGAACGAGCGGGGCATCGGTAAGTGAGGGCATCGCATAACCGGGAATCCATCCGATTCCCAGGCCGATCCGCACCAGATCCAGAATCACATCCACACTGCCTGCTTCTATGCCCGGGGTCAGTGTCAGGCCCTTTGAGTAAGCCCAATTCTCCAGGTTCTCCCTTGTGGATGATCCTGCCTCAAGCAGGATGAGGGGTTCCTTCAATAACGTCTCAAGTGTGAATGAGCCGGATGCGTAACGGGAAAATGGAGCTCCGGCGATGAAAATATCCTCATAATCGAGCACGTCCTCCATATGGATCCCTGGGGGAGGAGTGTGGGTGGAACGGTTGACAAAGGCCAGGTCGGCTTCTTTCTGATGCACCATTTTAAGACAGACAGGTGAAGGGCGGTTGGTCACCTGAAGATGGATATCCGGATACCTTTCATGGAACTGTTGGAACAGCGGCAGCAGATAATGGCGGCACAGGGTGTCGCTGGCAGCGATATGCAGGATGCCGGCCTCGAGGTTCTTAAGGGCGCTGACAGCCTGTTCGCCCACCTTTATCTGTTCGAAGGCTGATGAAAGGTGAGCTTTAAGAATTTCACCCTCCGCTGTCAGGGCCATTCCGCGGCCGGACCGATAGAATATCTTTGTTTCCAGAGTCTGTTCAAGCTGAGCCATAGCCTGACTGACAGCGGATTGTGTCATGAACAGCTGGCTTGCGGCCTCAGTGAAGTTACCGGTAAATGCTGCCGCCAGAAAAATTCGATAGAGATCAAGTCTTGGATTTAACATAAGCCCACCTAATTGTTCGTATTAATATGATTAATTATTATTATAGCATGACAGGTGATAAACTGGACTTAAAGAAGGTAAATAAGGGACAGGATATGAAGAATAATCGGCATTAGGTTCAATCATTTGCAGGCATATTGGAGCTATCGTTAATCATACTGATCAGAACTCAGGGAGGCAGACATGCAATCAGCTGTGCGCAGGATCTATGTGGAAAAAAAACCAGGATTTCAAGGGGAAGCAGACCGACTGTTTCAGGATCTTCGTGAGAATTTAAAAGAAGAGCATTTGGAAGCTCTGCGGCTCATCAATTGCTATGATGTCCAGGGGCTGGATGATGTGGATTTCGATAAGGCAGTCCGCACGATTTTTTCGGAGCCCAATACAGATGATGTGTTTCATGAACATCTGGAATCGGATCCTGAGGATGTTCTGATTGCGTGGTCCTACCTCCCCGGTCAGTTCGATCAGCGGGCGGACTCGGCTGCACAGTGTATTCAGCTGTTCACCCAAAAGGATATGCCTCTGGTCCGATCTTCACGGGTTGTCGTACTTAAGGGTCTGGTTGAACTGGAAAAGATCAGGCAGTATCTCATTAATCCGGTGGATTCCGGAGAAATCAGTCTGGATAAACCCGGAACACTGGAGATGGAAGTTGTTACACCGCCGGATGTGCCTGTTCTTGACGGTTTCATCAAGAAAAGCATGGCAGAAATCCTGTCATTGCGAGAGACGTTGGGGATGGCAATGAGCGGGCAGGATCTGCTCTTTTGTCAAAACTACTTCAAACAGGAAGACCGGAATCCCACGCTGACGGAAATTCGGGTCATCGATACGTACTGGTCCGATCACTGCAGACATACCACCTTCATGACCCAGCTGGAAAATGTGACCTTTGAGGCCGGATCGGGCAATGAACCTGTACGCAAAGCCTGGGAGACCTACATGGCAATGCGGTCCGAGATATACGGTGAAACGGAACGCCCTGTGACCCTGATGGATATGGCAGTAGTGGCCATGAAGGCTCTGCGAAAATCCGGTCAACTGGAGGATCTGGAGGTATCTGAAGAGATCAATGCCTGCAGCATAGAGGTTCCTGTCGATGTTGACGGAGAAATTCAGACGTGGCTGGTGATGTTCAAGAACGAAACCCACAATCACCCCACTGAAATCGAACCCTTTGGCGGTGCGGCAACCTGCCTTGGCGGCGCTATCCGCGATCCCTTGTCCGGCCGCAGCTTTGTGTATCAGGCTATGCGGGTTACCGGCGCATCGGATCCCAGAGTTTCCGTTGAGGAAACCCTGCCCGGCAAACTGCCTCAGCGGATCATTACAACCGGTGCTGCTCATGGATACAGTTCATATGGGAATCAGATCGGTCTGGCAACCGGCCAGGTCCGTGAATACTATCATCCTGGCTTTTTAGCGAAACGGATGGAAATCGGAGCAGTCATCGGGGCTGCGCCGAAATCTCAGGTTAAACGGCTTCAACCGGCGCCGAAGGATCTGATCGTACTGGTTGGTGGCAGAACAGGGCGGGATGGTTGCGGCGGTGCTACTGGATCCTCAGTGGAACATGATGAGGAATCCCTGGCCACCTGCGGTGCACAGGTTCAAAAGGGGAATGCCCCTACTGAACGCAAGCTGCAGCGCCTATTCAGAAATCCCATTGTAAGCGGAGTCATCAAGAGATCGAATGATTTCGGTGCTGGCGGCGTTTCAGTTGCAATAGGTGAACTGGCGGACAGCATCGATATCGAACTGGATGCCGTTCCTTTGAAATATAACGGCCTTGACGGCACAGAGCTGGCTATTTCCGAATCTCAGGAACGGATGGCTGTGGTCATCGCTCCGGAGGATCTGGAAATCTTCATGAACGGAGTTTCTGAAGAAAATCTGGAGGCTGCTGTCGTGGCCCGGGTTACGGATACCGGACGGCTGAGAATGGTGTGGCGCGGCAAGACAATTCTGGATCTGTCCCGTGAATTCCTGGACACAAGCGGTGTTCCTCAGGTAAGTACAGCTCATGTCACTGCTCCGGTTCTGGGAAAATCACCGTTCAAATACCACCAGGAATACACTGGAAACTGGCAGGGGGAATGGCTGAACACGCTTTCACGGCTGAACGTATCATCCCAGAAAGGTTTGGTGGAGCGTTTTGACAGCACCATCGGTACCCGGTCGGTCCTGATGCCTCTGGGCGGGAAATATCAGATGACGCCGGTTGAGGGGATGGTCGCCCGGATTCCAGTGGGTATGCACGCTACGAATACCGCAACGGTCATGACCCATGGATATGATCCTGAGTTGGCTCAATGGAGTCCTTTCCACGGCAGTGTCTACGCCCTTCTCCTGGCAGCGGCAAAGACCGTGGCATTGGGAGGGGACCTGGGGAGAATGCGTTACACTCTTCAGGAATACTTTGAGAAGCTGGGGGATTCACCTGAGAAATGGGGTAAGCCTGTCAGCGCATTGCTGGGAGCCCTTACAGTTCAAAAAGCCCTGAACACCGCTGCAATCGGAGGGAAGGACAGCATGTCCGGAACATTCAAGGACTTGAATGTTCCGCCGACACTGGTGGCCTTTGCGGTAACGCCCGTGGATGATCGTCAGGTTCTCAGTCCCGAACTGAAGGGAACAGGGAACGATCTGGTTCTTCTGAGACTTCCTCGCGATGCAGATGAGATGCCGGATTTTGAAATGTTCCATCGGTTCGCCCAAAAAATCAGCCTGTGGCGGAATCAAGGCAAGCTGTTGTCTGCCAGTGCAGTGGATATAGGGGGTGTTGCAGCCCTTCTGAGTAAGAATGCCTTTGGAAACCGGATCGGCGTATCGCTGGATTCTCACTTGAAACCGGCATCGCTGTTTGAGCCCGCCTATGGATCTCTCCTGATTGAATGGAACGGATCAGTGGATGCATCCGATATGGCCGGACTTCCTGCAGTGATACTCGGTAAAACATCTGATGAACCATCCATTCGTTTTGGAGCAGGTTTTGTAGCTCTTAAAGAAGCCCAGTACAGCTGGGAAAAGCCGCTGGCTCAGATTTTCCCGACAACAGGGCCTGACACCGGAGCCGTCAGACGATTCGCATACACCCAGGGATGCACATTGGTCCGAAAGGCAGCGTCCGCACAGCCGAAGGTTGTCATTCCGGTTTTTCCTGGAACAAACTGCGAGGACGATTTGGCCAGAGCCTTTACGGAGGCTGGTGCCGGCGCTTCGGTTCATGTGTTCAGGAATATGAGCCCCGCATCAATCGAAGAGTCCATATCAACCTTGGAAAATGCCATCCGTTCCTCTCAGATCATTGCCCTTCCCGGTGGATTCAGCGCCGGGGATGAACCGGATGGATCCGGCAAATTCATTGCAGCGGTGTTCCGCAATCCGCGTATCCAGGACGCGGTCACAGAGCTGCTGACGCAGCGGGATGGTTTGATGATCGGCATCTGCAACGGCTTCCAGGCACTTATCAAATTGGGTCTTATCAGCCATGGACGGATCCTTGATCTGGAATCTGATTTCCCGACACTGACACATAACCGGATTGGACGGCATGTATCCGGAATGGCGAGGATTCAGGTTGCCAGCAATCTGTCCCCATGGATGCAGGAGACTGAAGTGGGAAGCACCTGGCTGGTGCCGCTGTCCCATGGTGAAGGACGCTTCGTGGCGACGCCGGAATTTCTGGACAGCATGATTCACCAGGGACAGGTGGCTACTCAATACGTGGATATCGACGGCAACCCATCCGGAGAAGGACGATGGAATCTCAATGGATCTACCGAGGCGATAGAAGGCCTCTTCAGCCCGGATGGGCGCGTATTCGGAAAAATGGGGCACACAGAGCGTTATCAGGAAGGCTTGTATAAAAACGTACCGGGTCCGATGGATATGGGTATCTTCCGGGCTGGTGTGAAATACTTCAAATAAGGATGGAACCACCGAATGCACCGGATATACCGAAGGGGTTGAGGCCTATTTCGGGTATTTCGGTGTATTCGGCGGTTACGGCCTTATTGGAGTTATTTGGTTGATTCGGTTAGTTAATGTTCGGCATATAACGAACATTAAAAGAAAAAAACTTAATTATAATACGAATTTAACTTGCGGGTGAAATTTTGCTCTGGTAAGATGAAGGTAGTGATTCAACTAAATTGAGTTTTGAAAGGGGCATATTCCGTGAGAGTTGCTGTGATTATGGGAAGTGATTCTGATTATGATGTGGTATCAAAAGGACTCGAGATCTTGAAAAGCTTCGAAATCCCTTACGTGGTAAGAGTGATGTCGGCACACCGGACTCCGGATGATGCCATAGAGTTTTCAAAGAACGCTGAAACAGAGGGTTTTGATGTCATCATCGCGGCTGCCGGAAAAGCTGCCCATCTGCCGGGAGTCCTGGCGGCGGTCACTCCTCTGCCGGTGATCGGCCTACCGATCTACAGCAGCACATTCGATGGTATGGATGCACTCCTGTCCATGGTTCAAATGCCCAAAGGGATTCCTGTGGCAACGGTGGCTGTTAACGGATCAGAAAATGCAGCCTTATTGTCAGCCCAGATCATGGGCGGGAAATATCCTGAACTTCGTGAAAAAATGAAGGCTTATAAAGAACAGATGGCTCGTGAAGTTCGCGAGAAGGATAGGGCACTGCAGGAAAAAATCAACCAATGATGGAGGATGATCATGGATAAGCAGGAGATGCTTTATGAAGGCAAGGCCAAGAGGGTTTACCGGACGGAAGATCCTAAACGCTTTGTAGTGCAATACAAGGATGATGCAACCGCATTCAACGGGGAGAAAAAAGGAACCATTATCGGCAAAGGGGTTGTGAACAACCGGATGTCGGCACTCCTTTTCAAGATGCTTGAATCAAAAGGCATTCCTACACATTTTGAGGAGCTTCTGAATGACCGTGAGATGGTTGTGAAGGCTGTCAGGATTCTTCCTCTTGAAGTGATTATCCGTAACGTTGCAGCGGGTTCCATGTCCAAACGGCTGGGGATAGAAGAGGGTACCGTGCTGCCGATCAGCACGTTGGAATTCAGCTACAAGAACGACGCTTACGGGGATCCGCTGATCAACGACGACCATGCAGTAGCAATGGGTCTATCCACCCGTGAAGAGATGGCGCAGATCAGAGAATATGCCTTCAAGATCAATGATATACTCAAGGCTTACTTCCTGGAACGAAAGATGAAACTCATCGATTTCAAATTGGAGTTCGGCATCTATGACGGCCAGGTGATCCTGGCTGATGAGATATCTCCCGATACCTGCCGTCTGTGGGATCTGGAAACCAACAAGAAGCTTGATAAGGACCGTTTCCGCCGGGATCTTGGCGGAGTCGAGGAAGTCTATCAGGAAGTGCTGCATAGAATAGAAGAGTAAAATACTCTGCCACAGATGAACACAGATGAATGTGGTAAGTTGTGTCAGTTGTTGTCACTTGATAGAAAGTCTGCAATGACGGGATGCCAGTGAGCGTACACATAATGAAAACCTTTTACCCCATTGATCTTCATCTGTGACATCTGTGGCTAAGGGTTTTCCTGACCTAGAAAGGACTTAAAATGCAAACTCATGAAATGCCTTGGGATAAATTAGGGGAAGAATGCGGAGTCATGGGGATTTATGCCCCAGGCCGCGATAACGTACCGCAGATGATCTGTTTCGGCCTGATTGCCCTGCAGCACAGAGGGCAGGAAAGCGCAGGCATCGCAGTATCAAGCGGAGGGCATATCCACTTCCACAAAGAAATGGGCCTCGTACAGGAAGTTTTCAATGATAGGAATCTGGCGCAGCTGGAGGGTGATATCGGTATCGGCCACGTCCGCTACTCCACTACCGGCGAGAGCTTCGTGAGCAACGCGCAGCCTTTGGTCGTCCAGTACAAGGGCGGCAGCATCGCTCTGGGTCATAACGGCAATCTGATCAATGCAGGTGTGCTTCGGGACAAACTGGAGGAAGAAGGCTCCATATTCCAGACCTCCATCGACAGCGAGGTCATCGCCAATCTCATAGCCAGGAATTACAAGCTTGGCTTCAAGGATGCATTGATAGAAACAGTAAAGCAGATCAAGGGCTCGTATTCCCTGACCATTCTCTGGGATGGCAAGCTGATCGGAGTAAGGGATCCCAACGGACTTCGGCCCTTATGCCTGGGGACCCTGGAAGACGGATACGTGCTGGCTTCAGAAACATGTGCGCTGGATGTTGTCGGTGCCAAATTCATGCGGGATATAGACAAGGGCGAAATCGTCATCATAGATGAGTCCGGCGTTAATTCCTTTTATTACGATACCACTAAGAAAAAAGCGATCTGCTCCTTTGAATATGTCTATTTTGCCCGTCCGGACAGCATCATGGACGGCCGCAGCGTATACCGGGCCCGTCGGGAAGCAGGTAAAATCCTGGCCAAGGAACACCCGGCTGTAGCGGATTTCGTCATTGCCGTACCGGATTCAGGTATTTCAGCCGCTACCGGATATGCGGAGGCTTCCGGCATCCCATATATGGTAGGTCTGATCAAGAACAAGTACATGGGCCGTACCTTCATCCAACCGGATCAAAAATCACGGGAACTGGCAGTGCGCCTGAAACTCAACGTGCTGAAGGAAAACGTTGAAGGCAAACGGTTGGTGCTTATCGATGATTCCATCGTCCGCGGCACAACATCCCGCAGGATCGTGGACATGCTTAAAGAGGCCGGGGCCAAGGAAGTTCATGTTCGGGTATCCTCACCGCCGGTCAAGAACTCCTGTTATTTCGGAATTGATACACCGAGCCGAAAGCAACTGGTCGGAGCAATCAACACCATTGAAGAAATTCGGGAGATGATCCACGCAGACAGCCTGGGCTTTCTAAGCATCGACGGGTTGGTGGAATCCATCGGAACAGGCGGCATCAACATGTGCGCGGCCTGTTTCAACGGGGATTACCCGATGGAGGTCCCTGAGGAAGCTGACAAATTCATGTTGGAAAAAAAATAGACGGAGGGGCCAAGTGAGCAAACTGACCTATGCAGATGCCGGTGTATCCATTGAAGAGGGATACCGGGCAGTGGATATGATGAAGAAACACGTTCAGCGCACATTCACCCCCAACGTTTTGACAGGGCTCGGCAGTTTCGGAGCCCTGTTCAAGTTGGATATGACAAACCTCACCGAGCCGGTACTGGTTGCCGGTACTGATGGGGTAGGGACAAAGCTGAAGATAGCATTCTTGATGAACCGGCACGATACAGTTGGAGAAGATGCTGTGGCGATGTGTGTAAATGATGTGCTGTGCCAGGGGGCTACACCCCTGTTTTTCCTTGACTATATCGCGACAGGAAAACTGGATGCGGATGTAGCGGCAGATATCGTCAAAGGTGTTGCTGAAGGCTGCATCAAGTCGGGCTGTTCCCTTATCGGTGGCGAAACGGCAGAAATGCCCGGATTCTATGCTGACGGAGAATACGATATGGCCGGTTTTGCAGTCGGTGTCGTAGACCGCAGCCGGATCATCGACGGCAGCAAGGTGGCAGCAGGAGATATCCTGTACGGTCTGCCTTCAAGCGGCGTCCATTCCAATGGTTTTTCTCTTGTTCGAAAACTGTTCTTCGATAAGCTTGCCATGACCGTAGAGGATAACATCGACGGCCTTACCGGAACGCTGGGTGAAACGTTACTGGCACCTACACGGATTTATGTAAAACCGGTGCTGGAGCTCCTGAAAACCGGCGCGATCCATGGAATGGCCCACATAACGGGCGGCGGATTCCATGAGAACATCCCGCGTATGTACGGCAAGCACCTTGATGCCAGAATCCAACTTGGAACATGGCCCATACCCCCTATCTTCCAGGTGATGGCCCGCGAGGCAGCACTGGAGGAGAAGGATCTGTTCAGTACATTCAACATGGGAATCGGATTCGTCATCGCCGTGGATCCCGCTTTGGAAGCGGAATTTCTCAAGAGTGCGGAAGCACTGGGAGAAACCGTATGCAGACTGGGTGAAATGGTTCCGGGAACCGGAGCTGTCCAGCTATGGAAATAGTACGGATCGGCGTCCTTGTATCCGGCGGCGGCACCAATCTCCAGGCTCTTCTGGACGGTTTTTCTGCTGGGAACTGCCCAGGTGAGATTGCTCTGGTAGTCTCGAACCGCAAGGCGGCATATGGACTGGAACGGGCCCGCGATGCCGGTGTCGAGGCACTCTATATCGGCCGGGGCAACTATCCTGAGGCTGCCAAGCGGGGTGAAGCCCTGCTGGAAGCCCTGATATCCCGAGGGATTGAATGGATAGTCCTGGCGGGTTATCTGGATATGCTCCCTCCGGCGCTTACAAGACACTACTCAAACCGGATCCTCAATATACACCCATCCCTGATTCCTGCCTTCTGCGGCATGGGCTATCATGGCCTGAAGGTCCATGAAGCTGCCCTTGCCCGCGGCGTCAAGCTCAGCGGCGCCACAGTCCACTTCGTGGACGAAGGTGCCGACACCGGCCCCATCCTCAGCCAGGAATCCGTACCGGTATTTCCTGACGACACCCCCGAAACCCTGCAGCAGCGTGTGCTGTCAGTAGAACACAAGCTTCTGCTTGAAGCTGTAGAAGCAGCGGTGGAAGGGCGGATCGTGTGGAAAAACGGAAAACCGTACATTATAAATACGAAGTAAAAAAATGGGAACCACCGAATACACCGAAATCACCGAAGAAGGAAATAGAATACAGATTTTTTCGGTGATTTCGGTGTATTCGGTGGTTTCATGATCATCTGGAGGTTCATAATGAAGAAGCGTGCACTGATCAGTGTTTCTGATAAAACGGGGATTCTCGAATTTGCGAAGGAGCTGATTGCTCAGGGATTTGAGATCCTTTCAACGGGTGGAACGGCCGATCTTTTACATAAAGCGGGCCTGCCGGTGACTGCGGTTTCTGATGTCACCGGTTTTCCGGAGTGTCTGGACGGCCGGGTAAAGACCCTTCATCCTGCAATACACGGGGGGCTGCTTGCCCGCCGGGATCTGCCGGAGCATATGGCGCAGATCGCAGAGCTGGGCATTCAGCCAATCGATCTGGTGGTCATCAACCTTTATCCCTTCAAGGCAACGGTCATGAATCCGGACGTCACTCTGCCGGAAGCCATTGAACAGATTGATATCGGCGGACCTTCCATGCTGCGAAGTGCTGCCAAGAATCATGCCGATGTCTTTGTGATCGTGGACCCTGTGGATTACCAGAGGGTTCTGGAGGCCCTGAAAGCCCCTGAGGAATCGTACAAAGAACTGCGGTACCAATTGGCCGTAAAGGTATTCCAGCATACAGCGGCTTATGATGCCCTGATTGCGGAATACCTCATGAAGGCAGGGAATATCAACCCATGGGCCGACAAGCTGACCCTCACCTTCGAAAAAGTTCAGGATCTCCGCTATGGCGAAAACCCCCATCAGAACGCGGCTTTCTACAAGCAGCCTCTGCCCGTTGCAGGCTGTATCGCCCAGGGGGAGCAGCTGCACGGCAAAGAGCTGTCCTATAACAACATTGCTGATGGAGACGCTGCCATGACGATCATCCGCGAATTCACTGAACCGGCGGTAGTGGCTGTCAAGCATGCGAACCCTTGTGGTGTAGCGGTAGGACAAACCGTTCTGGAATCCTACCAGAAGGCATATGATGCGGATCCGGTATCCATTTACGGCGGCATTGTGGCCCTCAACAGGACGGTAGATCTTCCAACGGCACTGGAGCTGGAAAAGACCTTCCTTGAAATCATTCTCGCACCGGGTTTTACTGCCGATGCCCTTGAGATTCTTCAAAAGAAAAAGAACATCCGTCTGATTCGCATGGACGAATCCGCTTTTGGTCCTACAGATGAACGCTACGGCTTCAAACGTGTCACAGGAGGCCTTTTGGTCCAGGATATAAACCGGGCAACTTATGACAAGCTGGAAACGGTTACTGAAAGAACCCCTGGGGAAGCAGAACTGAAAGCACTCATCTTCGCATGGAACGTATGCAAGCATGTGAAATCCAATGCGATCGTCCTGGCCAAAGGGGGCACCACAACCGGCATCGGGCCGGGACAGGTTAACCGCGTAGGCGCCCTGGAGATTGCAGTGGGTCAGGCAGGTAAAAAAGCGATAGGATCGGTTCTTGCTTCAGATGCATTTTTCCCCTTTGCGGATTCTATCGAAGCGGCTGCTAAAGCGGGTATTTCCGCAATCATCCAGCCAGGCGGCGCCATGCGTGATCAGGAAGTCATTGATGCCGCCAATAAGCACGGCATCGTCATGATATTCACGGGGACACGGCACTTTAACCACTAAATGTTTCAAGGAATTATAGATGGAGGAGTATCCATGAAAATACTGATAATCGGCAGCGGCGGCCGGGAACATGCTCTGGCTTGGAAGCTGGCTCAGAGTCCGCAGGTTCAAAAGGTGTTTGTTGCTCCCGGAAATCCGGGTATCGCTCAGATTGCAGAATGCGTCCCCATCGGGGTTGATCAGCTGGCAGCACTGAGGGATTTTGCGGTTGATCTTGGAATCAATCTGACAGTTGTAGGACCAGAGATGCCGCTAGTGGCTGGCGTAGTAGATCTCTTTCGAGAATCCGGGCTGCATATATTCGGCCCGGATCAGGCAGCAGCAGCACTGGAGGGGAGTAAGAAAGCCTCCAAGGAATTCATGGTCAAATACGGAATCCCAACGGCTGCTTATGGTGAATATGATAATTTGGAAAATGCCAGAGCTCATCTGAATGACTACGGTTTTCCTGTTGTCATCAAGGCTGATGGACTGGCTGCCGGTAAAGGGGTTGTCATCGCCGAAAGTCTGCCGGAAGCTGAACTTGCTCTTAGGGAAATGATGCTGGAGGAGAAATTCGGAGATGCCGGAAAGACTGTGGTCATCGAAGAATTCCTCACCGGGATTGAAGCCTCCGTGCTGTGTCTGGTGGATGGCACTACAATCATCCCCTTAGAGAGCGCACGGGACTACAAGCGCGCTCTGGACGGTGACAAAGGCCTTAACACCGGAGGAATGGGAACCTGCTCACCAAACCCTGATTATACGGAAGCAGCCGCCGAAGAAGTTCGGGAAAAGGTCCTGAAACCCTTCATGGAGGGAATCCGGGCGGAAGGGTACGATTACCGGGGTCTGGTATTCATCGGGATCATGATGAATTCTCAGGGAATCAAGGTACTTGAATTCAACGTCCGTTTTGGAGATCCCGAAACCCAGTCGATTCTTGTTCGTCTCAAGAGCGATCTTGTGGATGTCCTGAAGGCTGTCTGTGAGAACAGACTGTCGGATATCAAACTTGAATGGTCACCTGATAAAGCAGTCACTGTGGTGATGGCCTCACCGGGGTACCCGGAGAACACGGTGAAAGACCTGCCGATCAGCGGCCTTGATAACGTGACAGAAGGGCTGGTGTTCCATGCCGGAACAGCTCTGCTCAATGGTCAGGTCGTTACAGCCGGAGGGAGGGTACTTAATCTGACGGGAACCGGAGACAGCTATGAAGCCGCTCGTGCTGTGTGCCTTAAGAATGCACGAATAGTGAAGTTCAGCGGAGCTCATTACCGGACGGATATAGCAAAATTCTAGTATGTGTCAACTCAATAAAATATAATTAGTGATTGTCATCGCGAGCATAGCGCGGCAATCTCTCCCTTTGAAATTGCTGTCATCAGCTAATGGTCGTTCAGCTATCGGAATGCCAAAGGGAGAGATTGCCGCGTCGCTACGTTCCTCGCAATGACCGCATATAGTGAGCTTCCCCTTCCACAGCCTCATGGAAACACCCTGAACCCTATGATATAATAAGATTCATCCGCATTATTCCAGAGCATGGCCATTTTACATCGAGGTGAACCATGAAGGGCTATGAGCTGACCACTGCATATTGGGATCAGGTTTTTCAGAAAATGAGACCTTACAATCCTTACGAGCCCTTCCCCCAGCAACTTCTGGAGAATGCTTTGGCTTGGCTGGCCCATGATGCCAGAAGTGTTCTTGATTACGGCAGCGGAACGGGCCGAGTGCTGCTGCGCCTGATACATAAGGGTGTAGAACGGGGTGTTGGGATTGATTTATCCCAGGAAGCTACCCGCTTGGCTAACACGGTTAGCAGCGACCATGGAATGAAGGAACAGGCCTTTTTCATCAATGGAGGTCTCCGGTGTCTCCATGAGTTTGAACCGGAAAGCTTTGAAGGTGCTGTCCTTTTTAACATCATCGATTCCATGCTCCCTGATGATGCCTGTGACCTGGTTAAGCAGATACACAGGATCCTCACCTATCGCGGCAGGGTTCTGCTGACGCTCAGTCCATGGCAGCCTCGGGAAACGCTTGATGGTGATCCGTCCTATGAGAAGCTAGGGCCGGATCTGTACAGGGATGGGTCCGGTCTTTATTTTTGGAATATTTCCAACGAGACGCTGGAAGATCTGCTGACGCCATATTTTTTCTTGGAGGACGTCCAGCGGATTCACTGTCCCCATCATGCAACCGACAATCGTCTGTTTTATCTGAGAGTCATGTGATTCCAAGCTGCTGTTCACAGCAGTTTTTTTTAAGAGTTCATTTGATAATGATTCCCTCTTGATATTTAATTTTGATTACAGTGCTTATGCTATGTGTTAGAAATGTAAGGTAGTGGTATAATAAACATAGATGATGACACCTGAAAGGAGTGAATCCTATGTTTAGAAAACTGGCGTTGTTCTTAATGATGTCTGCTTTGGTATGGACACCTGTTTTAGGCAGCAGCGAGAACAACGTGGATCGAATTCTTGCAGTGAAAGAGGATGCGGTTTTTGAGCCGGGAGGCGCTTTCGTGTCTCTTAATATTCAGGAGCTCCATGCCGATGAGTTCGGCGATGAGCCGGTCAATTTCAAACTGACAATCAGTAATGCAGAGTGGGTTGAGGATATATCAGCCATGGAATCGGACACGTCCATGACTGATGGTGCGGCAATTGATATTTTGAAAGTGGGGGACCATCAGCTGGAAATCACCTTGATGCGGCCTCCGGGCAATGACACTGTAGAGGCTTGGTGGAGAATTCCGCTTTATGCCGCAGTGACGGATGCCGGAATCGTAAGCGTAGAGGTTGATGGGCGTGACGGTCCGGTAAGCAGCGGCGTGTATCAGATCGCCAGGGTGCCGGGAGGCGATTATCTGTATGAAGGTTACCGCTTCACACCCGAAAATCCTCAGTGGATAACTGTCCGTGAGCCTTCTGAAAACGCATTCGCCGAAACGCAGACATTCAGGCTGATTCTGGAGAATGGATCCTGGTTTCCTCAGAATGACCGTCGAATGGGTCCGCAGGCCATCATGACAGCCTCCGAGGTAAGCGGCATTGAAGCAGGAAACGTATCAGAAATCCGACGGGTCGACGACAAGACTTTGGAGCTGACAATCCAGAGGGGTGCCGGCAGCTCAGTAAAAAGCAATGGCGTCTGGTCGATTCCCCTCTATTTCCAAGTGGATGAGTTCGGGTCTGTTAAAGTGACGTTGGACAGCCAGGGAAGCGCGGTTACGGCAGAGGCCTTTGAAACAGGCAAAGCAACGGATCCTGTCCGTTATATCAGAACGGTGACACTTACCCTGAACCAGCCATCCATCGTGATGAATCAGGGTTCTGAACGGAGCACAGTCATTCTGGATGTCTCGCCTGTCAACCCTGCAGGATCGACAATGATCCCTGTCCGCGGCGTATTCGAGCAATTGGGAGCAACTGTTCAGTGGAATGCCATAAGTAGGACCGTTACAATCATGTCGGAGGATAAGCAGATTGTTCTGAATGCGGACACTGCCCAAGCCAAAGTCAACGGGTCGGATATCTCGCTCATTCAAAATCCCATGATCATCAATGGAAGATTATTGATTCCTCTAAGATCCCTTTCCGAACAGCTGGGTTTTGGTGTAGAATGGTTAGAAGAAACAAAACAAATCATAATCCGTAAGGATTAATTCAAGGAGAACATTTATGAAAGTTCAAATCAATGAAACAACCATCAACGAAATCGCAGCAGTTCTTGACCAGAACACAGACCGTGAGCGAACTGTCCGAATCTTCGTTTCAGGCATGCAGTGCAGCGGACCGGCTTATGGCCTTGCTCTGGATCCTGCTGTTCCAGAAGATTCAGTATTTGAGTGCGGCAATTTCAAAATGGTAATGGATCCGGAGCTTGTAGAGGCATATGACGAATGGATCATTGACTTCGTTCAAGGTGGTTTCATGGTGAAGCCGGCCAATCTGGCAAGCAGCAGCTGCGGAAGCGGTTGCGGCAGTTGCGGCTGTGACTGTTAGGAGGACTTTTGAAAGAAATTCTTGTCATCCGACATGGAGAAACAGATTGGAATGCTCAGGGACGTCTTCAGGGAACACTGGACACCCCTCTAAACAGTCGTGGGATCCATCAGGCGTCTGTAGCAGCTAATAGTCTTAAGGATCAGGAGATACAGGTCATTTATGCATCCCCAATGCTTAGGGCCAGGAAGACCGCTGAAATCATAAGTGAAACCATCGGAGTACCTCTGATATTCAGGGAGGAGCTCCGGGAAAAGGACTTTGGCGACATGCAGGGACTCTGTGTGGATGAGATTGATGCACTGTATGGTGATCTGCTCTGGGAGATGCGATCAGTACTGGATCTTGCTCCTCCGGGAGGCGAATCCAGCACTGAGGTGATTCTTCGTTTGAAGCCTGTCATTGAGGAAATCAAAGCTCTGAAAAAGCGGGTCCTGATCGTGACTCATGGTGCGGTGGCAAGAGTGCTTTACAGGCTGTTGGTTGAGCCTGAGGATGAAACATTCAACCAGTTCAAGTTGGACAACTGCGAAATCCTTATGTTCAGACCCCTTCATCAAGGGCCGTATATCTGCGAATCCTTGTGGATCACCCCTTCAGAAGTCGGTTGATTGTGTCGATTAATAGGTTAAGTACTCGTTCGAGGGGAGTGATCACCATGATGCGGGATAAGAACAGAAGACAGGCACCACGGACAATGAGCCCGGAGGACTGGGCGATTCGTAACCCTAAAGAGCCGGATATGGACGCAGAATTTCAGTCAGCTGCCGACATCAGTCTGGTGGACATTTCCTCTGACGGTTTAGGGATTAAAACCAGAGAACCGCTGACCAAGGATAAGATCATCAGTTTCGACCTGTGTTTCAGCAGTGCATATCATCGTGTCGTAGCACGGGTGCTCTGGACATCGAAATGTCCTTCCGACTGGCGCAGCGGTCTGCAGGTCCTGCATATGCCGGAGGATTTGATGGAAGAGATAGAAGATTATCTGAGCAGCATTGAGAAGAGCAAGACATTCAACTGATACCGGTAAGCCCTCTGCAGACAGGATAACATGATGCAGAGGGCTTTTGTTTAAGTAATGAAGGGGCGAGCCATGAAACGAATCGCATTCATAGATTTAGGATCCAATTCAGTACGCATGAATATCATACAGATCAACGACAATGGTTCCTACTTCCTGATGGATCAAGTCAAGCAAATGGTGCGGCTCAGTCAGGGAATGGGAAAAGAAAAAACCTTGAAACCTGAGCCTATCCTTAGGACAGTAGAAGCCTTGAGTCTGTTCAAGATGCTGATAGATGTCTATGATGTGGGTTCAGTCCATGGGGTGGCGACCGCTGCAGTCCGCCAGGCCGAGAACCAGCAGGAATTCCTGGATGAAGTAAAGGCAAGGACGGATATGGAATTTGAAGTGATATCAGGACAGGAAGAAGCTTATTATGATTATTTGGGTGTCATGAATACGATCGATGCACCGGACTGCCTGGTTGTGGATATCGGAGGTGCCAGTACAGAGCTGGTATGGGTGGTGGAAAGAAGAATCAGGGAGAGCATCAGCCTTCCCTTCGGCTCAGTGACGCTGTCGGAGCGATTCGTCAGCAAGGACCCCGTCCAGTCTGACTTGGATAAACTGCAGGCCTTCATCATGAAAGAGTTCAAGAAAGTCAGGTGTCTAAAGAAAGCCAAGGGTCTTCCTGTATTGGGTCTGGGAGGGATTATCCGTACGATTGGCAAGATCGATAAGAACAGGGTCCAGTTTCCGGTCCTGACGATTCACAACTACCAGATAACGGATATTGAAGTGAACCAGGTTTATGAAAAAGTGGTTACAAGCACTTTCGAGGAATTGAAAAGCATCGCGGGCATCGGAAAATCACGGGCAGATCTCATGGCAGGCGGAATCATGCCCATCAAATGTGTTATGGATTACATCGAGAGCAAGAAGCTGATCATCAGCGGAAATGGCCTGAGAGACGGACTTTTTTACAAACGGGAGCTTAAGGCTCCGGGAGGGGAGCTTGTCGAAGATGTACTGGAACACAGCCTGGCGAACATCATGAAGCGTTATGATGTGAACCGTGTTCATGCAGGGCATGTGGAAAGTCTTTGTCTGTCGATGTTCGATCAGCTCCAGCCGATTCACAAATTCACACGTTTCTACCGGAAAATCCTCCATGGGGCGGCGATGCTTCATGATATCGGGATGCATATCGATTACTACAATCATCACCACCATGGGTTTTATCTGGTGATGAACGCGGACCTTAACGGTCTGTCCAACCGCGAAAGGGTGCTTACTGCATTTCTCGTGGGGAATCACCGTGAATCCTCTTTCAGGGAGGATTGGCGCAAATACAGGGCAGTGATGAACGCCAAGGATCATGAGGATATCAGACGTCTGGCGCTGTTCCTTAAGGTGGCAGAAAAGCTGGACCGCAGCGAGGCAGGCTTGGTGGAGTCAGTTTCAATTAAGTCGGATAAAAAGACAATCTCGCTCCGGTTAAGGAGCAAAGCGGACCTTTCACTTGAAGTGGCTGCGGTATCTCAGTACAAAGCAGAATTTCAAAGGATGCTAAAAAAAGATCTGATTGTTGAAGTCGAGTGAAAAAAGAGAGGCTGTTCGAAAATCCGAACAGCCTTTTCCTATTTTTTGTTTTTTTTCGCGGCTTTCATTACATGGACATCGCCTTCCACGATGACTTCACATGCCAATCGATACCCGGATGACAGTTCCTCTCCGCTGAGATTCTTCTTTTCATTATCTGTTGGTCCGTTCACATCACCGGATACCATGCATTTGCATTTTCCGCACTTTCCTTTACCGCAGTGTATTTTGATTTTAAAGGGGGAATCATCCAAAAGGTCCATCAGGGGGGTCCCTTTTTTTGTTTCTCTGATGGTTTCGAAAATGACTCTGGCCATAGCGCACTCCTTCTCAAATAAGGATTTGTCACACTGATACCCCTTATCAGGGCCGCGAAACGCACGAAATTATGATTAGAAAGGCAGTGCATTGGTATATATGGGACAGTAACAAGTGGCGGAGGGGAATCTATGAATAAAAGGAGTATTGCCGGAGAATTCACAAGGAGTCTATTGACGGCAACCCTGTTTTTGGTGACATTGACTGGTTTCCTTTGGATTGTTCAAACCCAGAAAATATTCAACAGTGAGGCGGAATATGTACGGAACAACGGGAGTGCGGCCGCTAAGATCCAGGCAAAAGAAAAGGTTCAGGATGTAGCCAATTACATCAGCTTTCAGGAAGACGATCTTGTTTCAAAAATCAATCAACAGGTTCAGAGCCGTGTTAATGAAGGCATTCAACTTGCAATAGCCATCCGGGAACAAAATGAAGGAAGCAGCACGAATGATATCCAGGAAGCCGTTATCAACGGACTCAGAGCACCTCGGTTTTTTGAAGGACGAGGGTATTATTACATCAATACACTGCAGGGGGGAGTCGTTCTCGATCCAATCCATCCTGAACGTGAAGGGAGTAATACCCTGAATGCCACGGATGCAAGAGGACAGAGGGTCATTGAGCAGGATATGAATGTCATCAGGAACCAGGGCGAAGGATTCGTCACAGGATACTTGCCGCGACCCCAGGACCCCGAAGGGAGCAGCCGCCTGAAAATCTCATACGTCAAGCGTCTGGATCCCTTTGACTGGTATATCGGAACAGGAGAGTATTACGATGATGTAAAAGCAACTGTTCGCCAGCAGATCATCAAACGATACCAGAATTATGGTGCAAGCGATGGAACCCGCATATTCATCATCGAGGATACCGGTAAAGAGTTGGTGCCAAGATACGGAGCGAGCGGCGCTGATGCAGCCCTGCCGGATCTCTTCCAGACTGAGGATGAGAAGGTGACCATCATCAAAGAGGAGTTGGCGTATTCCCTTTCGAATCCTGCAGGGTACGGATATTTGAGAACCTACACCAATTCGAAGGATAAAACAATGACCACAGCCGTCTATATCAGATCACTGCCAAGGTGGGGATGGATCATAGGAGCAGAGGTGCCGGTCGAAATGGTCATAAGTGAAGATATCTGGACGGTATCTCAAGTCAGACAGCGTTCGATTCAGGCCGTAATTCAGATTCTGCTTGCAATTACCTTCGTTTTTTTAGCATACATTGTGGTCATGAGACGGCAATCCCTACGACTTCGAAGTGATTTTATGGCTTTTATGGCATTTTTCAAGCGCGCGGCAAAAGAGAACGTCCTGATCGAGGTGTCGGATATTCAGATGCAGGAATTCGTCAGCATGGCCAACATGGCCAATCAAATGGTCGCCAAACGTCAGGAAGCGGAAAATGCCCTGTTGGCTTCCAATGAACAGCTGGAGATCCAGGTACAGGAGAGGACCAGTGAACTGCGGGAATCCCTTGAAATTCTTGAAAACACCCAGGAACAGCTTATGCAGAATGAAAAGCTGGCAGTGCTTGGAAATTTAGTGGCCGGAATCACCCATGAGATCAATATCCCGATAGGCATCGCTCGGTCATTGAACTCAGATCTTCAGGATCTGATCATATCTGTAAAATCCTGTATCACAGAAGATGACCCAAGGGTCATGGAACTGCATGCACTGCTCACTCGTATGCAGGAAGACGCCGACATGGTGGGAGCAAATCTGAATAAGACCCTTGAGCTGGTCCACAGCTTCAAGGAGGTTTCCGTGGACCAGTGCAGCGGAAAGCGAAGAGAGTTCAACCTGTTAAGCTACCTGAACGAGATTGTCATAAGCCTCAGCTCGAGAATAAGGAAGGGCAATCATCATGTGGAGGTGATCTGTGACAGCAGCGTGGAGATAGTAGGGTTCCCCGGGGCACTTTCGCAAATCGTCACCAACCTGATAATGAACTCACTTCAGCATGGATTCTATAATCGAAGCAGAGGCCATATCACCTTGGAAGTCATCGACGGCGGCGAGCGAATTCTTCTGCTTTACAGGGATGATGGGTGCGGAATCCCCCAAAGAAGCATTGGAAGAGTCTTTGATCCGTTTTTCACGACCGACAGGGAAAGAGGCGGAAGCGGGCTTGGTCTGAATATCGTATACCAGCTTGTTACGGAAAAGCTAGGCGGCACAATCAATCTTACAAGTGTTGAGGGTCATGGCGTGCTGTTCGAGATTGAGTTCCCCAGAGTGCAGGGGAAATAATACAATGAATACACAAACAGGAGGAAAAATCATGAGAAAAGGTGCAGTTACAGTGGGCGGCAAACCAGTCGATTTGAAAGGTGAAGCAATTGCAGTAGGGATGAAGGCTCCTGATTTTAAAGCTGTCAAGCAGGATATGGGGAGCTTTGAATTCTATCAGGATACTGCAGGTAAGGTCAAGATCATCAGTGTGGCTCACTCCATTGATACCGGTATCTGTTCTCTTCAGACGATACACTTCAATCAGGAAGCCGGCGATCTGGCAGGTAAAGTCGATATCGTTACAATCACAGTCGACCTGCCGTTTGCACAGAAACGATTCTGTGCAGCTGAAGGGATCGATAATATCCATGTGGTATCCGATCACAGGGATTTGAATTTTGGTGAGCAGTATGGCTTCGTTATCGATGAACTGAGACTATTGGCGCGGGGGATTGTGGTAGTGGACCGTGACAATATTGTCCGATATGTGCAGTATGTACCTGAAGTGGGTACTGAGCCTGATTATGATAAAGCCATGGAAGTTGTCCGTGAGCTTATCAAATAGCTGTAAGCATTGACATTAGCTGTACATGGTGCTACAGTGAGTATAATTGAACACACTCTTCAGGGCGGGGTGCAAGTCCCCACCGGCGGTAAAGCCCGCGAGCCGAAAGGTTGATCCGGTTGAATTCCGGAGCCGACAGTATAGTCT
>CAZEHS010000042.1:0-23791 GCA_964511875.1 uncultured Peptostreptococcaceae bacterium
GTACGGCCGCCGAAGAATTCTTACCGCTGCTCCTCAAGGATATTAATATGTTTATGACGATCAGAACGGCTATTGCTATCACTATTTCTGTTATCATGAATCCTCCAAGGTTATTTCTATCCGTTCCAATCCCTTGCCTGGATTCGTTCGCTTCAGTCTGATCCGGCCGATTTCTCCCGTGCGTCCGGGATGTGTTCCTCCACAGGGAACCTGCCCGAATCCTTCGATACGCCAGAATCGTTTTTCAAGTTCCACATCGCTGTAATCACTGATTATTTTCAAATCCGCAATAATCATCTCATTGAGCAGCGTCCTTAATTCAGGAAGGAATCCGGTCAGACTGTCCGACAGTATGAAATCCAACCGGGCTTTATCAGGTGAAATGTTAGCTCCGGATTTCTCAGGATATTCAAAGCGCCTGTAAACCAGTTCCAATACCAGTTCAGCTGCAAAATGAAGGCGCATCAGTCGGTATCTTCTTTCCCAATCAATTCTGATAAGGACAGTGTCGCCGCTCTTAAACGAATGGTTGTCAGGGAGAGTATAGAATATCTCCTTGCCTTCTTTACGAGCTTCAATAACCTCATGACCTGAGATGGTGCCCGTGTCTGATTGTTGTCCACCGGAGAAGGCAAAAAAAATGGTTCTATCAAGGGTTATAATATTTCCATTGACGGAATTTATCTTCGCCTGCAATTCGGTCTGATAAGGATTTTCCCAAAACAACTTCTGTACTGCCATCGGCACCCCTCCTTAGCCCAGCTTCCTGATGAGCCGGACAAGGTCACTGAAGATGCCGTACCCGGTCTGCTCTATTTCGGGATTGTGCTCGATGACTGTAAGAGGCCCCATCAGGTCTGTATAAAGCGTCAGCGCAGAGGAAGTTCCCTTGACGGATGCGTACGGATGGCTAAGGTTAAGGCTTACCAGGTCTACTGAGCCAACCGGGACCCCTGCTTCAAATCGTCCCCTGCAGAAAAGCTTGATCACCTTGTTTTGAGCAGCGGCATCCTCGATATCCGCCATAGTAACATTGGCGATGCCATTCCGGATTATATCCACAGGCCTGATATCCGTCCCCATGAGGACATTCATCAGCGCTGTCAGCTTTGCCGCGGCATCCCAGCCATCGATATCCATGGAGGGGTCCGCTTCGACGAATCCCCTGCGCCGGCCTTCTTCCAAAGCCGTCTCATAGGTGCTTCCTGCGGACATTTCATCAAGTATGAAATTTGTGGTTGTGTTCAGAATTCCCTGGATCTCCATGACCCTGCACATGGGAAGTGTTTCCTCCGCAAGATTGAACACCGGAGTGCCGTCCATCACAGTGGTTTCATACAGATAAGATACGCCGTTCTTCAGGGCCAGCGCTTTCAGCTTTCGTGCGCCATAGGCCAACGGTCCCTTGTTGGCAGAGATCACATGCTTCCCCCGGGACATAGCAGTTTCGATATATTTCAGAGCGGGTTGTCCGGAATGAATATCCAAAGGTGTCATCTCCACAGCCACATCATACTCTGATTGTTCGAGGATCTGCTGTGTATCGAATGCGCAATATCCTGGAGTCTCCACTGAGAATTTCCCAGTCAGTTCAACATCCATAAGAGCCTTGGCCAGATCGATCCCTGAAGGGTCCATGAGCGAACCTTTTGTAGCTGTTGCAATTGCAGATACATGCACTTCAACACCGTATTGTTCAATTATTTCCGTGTGTTTATCCAGCAGCAGGGCGGTAAAAGCCTGACCTGCATTTCCAAATCCCAGCAATGCCAGTTTCAGTTTTTTCATGTTCATACCCTCCTGAAAATATCATACGTTTTATCCACGACAACTTCAAGAAAACAAAGGGCCTGAAGGAAAAATTCCTCAGACCCCTATAACTGCTCAATTCACTTGCTTATTCACTGCAGGGCGCTCCACAACAGCATAGCGTACACCCGGTATTCGAGCCAGAATATCCACGATGACGAACGAAAGAGCGAACGCTGCCATTGCTGTCACTGGTACTGCCAATGCCGGATAGAATGATGACCCATGGAGTCTGAAACCCAGCCCCCCATCCCCCAGCGCCCCCAGAAGCAGCACATGGACCAGGTACATTCCCAGGCTGTATCTGCCTAGCAGAGACATGGTTCTTTTCATGCCTGCCGGGACCTTGTCTTCCAGATTGATGCCGGTTTGCATCAGAATGATGAACAGAGCGATGGCCTGAAGGATCACTGTCGGTGAAAAATAATCATAAAGGACAGCTTGGAATTCCTCAGCTGCATAAGTGAATGCCCAGGTTCCCAGAAATGTAAGGACTGTGCTGACTGTAAAAATAATATTCCAGCCCTTTAAGGCACTACCTGAGAATTTCTTCTTCGATAGGAAATAGCCCAGAATGAAGTATCCGGAGTACCCCATGATCATGGGAACCTTCACTCCCAGGTATACCGAGTAGCCTGCATAAAGATGTATCAGATAGCTGATCAGTGGCAAGACCCCATTCCACAAGAACCAAAGGATGAAAAGATAGATCAGCTCCTGACGTTCAATCACCCGGAGGAGTTTCCTCAGTACCGGCGCAATCAGATAGAGGCCTATGACCATATAGAGATACCACAAGTGATAATAGACCGGCCCGGTGAAAATCTGGATGATCATCCTATCCACCGGAAGAACCTCTCCTATATAGAATATCCGCCAGTTGATATAGACTGTCACCCAGAAAATGAACGGAAAGAGAAGCTTGGAAAATCGTTTTACAAAGAAAATCCGGGTATCTTCATGCTTTCCCAGTATCAATGCTCCGCTGAGCATGAT
The DNA here is from genome assembly GCA_964511875.1 of uncultured Peptostreptococcaceae bacterium. Classification (GTDB taxonomy): domain Bacteria; phylum Bacillota; class Clostridia; order Peptostreptococcales; family Acidaminobacteraceae; genus CAZEHS01. Next base: position 2,806 of record CAZEHS010000042.1, read on the forward strand.
GAACAGGGGAACGCTGGCTCTTGCCAGTGAATCATAAACATTTCCCCACATCCAGAAATCAGTCGGAATGTCATTCCATTTATTCATAAGTGTAGCTGATGAATGGATCAACATAACAAGAAACACTGCCACGACACGGATTAAATCGGCATAGAAGAATTTTTTACCTGCGGTTTGTTCCATAAGACCTCATCGGGTTTATAACCTGCGCCAGCTGGAATATTGGATACCTTTGTCCGACAGGCACTGGTCGATATCTCTCAGTATCTTCTCCTTATCCTTGGGAAGCCTGCCATTGATGCTCACGTAATTGGAGGCGTGGTTGGACCGGAGGACGGTTTTCTCCAGATCAAGTCCCGATACCAGCTCCCTGAGTTCGATCAACGCCTCTTCAGGAGAGATTTCTATGAACTCAGCAGATTGAATTTGCGGAATCAGCTGAGAATTGTGTTCAATCATCAGGGTCAGCAGGCTCAGATATTCTGGTTTGATTTCGCTGCATACGCGAGCGGATTCCCTGGCATGTTCCAGGGACAGTTCTTTTCCTCCCAGGCCCAGTATCACCATGGCAGAGAGAGGTATTCCCGATATCTTGACCTTACGGCCTGCTTCAATCATGGTTTCTGCGTCGACGCCCTTGTTCATCCTGCTCAAAACGGTATCGCTGCCGGATTCTATACCCAGGTAGATGATTCCGAGGCCGGCGTTTTTCAAAGCATCAAGATCCGCAGCGGATTTTCTCAGAATCGACTGAGGAGATCCATAAACGCCAATCCGTTTCAGCCCCGTAAAAAGCTGATTGCAACGATTGAAAATGGCGAGAAGATCAGCGGTCTTCATGATCAGCGCATCACCGTCGGCAAGGAAAATCCGTTCAATGGATGCGCCATATCTCTCGAAGCCCCATTCGAGATCCCTTAGGATCTCATCAAGGGGTCTGATCCTGAACTGCTTGTCCTTGTACATCGTACAAAAAAGACATTTGTTGTGGGAGCATCCAACGGTAGCCTGGACAATCAGGCTGGATGCCTCGCTTGGGGGCCTGTATATGCTTCCTTCATAATTCATGATTATGTCCTCTCTAATGTTTCAGTCCCAAAATAGGTGCATTTTCACGTTCTTTTGCGGCTTCTATTTCGTTGAAGTATTGTTTCCCGACCAGCAGGTCATACTGCAGCTGCCAGTATTCTTTTGCAGTCTTCGTATCCATCTGAGCCATAACCCCATTATTATCGATGATATTCTGCCCGTAAATGCATGTGAACTTATTGGACAGACCAAAGAGCATCTTGTAATAATCGCCCATTTCTGAACCTGAATAATCCAGGATTCGGGCGGAAAGCATGGATGGACTTACGTATCCGGGCAATACGAGATCCTTATCATTGGAGTAGGCACTGAGCTGGGTACTACGGATTTTCAGCTGCTCATCCGTGGTCATGTCCTCGTAGGTTGTCACCCCTTCACGGATATAGCCGTATTTATGATACATTTCAAAGTTTTCTCCCAAACTGGGCAGATGATCTCCGAATTCAATGACCAGAGTCGGTTCATCGGAGTCGTCAACATAGTCCGTCAACTTTTTAAAGGCCTTGTCTGCGTCAAGAACACCCTGAGTATAAGTATCCAGTATCTGTTCTTTCATAGCCGGATCCTGTCCGGTAATCTGCAGTTCGGTTCCATTATAACGGTCATCATTATAAGGACCATGGTTCTGCATGGTCACTGCGAACATAAAAAGCGGCTCTTCAGTTGATTCGATCTTTCCGATGACCTTATCCATGACACTGTCATCAGAAACATAGTATCCTTTTGTCTTCGCATCGGCAAAACCGTCCTCAGCGATGAATTCATCAAATCCCAGGAGTGGGTATACCTTGTCGCGCTCCCAAAACCATGGGTGATAGGGATGAACGGCAACAGTGGCATAGCCGTTTTTTTTCAGCTCGCTGGGAAGCGAGGGCATGGATTTCTTGATGAAATGCTGATACGGTACTGAGGATGGAGGCAGGAACATCATGGTCATCCCCGTCAGAAATTCGAATTCCACGTTACTCGTATATCCTCCGAAGGTTGGTGATACGAAGTTGGATTTTTTGGCCTTATTGAGATTTTTCATAGGATCCTGACTGAACTGAATCTTTGTAAGCTGATTTGGATCCCATAGAGCCTCGCTCATGACCACGATTATATTGGGCTTAACCCCATCCTGTCCGGTACGGGCTTTGTTATCAGCTGTATACTCTGCAGATATGTCTTCCACAACTGCTGCAATCTGTTCCTTACTGTAATTTTGCGGCTTTTCAACAACATTCATCCGGGTGTTAATCAGATAGGCCAGTACGGACCCGTTACTCTGGTAGCTTTGGACCGGCGCCCAGGCATAGTTCTGTACCCCAAGGACTTCAAGGCCGGAATCAAGCTTCCATTCCTTATGGTAAACCAAGGCGCCGATGGAGATTACCGCCAGACTGAGGGCGATCATCCGCTGGGCGGCTTTCAATTTCAGATCCAATCCTTTGAAAGTATCGCGACGCAGGAAATATATCAATAGTACGATTCCAAGAACCAGGAACAGAAGCGGTTTTGAAAAATCCAGGTTAACCAGATTCTTAGAAACCCCGCCAAGTTCGCTTACGAAACTGCTGTCCCAGGGATACAAATATTGTCCCAGGGTTTTGAATTTCACGGAATTGATCATCCCATAAAGATAAATGAGGATCATGGAGCAGGTTGCTGTTATGCGCCAACGGTTAACCAGACCATGGATCAGCAGGACGATCCCCATTACTGCAATACCATTCATCAGGAGCATATGAGGGTGGGTCCAGATCCAGGTTATCGTATTAAGCACGTCACCCCGGATGAAAAGTTCCAGATATGCCACAGCAATCATGGAAATAATCAGGGTCTTAAAGATGGGTGTATCACTTATTCTTTTAAGCCAGGCTTTCATAAGTTCCTCCAATATATTCAGAACCGGTTACGGTTATAGACATCACAAGCGTCTCTAATTATACCATAAAAACAGACGAAAGCCGAATTTGCTCTCCTGCCAACGCCATAGCCCAGCAAGGCGAACGAAAAAAAGGTGCAAGTCCCCAAAGTGTCGAATTAACATATGAAGCTAATCTTTGCATCAGGTGGAGTTTCTACTCCATCTGATGCTTAGTTTAACTGATCCAGGGCCTTTACAGTTCTCCACTCCCGCTTTAGAAGCGGGGTCTTAGAACTGTTAGGCATCGGATGAATCCATCCATAAGGAGCTTCCAATGACAGAACCGTCCATGCAGCCCATTGAATCCAGCCTGACTCATCGTAACGACATATTGAAAATAATTGCACTGGTCACCATGCTGATCGATCACATCGGAGCCATTTTTTTCCCGGACCAGTTAATCTGGCGGACCATCGGGCGCATAGCCTTTCCAATCTTCAGCTGGCAATTGGTAGAAGGTTTTGTTCACACATCCAGCCGTTCCAGATACGCCATGAGGCTTTTTATATTCGGATGCGTTTCACAGGCTCCATATATGTTCCTGAATCCGAATATCTCAATCAACCCGCTGCATATCAATATCATATTCCAGCTTTTTTCCGGAGTCCTGCTGCTTTTTGCTGTTGAGAGAGCAATATCCTCACTCAGCGACACCCTTGAAAAGTCCCCCCGAAGTATTATTCCATCATTTTTCTGGATTGGGGCATCATTGACTCTGATAATCGCACCTGACCTGCTGAATGCCTGGGAGCCTGAATTCCTGTTTTCCTATGGAACCTATGGGCAGCTTATGTTCGTTGTTTTTTACCTGTTCAGAAAAAATCCGACCGGCCTGACCCTGGCCTATATGGGCATTTCCCTGTTTCACGCTGTTGAGATGAAGGCCCTTTGGGATATCAGCAATTCAGCATCAGGCTATGCAGGTATCAAGGCTCTGGCAGGTTTCTGGTCCGATCCTGGAGCTGTCGGATATGCAGCACTTTGGTCACTTGAAAGATTGCCGTCTCTCAGCAGTGTGTTTTTTCAGGCCCGCAGCATCGTCACCCTGCCCTTGATCTGGATATTTGAGAACCGCCCCGGAAAGTTCAAGCTCAACCGGTGGGTCGGTTACTGGTTCTATCCGATACATATCGCAGTCCTGGTTTCAATCAGGTGGATGATGATGCAGTGATGAACAGGGGCGCCGCGATCAATTGAAATTGATTGCGGCGCCCCTGTCAGTTGTCAGCAGTTCGAATCCCCTTCTCTGGCCGCCTTGAGCAGTATGAAAGCCATTGCCTGATCTGAACGCTTCAGATCCAGACCTGTGAGCTTTTCAATCTTGCCGAGTCTGTATACCAGGGTATTGCGGTGCAGGAACAGAATCTGAGCTGTTTCTGAGATATTGAGGTTGTTCCTGATGAATTCTGAGGCGGTCTGGCAAAGATCCTGATCTCTCAGAACCGGTTCAATGATACGGCTCAGGTCATTTATAAGTGGAACTGGATTTTCAACCACTTTGCCGACAGCAAGTTCCGGAAGATAATTCAACAGTGAGTGTACTCCTCTGAATCCTTTTTTATAGAGGATTTCACTGAGCTGTCTAAGCGCTGAAGCATGAGCATGGAGCATCCTCAGGTCCAATACTTCCTCACCATGGATCATCAGGGGATCCATCATCAGTTCTTCAGACAGCAGTGCTATGATCGATTCTGACCAGTCATCAGCTGTCTCCTGATCCGAATGGAGTTTAAGAAACATGAATCCGGCTGATAAAACGTAGGTTTTCATATAGGGCAGAAGAACCTGCAGCGCTCCCTGCGCTTCCGCCTCCGCGCCTTCCCTTATCTTCAGGGCACTCAGCTTAAGCGGTATGGTGTTCCGAACCTCTTGGGGTATTGACAGGAAATCCATGGAGTCGGCAGGTTCCACAAGAAGGCGTTTCAACCAGTACTCCGGGTTGACTGTGACCAGATCACCCAGTAAAAGTTCCAGAGGTCCCACAGTCAGAGCCGGATCATAGCCGCCCGGCACCTTCCAGTACAATCTGCAGGCTTTGCCCGTTCCGCTGAACAATGAAACATAAGGCCATTCGGAAAACCGACAGTCATATGAACTGCATTTCCTGGCTAACAAGGTCCCATCGAGAGTAACCAGCACTGTATCTCCAGGCAGACTCTCTAAAACCCGTCCGATCGGGGTCTTTCCTTTTTCATTGCCCATATGACCCTCCCGCATAGACAAGCGAAGCTGAGACCTCTCGGTTCCAGCTCCGCTACTGACTCAGGACCTGTCAGACCCTGCCTCTTTCAGTCATCATAACGCGTTTTCAGTTTCTTTGTCAAACAGATGAATCCGGGTAGGATCAAAGCGGAACCAGATGCTGTCCCCCATCTTTACATCCTGTTCAGGCCTTACTTTCGCAACCAGAGTAGTATCCTTTACCGCAATGGTTATGAAGAGTTCAGCACCCATGAATTCGGTAACATCTACCCGCCCAGCCAGGGCACCGTCATCCCCTTCGTTGCACAGAGCGATATCCTCCGGGCGAATTCCCAGCACAAGGGGCTTTCCGATGAATTTCTCCCATCTTGCCTTTTCAAAATCAGGCTTCTGACACATCAGAGTGGATTCGTTCACCTGAATGGCGGCTTTACCGTTAAGGTCTTTCAGTGTTATTTCCATGGTATTCATGGCTGGAGATCCTATGAAACCGGCTACGAAAAGATTCGCCGGATGGTTGTATATCTCATTAGGAGTGGCTATCTGCTGGATAACGCCCTTGTTCATGACACAGATTCGAGTTCCCATTGTCATAGCCTCAATCTGGTCATGGGTCACATAGACAAAAGTGGTTCCCAGATCATAGTGGAGTTTGATGAGTTCTGCACGCATCTGCACCCGCAGTTTGGCGTCCAGGTTGGAAAGCGGCTCATCCATCAGGAAAACCTGAGGATGCCGTACGATTGCCCTCCCCAGTGCAACTCGCTGACGCTGTCCGCCTGAGAGCTCCTTGGGCTTTCGAACAAGCATTTCTTCAATGCCCAGGATCGCAGCCGCTTTTCTCACACGATCATCGATTTCCTGTTTGGGTCGTTTCCGCAGCTTGAGGCCGAATGCCATATTCTCATAAACTGTCATATGCGGATACAGGGCATAATTCTGGAATACCATTGCGATATCCCTATCTTTTGGGGAAACATCATTCATTTTCGCATCGCCGATCAGAAGCTCTCCGTCGCTTATGCTTTCCAGTCCTGCAATCATCCGGAGGGTCGTTGTTTTCCCGCATCCGGAAGGGCCTACCAGAACCATGAACTCTTTGTCAGCAATATCCAAATTGACATCCTTGACTGCATGAAAACCATTTTCATACCTCTTATTGATATTCGTCAGCTTAACCCCTGCCATCGTATTTCCTCCTATTAGTAAATGTAAATGATGTAAACCTTTTGCCACAGATGTCACAGATGGAAAAAGGTTTTATTTCACATTTTGTTGATTTCTATACTTGCTTCCAGACTATCATACCGAATTCAAATCAAGTTCGCATCGGCAGAATCACCAAAACGGATTAAGTATTTTCGTTAATCCGCCAAAGACCTGTTCCAATCGCCCCCCATTGCATGGTATACTGAAAGCTACGACCAACGGACGACTCTGAGGATTTACCTCTTATAAATGAAAGAAGGAACCGACTGAATGAAAGAAAGCACATTTAAGAAACATAATTTTGCGCATTTGGGCGTAAGTGATGAACTTTGCGAAGCCCTTACGCAGCAACGGATTGACATCCCAACCCCAGTTCAGACACAGGCGATTCCTGCTGCTTACGACGGCAAGGATATCATTGCGCAGGCTCAGACTGGAACCGGTAAAACACTGGCGTTTCTGCTGCCCCTTTTTGATACGAATGATCCCGAAATCATGGGAATCCAGGGACTGATCATCACGCCTACCCGGGAGCTGGCAATCCAGATCACGGCGGAGGCCCGAAAACTGACTCATTTTAAGAAACTCAACATTCTCGCAGCCTATGGCGGTCAGGATATCGAATCCCAGACGCGCAAGCTGAAGGGCAATATCCACCTGGTCATCGGCACCCCCGGCAGGATTCTGGATCATATGCGACGCAAGAACATCGCTCTGAACCATATCCGCTACCTTGTATTGGATGAAGCGGACCAAATGCTTCACATGGGATTTCTTCCGGATGTGGAAGCCATCATCAGCCAGACCCCGAAAAAGCGACAGACCCTGTGTTTTTCAGCTACCATGCCCCATCAGATCAAGCTGCTGGCAAACCGGTTCATGAACGTACCAGTGCCCATCTCGATAAAATCCGAACAGATCACACTAAAGAGCATCCAACAAAAGGTCATTGAGACAACCGACCGTAATCGACAGGACGCCCTGATCGCAACCCTTAGGGAAACTAATCCTTATATGGCGATCATATTCTGCCGGACAAAGCGAAGAGTCTCTGCACTGCTGCAGGCACTCCACGAAGAAGGTTTCAAGTGTGATGAACTACACGGCGACCTGACTCAGAGCAAACGGGAGCGGGTTATGAAGCTTTTCAGAACCGGTGCTGTCCAATTATTGGTTGCGACAGATGTAGCAGCCCGCGGTCTGGACATCGATGGCATCACCCATGTATTCAATTATGACGTTGCCGGAGATGCCGAAAGCTACATCCACCGGATCGGCCGGACCGGAAGGGCCGGTAATACAGGCGTTTCCATCACTTTTGCCGCCCCTACCGACCGCATGAATCTTTTGGATATCGAACGCGGCATCGGGATGACCCTCTCCAAGAGCAGGATGCCAGGCGATCACATTCATGAAGAGCCCCGAAAGAAGCTGCCAAAGCATCTGGATCGCAGCGGCAACGCCCGAGATAAAGGTCCCATCGGCAAAGGCCGCTTCAATAAGAGCGTGCCCGCCGCGGATAAAAAAGGGACACCGGACCGTAAGGGATTCAATCCTAAGAAGGGCCCTGTGGTTTCCAAGCCCGAGGCTGCCCGTTCTGAGAGATCCGCTCCGAAGGCAGAAACCGTACGGCTGCACCAGTCTCCCCCGCGAGCAGCCAAACCGGATTCAGGCAGAGCAAAACCTGCCCGTTCCGGCGCGCGAAGCGAGGGCGGCTATAAGGACGGCACCAGCACCCGGCCGGCACCTAAGAAGAGTTATGGCAACATGAACAGCGGTTCAAAAGCCGGTGCGCGAAAGCGTTAGAAACACACCTGAAACCCTTAAACACAGAAGCCCCCTCGGCTGCGCGATACACGCGGTTGAGGGGGCTTCATCGTGCTACTCTTTCCAGACCTTGAACAAAAGCGTTGCATTATGCCCGCCGAATCCGAAGGAATTGGACATGACCGCAGGGAGATCGATACTCCGGGCACCCAGTACGGTATAATCCAGATCGCATTCGGGATCACGGTTCTGAAATCCGATTGTGGGGTGGATTCTCCCCTGCTCCAAGGATTTGATCACAGCAACCGCTTCCACGGCCCCTGCCGCTCCAATCAAGTGTCCAATCATGGATTTGGTGGAGTTTATGGGAATCCTGCCAGCATGGGAGCCGAACACCCGCTTCATTGCTTCCGTTTCAAGCCTGTCGTTCAGCGGTGTCGATGTGCCGTGAGCATTTATATGAGCGATTTCCTCAGGCCTCAATCCCGCCTGATTCAAGGCTTTTGTCATTGACACTGCACTGGATGAACAGTCCGGATTCGGCGCTACCAGATGATACGCGTCACAGCTTGAGCCGTATCCGGCCATTTCAGCATAGATCCGTGCGTTCCGTTTCAGAGCATGATCGAGGGATTCAAGGATCATCATCCCAGCCCCTTCGCCCATAACAAAGCCGCTCCGGTCGGCATCAAACGGGATGGAAGCCCTATTGGGGTCGTTGGATTCATTGAGCGCATTCAGGTTTGTGAAGCCAGCCAGCATCAGAGGGTTTATGCATGCTTCCGCTGCACCGGCAATCATCACATCCGCCTCATTCCAGCTAATGAGTCTGAATGCCGTTCCAATGGCATCCGTTCCGGCAGCACAGGCGGTGACCGATGCCGAGACGCTCCCCTTTGCGCCATAGGCGATGGCCAGGTTCCCCGCCAGAATGTTGGGCAGGGATTTCGGCACAAGGAGGGGGCTGACAGTGTTCAATCCGCCGGAAAACAGATTGCCGCTTTCCTCAAGGCAGGTGTTATATCCGCCCACACCGGTTCCAGCAACCACACCGAACCGCCAGCAGTCCAGATTTTCCTTCACCAGCCCAGCATCATCGAAAGCCTCCTGGGCGGCGGCCATACCGAGCTGGGTATAACGGTCCATCCGGCTTGCCATTTTACGGCCGAACAGTGCGACGGCGTCAAACGCTTTCACCTCTGCCGCTATCTTTACTTTCGCCATGGTCACATCGAATGAGCGGATAAAATCGATGCCGCATGTTCCTTTCAGTGCACTGGCAAAAAATTCAGGTGCACTGAGGCCGATAGGAGTAACTGCACCGAGTCCTGTCACCACGACACGTCTTGCTCCGCAATTGCTCATTTCAAATTCCCCAGCCTTGATTCAACCACATCGATCAGGTCCTGAACGGTTCCAATTTCAGCCGCTTCTGCATCGGTGATGTCGATTTTGAAGTGATTTTCAACAGCCAGAGTGATCTGTGCCATATCCAGTGAATCTACATCGAGTTCGTTCATCAAGTGGCTTTCCTGAAGGATTTCATCCTTCGGAATGCCGGTAATTGCCGCAATTGTCTCACTGATTATCTCATAAGCCATATAGGTTCCTCCTATAACATCTTCATATGCTCCATTATACAGACGGTTCGTCTTGATTGTAAACCATTTAATTTATTCTGGTTGACATCGAATGTCCGGTGCTTTAAATTATCAGTATAGGAGGACTGCCCCCATGGACTATAACGGATATTTCAAGGACAGCTCCCGGAACCTCAGAGCGACAGGTCACTATAGAGAAACACATATGGTGCTTGATTCCGTTACCGGGCCACGGGCAACGGTCAATGGGAATAGAACGCTTGTGTTCGGTTCCAACGACTATCTGGGACTGAGCGCTGACAGCAGGATCATCGAAGCCGGAGTTCAGGCCCTTGAACGGTACGGAACCGGCAGCGGGGGTTCCCGGCTTACAACTGGCTCCTTTTCCCTCCATCAGGAGCTGGAATCCCGGCTTGCCCGTTGTAAGGGCACTGAAGCGTGCCTTCTCTTCAATTCCGGTTATACAGCGAATCTTGGGACTATTTCTGCGATCTGCAGCAAGGATTGGACTATATTTGGCGACAGATTCAATCATGCCAGCATTGTGGACGGTATTCTTCTCAGTGGTGCGCGGCTTTCACGGTATCGCCACAACAGTATGGAGGATCTTGAAAACAGACTGGCTGCTGACGACAACCCCATGAAACTGATCGTTACCGACGGGGTTTTCAGCATGGACGGCGATATCGCCCCCCTTCCGCAGATCTGCCAACTGGCCCGATCCTACAAAGCCCTGGTGATGGTTGACGATGCCCACGGCATGGGCGTCCTGGGTGCCGACGGAATGGGCAGTGTTTCCCATTTCAACCTTAAGGATTCGGTAGATTTACAAATGGGCACCCTGAGCAAGGGGATTCCGGCAGCAGGGGGCTTTATCGCCGGCAGCCATACGATGGTTGATTATCTGCGGAACCACTCCCGAAGCTTCATCTACACGACAGCACTCCCGCCCCATGTTGCCGCCTGTGCCATTCGGGCTCTTGAAATCATTGAGGCGGAGCCCTGGCGCAGAAGCCATCTGGCCGAGCTTTCCTTACATCTAAAAACCCGTCTCATACAAGTTGGTTTTGATGTTGCTGACTCCCATACCCCCATACTTCCGGTCATCACAGGCGAGGCAGGCATCACCACCCGTTTGGCGGCTCTGCTCCTTGAGGACGGCATCTTCATCCCATCCATCCGCCCCCCTACCGTTCCCAAGGGAAAAGGAAGGCTCCGGATCACCCTTACGGCCAGCCATACTCAGGAAGATACCGAAATCCTGATGGACAGGCTCACCTATCACGCCAGGGCACTGGGACTGATTGATGAATCTGTAAATTCAGCGAGGTAACCATGGATACACACTATTTCATACTGAACGGCTGGGCCGCCGATTCCCGGATATGGCAGAGCTTTGCCAGTGAGCTGGCCCTGTCGGAGGCCGTGAGTCCTGACAATGTGCATATCCTTTCCTGGAAAACGGAATCCGGTCTACCTTCGTGTAAGGAACGGCTGAACAGAGCACTTGAACAGCTCTGTACCGGCCGAAAGCCCAAATACGTTCTGATCAGCTGGTCCATGGGATCTGTCCTTGCTCTTGATCTGTTCCACTATCTGCCTTACAAGCCTGATTTCCTGGTGATCCTATCCGGGACCAAGGCCTTTGCATCGGAGGATCCTGCCCTTGGCTGGCCCAAACGGGATATAGAAGCGATGATCTCCCATCTCCGTCAGGATGCCCAGTCAACACTGAACACATTTTATCAGCGGATTTTCACACAGGCGGAACGGGCTGAGGGATATTCGATGGATTGCAATGTAACGGACTTAAGTGACCCCTTCAGTCCATTGGCAGGGGGCCTTGAATACCTGATGGGGACCGATCTTAGCCATAGGCTGAAGGAGGTGGACATCCCGGTGCTCTGGCTCCATGGAAGCAATGATCTGATCTGCCCCATTGAAGGGGCACGACTTGCCGCATCTGCCCTGCCTGATTGCCGCTTTACGGCCCTGAAGGATACCGGCCACGGCCCGTTCATGACCCGCATGGCAGATTGCATAGAGGAAATACGCCGGTTCGGCGCCTAGTACACTAGACAAGGAGACAGGAAATGATCGATAAGGAAAAGCTTAAAAGGCGCTTCAGCCGGAACGCCCGGCAATATGATCGGTACGCAGCCGTGCAGAAGGTTATGGCAGCCGCTCTGGTTGAAATGATCCAATCGGAAGGAAGGTATTTCAAAGAAATCCTTGAAATCGGCTGCGGAACCGGCCATATGACCGAGCTGCTGACAGGGGCTTTTCCATCCGCCCGGATCACCGCAGTGGATATCGCCGACGGAATGATCGCCTACGCATCAGACCGGCTGGGAAACAGCAGCATCACATTCCTATGTGCCGATGCAGAGGAAATGCCCCTTGAGCGCAAATACGACCTTATCATTTCAAATGCGACCTTCCAGTGGTTCAACCATCTCGAAAAAACACTGGCCCGGCTGCTGAGCGGTCTGACGGATAACGGCCTCCTTTGCTTTTCAACCTTCGGGAGTGAAACCTTCAGAGAGCTTCATCAGGCATATGCCCATGCCAGACAGACCATGGGCATCACCGAAGCACTTACGCCGGGACAATCTTTCCCCACTGGGGCAGCACTTGAAAAGCTCTGCCTGGCCGTCGGTCCGGTAAAGGTTGAATCCTCAGAGTCACTGCAGACGGAGCATTTCGGCAGCTGTCTTGATTTCCTGTCCTCCGTCAAGAGGATCGGTGCCAATAACAGCCTGGCCGACAACAAGCAGATTGTCCCCGGACTGATCGACCGGGCCATGGAAATTTACGACTCAACCTATATGGATAATCATAAGAATCAGGTTTACGCCACCTACCACTGCCTTTACTTCAGCCTGAAAAACAACAGGGAGATCCCAATGAACTTCAACGAGAACGGAACAGATACCATCCGCCTGATTGAAACACTGAAAGAGAAGGTTTTAGACGGAGCACGGATGTCTTACGAGGTCGGGATGGCTCTGATCTCCATACCCGGAACCGATACGGAAAGCCTTGAGGCCCTGTTCAGCGCAGCAGACCAGGTACGCAGCCGTTTTGCAGGCAACAGCGCTGATCTCTGCTCGATCATCAATGCAAAGTCCGGCCGGTGCAGCGAAAACTGCAAATACTGCGCACAATCGGTCTTCTACAGCAGCGGTGTAAGCGAATATGATCTCCTGTGCTACGAGGACATCCTCAGCAAGGCTATGGAGGTTCAGGAACAAGGGGTTCACAGGTTTTCACTTGTCACCAGCGGCCGTGGCATCGAAAGCGAAAAGGAACTGGACGCCCTTACCGCCATCTACAGGCGCTTGAGAAAGGATACCACCCTCCACCTGTGTGCATCCCACGGGATCCTGACCACCGAGCAGGCGCTGGCCCTGAAGGAAGCAGGGGTTGAAATGTACCATCACAACGTTGAGACCAGCCGCCGTTACTATTCTGAAATCTGCACAACTCACACCTATGATGACCGTATTTCTACAATCCGTAATACCATTGCCGCCGGAATGGATGTCTGCAGCGGGGGCATCATCGGCATGGGTGAAACTCCCAGTGACCGGATTGAAATGGCAATCGAGCTGAGATCCATGGATATAAAATCGGTTCCCGTCAATGTCCTCAACCCCATCCCCGGCACCCCCTTCGGGCATCTTGAGCAGTTGAAGCCCATGGAGATACTAAAGACAATGGCTGTTTTCCGGCTGCTGCTTCCCGATGCCAAAATCCGATACGCAGGTGGCCGAACTGCCCTGGGCGAGTATCAGGAAAAAGGGTTCAGCGCCGGAGTGAACGCCGCACTGGTCGGCGATTTCCTCACCACCCTGGGCAGCAAGGTTTCGGAGGATAAGGCCATGCTTACACGGGCAGGGTATAGGATAGCCTAGATCAATTTATCATCCGTTGATGTCACAGATGCGGAAAAAAAGCGCTTTTTAACGCCGAACACGCCGAAAACGCTGAAAGTGAATTAAAAAACTATGTCAGATTTCTCAGCGTGTTCGGCGTTTTCAGCGTTAAAATTCCAGTTCATTGCAAAGTGAGGTGTTTTCGTATGGGGCGTGGTATTTTTATAATTGGTACGGATACGGATGTGGGGAAAACCTTCGTATCGGCGGCGGTGGCTTATATCCTGAATAAGAATGGCAGAGACGTTGCCTACTATAAGCCTGTTCAAAGCGGAATAGAGCTGGAGGACGGCTCCCCTGCTCTGACGGATACGGATTTCATCGGACATACTTCCCTGCTGCCTCCGGATAGGATCCACTGTTCCTACGGCTTCAAAAGCCCGGTATCCCCGCACCTTGCATCGGAACAGGAACACATCACCATCGATCCGTACCTGATAATTTCAACCTTGCGCCGTCTTCTGGACCGGCACGATTATACCGTTATCGAGGGCGCAGGTGGGATAGCGGTGCCCATCGTCCGTAATTCCTTCATGGCAGCCGATATGATACGGGCCATGGACATACCGGTCCTGCTTGTTGCCCGGACCGGTGTGGGTACGATCAACCACACCCTGCTGACCGTAGAATATGCCCGCAGTCATGGCATCGACCTCCGGGCGCTGATCTTTAACGGCTTCACCGGCAAATCCCATGAAAAGGACAATATCGCAGTCATCAAGGAAATGACCGGCCTTCCAGTACTCGCAGTCCTCAACCGGATTGAAACAATCCATTCGGAAGATCCAAACACACTCTTTCGAAGTGAATTCATAAACAGCCTCTATTACAACGGCCTTGACGGGCTTTTCGGCTGATACTAAAGGAGCCTCCATGCTGAATAAGACACAGGCACTTCAGGAAAAAGATCTAAAGCATATTTGGCACCCCTGCTCCCAGATGAAGGATTACGAAGCCTTTCCGCCTATCGTTGTGCAGAGCGGCAAGGGCGTTTACCTGACTGATACGGAGGGCAATCGTTACCTGGACGCTGTATCCTCCTGGTGGGTGAATCTTTTCGGTCATTCAAACCAGCGCATCAACGATGCCCTCTGCCGTCAGGCCAACACTCTGGAACATGTGATATTCGCCAACTTCACCCATGAGCCTGCCATTGAACTGGCACAGCGGATCACGCAGCTTGCCCCTAAGGGACTTAACCGTGTATTTTTCGGCGACAACGGCTCCTCCGCAGTTGAAATCGCCCTCAAGCTCAGCTTCCAGTATCGTCAGCAGTCAGGAAAAACCGGAAAAATACGCTTTGCAGCCCTGACTGACGCCTATCACGGGGAAACTCTGGGCGCCCTGGCCGTCGGCGGTGTGGAGCTATACAACAAGGTGTTTCACCCGCTGCTGCTGGATACCCTGCGCATTGAAAGCCCGAACTGTTACCGATGCAAATACGGAAACACCCGGGATATCTGCCAGGCCCAGTGTTTCGAAGGGGCCGAAGCAGCCCTTGCCGAACACGCCCACGAGCTGTCTGCCATCATAATCGAACCCATGGTCCAGTGTGCTGCAGGAATGAAAATCTACTCACCGGTCTACCTTAAAAAGCTCCGGGAAGCCTGCGACAGATACGACATCCATCTGATAGCTGATGAAATCGCCGTGGGATTCGGGCGGACCGGAACCATGTTCGCCTGCGAGCACGCCGGTATCAGCCCGGACATCATGTGCCTTTCCAAGGGACTCACCGCCGGATACATGCCGCTCTCCCTTGTTCTTATGACTGAACGTATATATGACGGGTTTTACGATGACTATGACTCGATGAGAGCTTTCCTGCATAGCCACAGTTATTCAGGCAATCCCCTGGGCTGCGCTGTTGCGGTTGAAACCCTTAAAATTTTTGAGGATGAAAGGATCGTCGAAGCCAACCGGATCAAATCGGCTCAGATCCGAAGCGCCGTGAACGAGAGGCTGCTAAGCATACCCCAGGTGGGCGAATTTCGCCAGATCGGCATGATCGGCGCTGTGGAACTCGTATCAGACCGTATAAGCAAGGAACCGTTCGATTGGAAGCTGCGCGTCGGCTACCAGATTTACAGGAACGCACTAAAAAAGGGGGTGCTGCTGCGCCCCCTTGGTAATGTGCTTTACTTCATGCCTCCGTATGTCATCAATGAAAAAGAGATCATTGAGATGGTTGATGTTGCCGCAGCTTCAATTTCAGAGTACTTTGGCTAAATAACACGATCATCATCCTACGTTTTCCAGCCCAATCAGGATTTTCACGATTTCCGGATCGAATTGGATCCCGGCAAACGCCTTCAGTTCCTCAAGTGCATCTGTCTTTTTCAAGCCTGCTCTGTAGGGTCTGTCTGAAGTCATGGCCTCATAGGCATCTGCCACCGCGATGATCCTCGCGAACAATGGGATGGCATTTCCCTGAAGGCCACGTGGATACCCGCTTCCATCCCATTTTTCGTGATGCGACAAAACGGTTTCCGCCAGTGGTGAGTATGCATCAACGGATTTAAGGATCTGATACCCGACCTCCGGATGCTTCTGAATCTCTTCATATTCCAAAGATGTCAGTGCCCCCGGCTTATTAAGCAGATTCTTATCGATAGCGATTTTTCCAATATCATGCATCAATCCTGCGGTTTCTATCTGCTTTATCGCATCGTAGTCCAACCCCATGGCAATACCGATTCCCTTACTCAGGGAACTGACCTTATCGGAATGAATGCGCTCCCGTTCATTCTTTTCGTTCAGGGTCCTCAGGATAACCTTGATTGTTTCATTTCGCATGCTCTGACTTTCCGCCAGTTTTTTTCTGTACATATGCTCTTCTGCTTTAGTAAAGATATCCTTCATCATTTGATCAAATGATGTCTTTGTGGCCCATCCCACCGACACAGAAATGACAACGTTATCGATGTATTCGCTGCTCGTTGCCAGCATGATCCGGTTTACAATCCGAGTGGTATCTTCAGACGTTGTCTTCGGCAACAGAATGACAAATTCGTCACCACCGATTCTTGCGACTATATCGTCCCCTCTGCTTTCTTTTTTCAGGATTCCCGCTACCCGTTTCAACAGCTCATCGCCAGTCAGGTGGCCGAAAGCATCGTTGGTAAGCTTCAGACCATTGACATCCAGCATCATCATTGTAAAGGGCATATTCCGTTCCGTATCCAGACGGCTGAGCTCCTCTTCGAAAAAACGTCGGTTATACAGACCTGTCAACTGGTCATGATAGCTGAGATATTCTATATGATGGTGATTGTTCTTCTGTTCTGTAATGTTCCTTGTGATAGCAACTACCTCGTCCGACCCGCTTTTCACAACCCGCATTTCAAAATGATTGATTTCGTCCTTCATTTCCAGACTGTATTCAAAGGTCTGAAGGGAATCCTCCCGAAGCGCCGCTGCAATTGCAGACATCCCAGCTGATGCAATGGTCTCAGGCATGATATCAGCCAGCCGTTTCCCCAGGAAATCCGATTTCCGATACAGCAGCATAGACTCGTCGCTGACCTGGCAGTCCAGGAATACGCCCTCTGAATCAAATATAAAGACCAGGTCCGGCAAAGCATTGACGATGGCCCGATTCCTCTTTTCGCTGACGCTCAGCGCTTCCTGGCTCTCCTTCAGCGAATTATGCTGATTTCGCAGTTCGCTCTCGTTGGCTGCCAGCTGCTGAAGACTGGCCTCAAGTTCATCATTGGCTGCCGTCAGATCTGATTTGTGTTCCTCCATCCGTTCAAAAAAGCTCTGAGTCTTTTCCAACGTCCCATTAACCGATTTTCTAAGGATCGCAAAAGGGTCCCGTTGATCGACAGGCAAACGGTACGTGATCTCCCCCTCAGCGGAGATTCTCAGGATATCCTGATCCAGAGCTATAATAGGCCTGAATACATATCGTTTCTGAAGCAGCATCGTCACTAATATGATCAGGATAGCCGAGGCAACCGTCATAAGGAAGAATCGCAGGATCTGGCCTTCATGGTCCATATAATCCCCAATCGGCACGAAACTTCCAACAGTCCAATCGGTCTCACGTATCGGCTGATAGGTAAGATAGCCTTCCGCCCCATTCGGGTTAATCAGCACGGTTCCCTTGTCCTCCTGAGTCATGGCCTTGACCAGATCTTCAGAAATCTCTGATGCCTTTATGGGCTCCGGCTTTGATGATCCGTTGGAGTACGGGTAGGCCAGCACATTTCCTTTAGCGTCGATCACTACAGTGTAGCCATTTTCGGATATCTGCGTATCCTTGACAATGGCCAGGATGTTCTCAATGCCGATATCTCCTGCTACCACACCTAGCAACCGATTGTCGGCACTGAAGACAGGCATGGCTACAGTAACGATCATCCGATCCTTCGAAGCATTCATGAATGCTTCAGTAAAAATGCTTCTATTCTCATGAATAGCCTTCACATACCACGGCCGGGTTCTGAGATCGAATGTCTTGGGCGGAATCCAGCCGCTGGCGTTGATCATGGTATTCTCAGGCGTACCGAAATAAATGGAAGCAAATGAAGGATTATCTGCCAACAGTTTCTTTAGATATCGGAGTATACGCTCTTCATCCGTTTCACCAGATATGAATCCGGCTGCATCTGCAATTATCTGGGCTTTCGACATCAGTCTGCCGCTTATTTCGCCGGCAACATAATTGCGCTGAAGCAGATTGACGGTCTGCATTTCCTTCCTGATAACGCTTTCAAGGGATTTGAATTCAATGAACATGCCCAGTGCGACAATGGATGCCACCATTAAACCAACTATGTAGAATCCTTTAACTATCCGATTCATTCCAACCACCTCATTAAAAATCGGCTGAAAGAATCGATTCATTCTTCCAGCCGATGCAGGTCGTCTGCTTGTCGTTACATATGGATTATAACTCATCTCATGGATGGAAGACAAGGCTAATTAACAGAGATCAGTTGAGAGAAATCTGTATCATTCATCAGATTCCTTGATCAGCTTTACGCAGACATCCGGTACGAATGTCTGTGTGGCCATCGGGGGTCTGATATAATTCTCATCCTTCTGTTTCTTGGGCAACTCGATTTCTTCCGGTGTTAAATCTTCATAATCGAATAAACTCAATAGATGAGTAATGCAGTTGATCCTTGCATGTTTCTTGATGTTTGCATCAACCACATACCAGGGCGATTGTTTTGTGTCGGTATGAGCAAACATAACATCTTTAGCTCTTGAATAATCAACCCAATGCTTTCTGGATTCCATATCCATAGGACTTAGTTTCCAGCGTTTCGTTGGGTCTTTCATCCTATCCACAAAGCGCTGTTCCTGTTCTTCATCACTGACACTGAACCAGTATTTAACCAATATTATCCCGGAACGAATGAGCATGTTTTCGAACGATGGGTTTTGAAGCAAGAATTCCTGATATTCCTCTTCGGTACAGAATCCCATGACCTTTTCCACACCTGCCCGGTTATACCAGCTCCGGTCGAAAAGGACCATTTCACCTGCCGCCGGCAGATTCGATACATACCGTTGGAAATACCACTGGGATTTTTCACGCTCCGTAGGAGTTCCAAGAGCGACCACTTTGCAATAACGGGGATTCAGGGGTTCTGTGATCCGCTTTATGACGCCGCCCTTACCTGCGGCATCCCGGCCCTCAAACAGGATCACTACCTTCATGCCCTTGTAGCGCACCCATTCCTGCAGTTTGACCAGTTCGATATTGAGCTTTTCAATTTCATTCTCATATGCTTTCTTGGAAATCTTATCCTTCTGGATATCTTCTTTCTTGTCCTTATTCTTGCCCATCAGTCCGCCCCCTTAAGTTCTTTCTGTCATTGTACCCATTCAGGAGCATTCAAATCCATTCAAATCAAACTTCGGCGGGCAGCCAGATTGTGAAGGCAACCCTTTCAGATTCATAGCTGACACCTATGGTGCCCCCATGAGCCTCAACAATGCCTTTTGCAATCGCTAAACCAAGTCCGCTGCCGCCGGTGTCCGACGAGCGGGATGTGTCCAGACGGTAAAAACGATCGAAAATCTGGCTGAGATCAAGACCTTCCAGATTTTGAGCCGGATTCTCCATCACCAGGTGGAATCCGTTGTTTTCAGGCATAATCCTCACCGTGATGTCTCCTGGTTTATCACTGTATTTCACGGCGTTGGAAAGCAGATTCTCCAGTACCCTATGAAGCTTTTGAGGATCCACCAGGCACCATGCGTCTTCTGACGGAAGATCCAGCCGCATTACCAGATGGTTCTCCTCCAGCACCGGGATATATTCCTCCGCCATCTGCTCCACCAGCTCATTGAGCGAAATCCGCACCCGTTCCAGTCCGACCTCGGAATAAGTCAGCTTAGTGTATTCAAAAAGGTCATCAATAAGCATCTTCAGTTTTTCTGATTTGTTGTAAACCGTGTGAAGATAATCCTCCATCTGCTCAGGTGAATCGTATTTCTTATCGATGACCAGCTTCAGGTATCCCAATACCGAGGTAAGCGGAGTACGCAGATCATGTGAAACATTTGTAATGAGCTCCTGTTTGCTCCGTTCTGCAGCTCGTTCAGCCTCAATCTGGTTCTTTAGGGAATGACTCATATGATTGATGGATTTTGCAAGAACGAACAGTTCATCTTTGCCGACCTCCGGCACACGATGAGCAAGCTCTCCCTGTGCAATGATTCCAACCCCTGAAGAAATCCGCTGGATATATCCGACTTTGCGCTTGGTGAGGATATAGAACACCAGGATGAAAACTGCCGTGGCTTGCAGCAAAGCCATCAGTCCGGCCAGGTTTCCAGCTTTCCTGTACTTGATTTCCGCTTGGGGCTCATCACGATACAACAGCCAGATCGGATCATTCCTCTGGATTGACAGAAGCATGCTGTAATGCCCGGAATTCCCCTCCTGGCTCATTTCAGTCTGAACCTCACGAACCAGGCTGTGAAAATCGAAGAACTCCGGATGGTCCCTGTCATTACTGGCAAGAACCTTTCCCGACATGTCCAGGATATAGTACTTTGCGGTGCCGGCCTGATTCGCGATGACACTGTCCAGGATCGGCTGCATCTCTGCGACCTCCGTACTGCCGTACTGCCCTTCCATCAGGGTGATCATATCCACTGCATGTTTTTCAATCTGCTGAACAGAACCCGAATAGTCCAGGTACTTGCGATCATCCCGACGCCCTGAATTCTGGAGCGTCGAATAATACACTATCAGAACCCACACAAAACAGGCTCCGAATGCAACGATCATCTGGAGCCGTAATTTT
>CAZEHS010000043.1:0-23541 GCA_964511875.1 uncultured Peptostreptococcaceae bacterium
ATCAGCCAGTTGATGGCAGGGAAGTGCCTGCGGTATGCAAGGACACTGTCAAGGCCCCAGAAAACCTTTACGATACGAAGGGTGGCCTGGGAAACGGGTTCAGAGATGTCCCCGCCGGGAGGGGAAACAGCACCGATAGCGGTCAGGGAGCCTTCCCGTTCATCACTGCCATGGCATATTACCCGGCCGGACCTTTCATAAAACTGCGCCAGTCGGGAGGACAGGTATGCGGGGTACCCTTCATCGCCGGGCATTTCTTCAAGCCTGCCGGACATTTCCCTAAGGGCTTCTGCCCAGCGGGAAGTGGAGTCGGCGATGACGGCCACGGCATATCCCATATCCCGAAAATACTCTGCAATGGTAATACCCGTATAGACAGATGCTTCACGTGCTGCAACGGGCATGTCGGAGGTATTGGCAATCATCACAGTACGTGTCATAAGGCTTTCTCCGGTCCTTGGGTCCTTCAGCTCCGGGAATTCCCGCAGAACGTCGGTCATCTCATTGCCCCTTTCACCGCATCCGATGTAGACCACCACATCCACATCGGACCATTTAGCCAGCTGATGTTGGACTACGGTCTTACCGCTGCCGAAGGGGCCTGGTACAGCGGCCGTTCCACCCTTGGCAATCGGAAACAGCGTATCGATGATCCGCTGCCCTGTCAGCATTGGTATCGTTGGAGGGAGTTTCTCAACGAAGGGGCGTCCTTTACGGACAGGCCATTTTTGAAGCATGGATAGATCAAGAGTATCTCCGTTCTCAAGACGGAGGGTGCAGATGGTATCCAGTATTGTGAACTCGCCCGTTTGGATTTTTTCAATGATACCGGAAACCCCCTGAGGGACCAGGATCTTGTGATCAACCGGGACTGTTTCCTGTACATGACCCAGGATATCTCCGGGTATTACACCGGTTCCTGCCTCCAATACAGGGATGAAGCGCCATAGCCGGTGACGGTCAAGGGGGGGGATCTCGATTCCCCGAGGGATATTGCTGCCCGCAGCGGCCCGGATCGCCTCCAGGGGGCGCTGGATTCCGTCATAGATGGTGCCCACCAAGCCTGGGCCCAGCTCGACAGAAAGAGGTTCGCCGGTAGATTCTACCGGATCACCAGGACCAAGGCCTGCGGTCTCCTCATAGACCTGGATGGAGGCCTGGTCTCCCCGCATTTCAATGATTTCGCCGATAAGACGGTTCGACCCGACTCTGACCACATCGAACATATTGGCTTCCTGAAGGCCTTCCGCAACAACCAATGGACCAGACACCTTGATAATCCTTCCAGTATTCATGGGAGAACCTCGCTTTTTTCTTTGAATATATCCATTCCGACTGCTTTCTCGACAAGGGTCCGGATTTGTCCCTGTCCAATGCCCAGGGTACCTGAAGCACCTGGAATGAGTATGATGGCAGGTGAAAACCGAGTCTGATATTTTCGGATATCAGCCTGCAGATACTGGGCCAGTTGCTCGGTCAGATAAATGATGGCGAATCCCTCTCGCGACAGCTTATCGAGAAGGGTTCTGGCGGCATTGGGATCAGTGGCGTCATAGACCTCGAATCCCAGAGCTTTAAAGCCCAGAGTGCTTTCAAGGTCTCCAATGACTGCAATCTTAGACATAATGATCACGGATCCTTTCTCGGATGCTTTCTGGTGACAGTCCGGCCATGCGGCCAGAAAGAATGGTACGCAAAGCGGTGATTTCAGATTCCTTGGCAGCAAGATAGGCTATGACCAGCGGGGAACCGAAGGCCATGGTTTTTACAGGGCGCAGATAAGCCGTCAGCGCATTGTCGCAGCTAAGGTCAAATTCCGTCATCGGGGCATCGGTGCGCAATGCCGTCAAACCGGCGTGTGCCGCTGTTTTAAGCAAGGAGTTTCCATAAAGACTCTCAACAACTGTCTCCAGTGCATCCCCAATCAGCTGATTGAGGGACAGGCTGCCGCCCGACATCAGTGCATGGGTCAGAAGAAATCGGTCCTTGCCCATCCGTTTGGTCCGGATCAGGATTCGCAGGTTGCCTGCATCAATCATAAGCCGGACATAGCCGGTAAGGAATTGACTGCCGGTCTCGATGGCCAATTGGAGCATTTCCCTCAGGCAAGCCTTGTCCAGGAGTATGTCCATCAGCTGAGGATCTCGGGTGCGTGCCAGAATTTCCCGGGCATCTTCAACAGCAGATCTCATCAGGGGTGGTAACTCGCGAAGGTCCATTTCCTCCATGATTGCGGTGAAAGGATCAGCCTTGATTCTGCCACAAGACGACAGCAACCTTATAGATCCTTCTGAAGAGGCAGGATCTTTCAGTAATACCCTGATATTATGGGAGTCATATCGGACTCTGAAAAAATCCACAAACCTGCCGTCCGGTATGATGGCTTCAAGAGAGTCGAAGGTATTCATCCGTTCGGTCTCCAGCATCTGATCCAATTCTTCCAATGTACTCAGGCGGTTGGGATCATATCCGCAGTCTGACAGGACTCTGACAGCATCTTCCATGCTCTTGGCATCGATCATCCGCTGTGTTCTCTCCCTGTTCAGGAGTTGACCCTCCAATGCCCGGATTCTCCCGCTGGCGTACAGATAATCCATCTCATTGATCGGTTTCAAGGAGACCTCCTCCATCAGGAATCGAACAGTATTTTAGCGACCTCACCGGTAAGTCTGTTTTTAGCCTGTTTGATTAGGACTTCCAGAGAGCAGTCGGTCTCAATGGGACCGTCTTTCAGAATCAGCCCGCCTGATATGGGCCGGGTATCAGGTGAGAGGGATAGGGATGTGGTTTTACCGGCTCGTGCCAATCGTTCGTTGACTTCAGCAGCAAGATTCGGACCATGATTCATCCGATCGGTTTGATTCAGCAGGATTTCTTCAGTACCTGTCAGGCAGGCGTTTATGGCCAGTCTGAGAAGGAATTCCAGATATTCCTCAGACGGAATGGCCGTGATTTTTTCCATGGCATCGGCGAAAACCTCTGAAACCAGCTCCTGCTTGACCGTCAATATGCTTTTTCGGGCATCCAGTTCGGCGACAGAGGACATGCGCTGAACCTTTTCCAAAGCGAGAGAACGGCCCAAGCTTAGCAGGTGCTCACGTTTTTCTTCTGCAGCTTTCTGATAATGCAGATGGATTCGATGGGAATCCTCCCTGGCATGGGTCAGAAGCTCAGCGGCTTCCTGTTCCGCATCAATGGCAATACGATCAGTGATCCGATTCAGTCCGTCCATAAGGAACCTCCTTATACCTGGATACCGTTAAGCATCAGAAAAGAGACCAACAGGGATAGGACGGCGTAGGTTTCTACCATGGCCGGATAGGTCATCCCCTTGGCGATTTCCTCCGGGCGGCGGGCAATGATGCCGATTGAGGCTACAGATGCCCGCGCCTGTGCAATGGCGGAGAAATAGCCTACGATGGCAATGGGCAGGGCTGAGATGAAAATCATGAAGCCCTGCTGCAGCGTAATTTCTGCAAGTTCTCCTGAAAGCAGGCCGATCTTGTTCATGATGAGAAAGGCGATAAGCAGACCATAAATACCCTGTGTTCCGGGAAGGGCCTGTAGAAGAAGGGTTTGGCCGAATTTGCCGGGATCTTCCGTAAGAACGCCGGCAGCAGCCTCGCCGGCCATGCCGACACCGATTGCGGAACCGGTTCCCGCCAATAGTGCTGCCAGAGCGCCTCCCAGCATTGCCAGTGTCGTACCATTGAAAATCGATGCCGTCCATTCCATAAACTAACCTCCTTGATGGTATTGGATCTTAAGATTCAAAAAGCATGAAATCATAATAAAAGGGCAAATTATCAATGTATTTGTGTTTTTATCCTATTCCTGCTTCTGAATATGGACATATTTCGTCTCCACAGCGAAAGGGCTGAAAGGCTTGCCGCCCCCTTCATAGAATTTGCTGAAGAATTCCACGTACTGAAGCCTGCTGGCATGGACGTAAGCCCCCACCAGATTGATGGCAAGGTTGAAAAGATGACCGAATATGGAAATGAAAATCAAGGCGATGATTCCTCCCAATGATTTGCCGCCGATAGTTCCCATTGCATTGACGACACTGGCAATAACGGCTGAAGCCAGGCCCAAGGCCAGCAGCCTGGAATATGACAGGACGTCGGAAAGATACCCGGTGACACTGTATAATGAAAGGATGCCGATAATGAACCGCTTGAGTGGATTCCTCTCTTTCCGACCGGCTGTCAGAACAACGCCGGCAGCTCCCGCAGCAGCCATTTCAAATCCATAGGGCAGGTCAAGAAGTCCAGTGACCAGTCCGATCAGGATCAGATACCAGAAACCCACATCGAAAACCGCATCAAGCCATCTGCCGGAGCGGATCTTTCTCCAACCGGAGAGTCCCAGCCCGACCAGAATTTGAATGCCGCCCAGAGCAAATGAGAAAAGCAGCAGATCCATGGGTTGTTTCAGCGGATCGAACCATAGGGGTCGTATGGTGATCGGATTTCCTGTCAGCATTTTAGAGACGGTGGGTACGATATCACCGAACCAGCTGCCGAAGAGGATGCCCCATAGCATGGTAGAGATGCCGCAGTAAAAAACCAGAATGAACAGCTTCCTGAGGAAGTTGTTCTGCTTTACCTGCCTTAATACCCAGACGGCAGTCAGGGCAAGTATTATGCCGTAGGCTGCGTCAGAGACCATCATCCCGAAGAAGATGAAGAAGAACGGAGCCATGAAGGGTGTCGGGTCAATGACACTGCGATAACGGGGCGTGCCGTACAGGGAAGAAATGATACTGAACGGAGCAGTCAGGCCTATGCTCTGGAAGGCGACAGGAGGCTCGTCCTCATTCCGTGGATCTGAAAATTCGTAGGCGCAACCAGAGGCAGTAAGTTCTTTTGCAACAGAATTTACACGGTCTTCAGGTACCCATCCTTCAAGGAACAGGGTACGGGAGGTTTTAAGTAGTTCCCAGAATGTTTCTTCCTGTCGTCCTTTGAAATTAAGTGCATCAAAACAAAGCTCGAGGTCTGAGCGGAACTCGCCAAGTCCTGAAAATTCTGATTCCAGGCTATTTCTTCTTATGTTGATTTCAGAAATTTTACGGTCGCATTCTGCAATGTTCTGAGTAGCTGTACCGTGAAATCCATTGAAAGTGACCCTTGTGAATCCGAAGTCCTTTAAAATGGTCTCAGACTCAGATTCCTGAGACCGATGAACAAGAAGTAAAAGATAGAGCTGTTCCTTATCAGAGCCGACAACCTTCAATGAAGATTCTGGTGCCTTTTCAAGAAGCCTGTCCTGGATATTCTGAACATCGGCATTCGCAGGACAGACGCCGAACTGAACAGAAACATGCCTGAAATTCGGTGGGTCTAGAGGCACATCAAGATTTTTCCAGGGAACAAGTGAAAGACGGCGGCTGAGGATGTGTCCCTCCTCAGCATGGCAGGCGTCTATCTTTTCATTGATATGGTTTAGGAACTCTGCTTTTTCAACAGTCTGTTTAATCAGATCAGGATTGTCAAGCTCCTGAAGAGATATCGATCTGAGCTGGGGAAACAACGGGGATTCTTTTGCCCTGCAAAATTTATCCATAGACGATAAAACCCTTTTTACCGCGTTTGAATGGACAAGGGTATCCGTTGGATCCGAATCAATCCCTTTGAGCCTGTCAGTCCACTCGGGGAGAATAATGGACCGATCCGATTCTATGATTTCGAGGCATCCTATGGATATCAGTTTTTTGAACAGGTAGACTCTTTGATCACTCGGAATAACAGCCTCTAATCGTTTCATTGGTATGATGGCCATCAGTCTCTCACAATCCTTTCAATGACGAGATTGACCGCTTCAGGCATTTTTTCATGAGCAGTCAATCGAATTGCATGGCAGGTTTCAGCGGTTCGGGAGGATATATCCCTTGAGGCAGCGATGATTTTCAGTTCAGCATCGTTCATCATGATTTCAACTGCTTCTTCAGCCTCTGACTCTGCGGTAAGAATTAGGCGGCGGCCTTCTGATTCCGCTTCAGCCAGAATTTTTTTTGCTTCCGATGAAGCGACAGCCAGCCTCATATCAGCCTGCTCTTCTGCCGTTATGATTGTTTTGAGCGTTTCAAAGGACATGATCTCACCCTCTTTCAATATGATTCATACCCCGAAAAAGACTTTAATCGACATTTATATGGATGGAATAGAGATGAAGCGATCCTTGGCTTCAGGTGGAGTTTCTACTCCATCTGAAGCTTAGTAGAGCGGATCCAGGGCCTCTACAGTTCTCTACTCCCGCTTTAGAAGCGGGAGTCTTAGAACTGTTAGGCATCGGATACACAATAAGAAAACGCCGAGCATCAGCTCAGCGTTCTTATCATGCGACTTCAACCCCGGAATAAGGGATCATTCCATCCAGATGCTGATTCAGTTTCCATTTGGTTTCGGTGGTGATTGGCAGGAGGGGCAGTCTCAGTTCATCAGATGCGATCAGGCCCAGCTTGTGCAGGCAATATTTGAGCGGCGCCGGGTTCGGCTCTTCAAACAGTGTGGGGATGAAACGCATGAGCCCTCGCCAGACTGTCAGGGCTTCCTGATGACGATCGGACCGGATCAGATCATAAAGCTCAAGGAATTCCCGGGTTTCCAGATGCGCTGAAGCCAGGATCCCGCCATGAGCCCCATGGAGAAGGGATGTGAACAGGAAATTGTCCTCACCGCAGAGGATTGAAAAATCCTCAGGGGGATTCAGCAGCAGCTCCACGGTCTGATTGATATTGCCGCTGGCATCTTTTAATCCTACAATATTGGTAAGCTCGGCCAATCGCCTGACGGTATCATTCTCCACCGGTCTGCCGGTGCGGTAAGGAATATTGTAAATCAGGATATCCAGATCCGTACTCTCGGACAGGGCTTTGAAATGCTCGTATATTCCACGCTGATCCGGACGGTTATAATATGGACTGACTGAAAGGATTCCCTGTATCCCGCTGGTGTTCAAGCCCTTCAGCTTATCGACCACTGCACGGGTATTGTTGCCTCCAAGGCCGATATAAATCGGTACTCTGCCTTTCACATGTTCGACAGTCTCATGAATAAGCTCTTCGGTTTCGGCAGCTGTCAGCGTGGGGGATTCTCCGGTAGTACCCATCGGTACTAGGCCGTTGATTCCCTGGTCGATATATGTATCGATCATGCGGCGATAGGAAGCCGTGTCTATCCTGTCATTCAGTAATGGGGTTATGATCGGGAGCCATATGCCTTCGGGTTTCATATAAACCTCCAGTTGGATTTCTAAGCTCATTATAACAAACGATATGCGTTATAAAACGCATATCAGGTGAAAAAGTATGTTAAAAGTGCTAGAATGGAGTATGCGTGAACAGGAGGGGTGATGGTTATGAGCGAATGGCAGGATGCCCTGGGAGTGAAGCGAGGATTTCTATATGATAGTTTCCAGGTGTTCCACTTAAAAGATAAGCGGGATACGGAGTTTGAATTCCACAGTCATGTTTTTCATAAACTGATCCTTTTTCTGAACGGTTCTGTCAAGTACAACGTTGAAGGGAAGACCTATACCCTGGAGCCCTGGGATATTCTGCTGATCAGTGACAATGAAATACATCGCCCGATGATTGACAGTGACAAGGAATACGATCGGGTGATCATCTGGGTACATGATGCAACCCTGAGGCAGCTCAGTCTCCAGGACCAGTTCCTCGGAACCTGTTTTGGTACAGTCAGAGCCCGAAAAAACAATCGGATCAGGGGTGCTGACATTTTGGCTCCTGAAATCAAACCCCTGTTGAAACAACTTCTTGATGCATGCAAGGATCAGGGGTTCGGAAGTGCGGTCTTGAAGCAGGCATTGTTCATCCAGTTGATGGTACTTGTGAACCGAATCGTCATGAGGCCGCCTCTGGAAGGCTCACAGGAACGGGAAAACCAGGATCCTCGGATCCCGGTCTTGTTGGATTACATCAATGCACATTTAGGCGAAGATCTTTCCATACAGAGTCTGTCTGAAAAAATCTTTTTCAGCCGGTTTTATCTGATGCATCAGTTCAAGGCGCAAACAGGCTTCACACTGCACCAATATATTCTGAAGAAGCGCTTGAATCTAGCGAATTCATTGGTGCAGCAAGGTCATTCACTGACATCCTCCTCCCAGGAAGCAGGATTCTCTGAATACTCCAGTTTTCTGAGAGCATTTCAGAAGCAGTTCGGCATGTCACCCCGAGCGTTCCATAAACAGGGAGGAAACGATGATCTTATCGGTTCTGGTGAATAGTTTGAGGTTCAATCACCCACTGCATCCTTCTTAAGGATGCATGAGAAATGAAAATCGCTGCCTCCATTCTCAATACTTTCTGCCCAGATTTCCCCGTTCATCATTTCAACCAATTGTTTTGATATGACAAGTCCCAGTCCGGTTCCTCCATATTTTTCAGTGACTGAATTGCTGATCTGACTGAAGCTCTTGAAAAGCGATTCCATCCTGTCGTTCGCGATTCCGATTCCGGTATCGCTTACGGTAAATTCAAGATTCACCATGCCGCCGCGTAGTTCATCAAGCACTCCTGCTGAAATCAGAATGCTCCCGACACGGGTGAATTTGATTGCGTTACCAATAAGATTGGATAGGATCTGCTTCAGTCTGAAGGAATCGCCTATGAATCTGTCGGGAACTTCCTCGTCAATCGTGACTGAGAAGTTCAAACCATTATTCAGCGCAGATGCCCGAAAAAAGCGCTCAATATCATGAACTGCTTTTCTCAGACTGAATGGCACTTCGGCTAACTCCATTTTTCCGGCTTCAATCTTTGAGTAATCCAGTATATCATTGATCACAGTCATCAGTGAATCCGATGCTGATTTGGAAATTTCAATATAATCCCGCTGTTCATCGGTCAGTTCGGTCATTTCCAAAAGCTGCAACACTCCCATGAATCCGTTCAGAGGGGTGCGTATCTCATGACTCATATTTGCGATGAATTGGCTTTTTGCAGTACTTGCAGCATTGGCTGCCTCTGCCTCTACTTTGGCGATTCTCAGTTCATCCTCTTTTTGGATATGGTCAGATATGTCATGGAGGATTGATACATGCATGATTCCCTTCGTTGTGTCTATCAGAAAGGAGGATTCCTTTACAGTTTTAAAGGAACCATTGGGCAGCCTGATCTTTCTTTCGTTCGTACTTCCTTGCCGTGTTTTTGATTTATGAAGCATGCGAGAGTATTCCGCCTTGAACAGCTCAAGTAAATCAGGTGTCTTCACATCCACCGGTGCCAGCTGATAAAGCAGATACCAGACTGTGTTTTCTTCAGATGGGGACAGCCGGATATCTGTAAGGTCCTTCATCGCTTTGTTCCAGGTGAGAATCCTGCCACTCTCGTCGCTGATTATGATGGCATCCAGTGATTCCTCGATCAGCAGCCGGTTTTTCTCTTCGCTTTCTTTGAGTGCGTCCTCCGCCAGCCTCCGTTCGGTGATATCGGTCAGCGCAAGGCGGCAGACAGGTGTACCATCGGGATCATCTGTAATTGCAGCGGTCATATGTGCCCAGAAAACGGTCCCGTCATTCTTTAGCAATCGTAATTCAAAGATCTTCGGTTCGCGGGTTTCAAAAAGCTGCTTACGTTTAAGATAGAAGATATCCTGATCTTCTTTGAGTATGAAATTCTGAATCGGATGCCCGGTGAGCATCCTGCGGGAAATCCCTAAAAGAGTGGCGGCTGTGAGGTTGGTTTCCAGAATCAGTCCATTTTCAGAGAGGGTGCAGTAGCCTACAGGGGCAAGATCGTACAAATCAAAATAACGCGCCCGTGACGCATCCAATTCTGCCTGAACACGGCGTAATTCTTCATTCTGCATTTCCAGTTCAATCTGATGCACATGAAGTTCATGCATCATCCGGTTTGCTTCCTCAGGCTTCATTGTCACCATACCTTCGGTTATAGTGGCCGAAGCTTCAGCCAGTTTTCTAAGAGCCTGCCATGAAGTTTCTGAGCTGGTGGCAAGTTCATGTATGCGATTCTTGCGTTTCACTGGAGACCTCCATGATTTACCGGTTAAAAGCCGCATTCCTGAATCCATGGACCTGACATATCTGGTTCATTACCCAATATCACTATGAGAAACGCAGATATTTGTTGTTTGAATAACATTGATGAGCCGCATATGGTGCGGTATGGTTTTAAAAAAACGAGTTGGAGGATACAGCATGAGCCTAGCCGGAGTCGGGTGTGAACTGACGCTTCCCACCCATGATTTACGTCCCTGTCCCGAAATAGAACGGAGCATCATAAAAAAGCTTCGCAAGGAAACCTGGACACCTTTCATTAAGGGAATAAAAGAATTCAAGCTGATCAATGATGGGGATAGGATCGCAGTGGCTGTGTCAGGGGGGAAGGACAGCCTTCTGATGGCAAAAATGCTTCAGGAACTCCATCGCCACGGTATGAAGAACTTCAGTCTGGAATTCATTGCGATGGATCCCGGCTATCACCCGCATATACGAAAATTACTGGAGGATAACTGCGCCCATCTGGAGATTCCCGTCCACATCTTCGACGTGAAGATTTTCGATGTGGTTGACAGGATTTCTGCCGAATATCCATGCTACATGTGTGCCAGAATGCGCCGGGGAGCTTTATATGCCAAGGCTCAGGAGTTGGGGTGCAATAAGCTGGCACTTGGACATCACTACGATGACGTGGTTGAGACAATCATGCTGAATGTCCTTTGTGGGGGGCAATATATGACCATGATGCCCAAACTTAAAGCCAAGAACTTTGAAAACATGGAGCTGATCCGTCCCATGACATATATACGGGAAGAAGGAATCATCCGGTTTGCAGACACGAACGGTATTTCTCCATTGAATTGCGGCTGCATGGTCGCTGCTACGAAAACTGCAGGCAAGCGTAAGGAGATCAAGGAGTTGATCAAATCACTGGGGGCCTCTTTTGCTGATGTGGAGAAATGCATCTTCAATTCTGCGAGGAATGTTCATATGGATGCCATACTCGGTTGGAAAACCGGTGATGACCGTCATGATTTCATGGATAAGTACGATGAGTGATTTTAAGGATGAATTCAGGGGCTATAGATGGAATATGACCGGGCAGTCATTGACTGCCGGTCATATTCTGTCAAAATTCGATTATGTTGTTTTGATGAGTGTCCTGATAGGAAACGTCATTAGGCCCCTGTTGTTCTCCGGCTTTCAGATCCAGATAAAATGCAGTATTAGAGGCTGCCACATAAGGTGCAAGCCATAAGGTTCCGATACCCAGTGTAAGGATTGTCAGAAGACCCCAGCCAATGAATGTGAGATGGAGGATGAACAGATCCATTCGATGTCCATTCATCATTTCCTTGCTGCGACGGATCACGTCGCTGGGGGATGTTCCAGGATTGTCGAGAAGGATATAATAAGACATGCTATAGCTATATGCTGCAACTATTCCGGGTATGATGAAAAGGAAACTCCAGATCAGGGTAATGAGGGTGATCATCAGGTATAAAAGGAACGCAGGGAAGAAACTCCTGAAGCCTTCCAAACCGTCTTCCAATAAAACGGTCTTATCCTGGAAAAGCTTGATCATACAAAAAGCGATACCCAGAGAAGTAGGGCCTGACAGCGCAATCTCAGCAGCAAAACCCAGTATTGGAACTGCACTGATTCCTATGGTGGCTATTCCGATGATGAGGTATAACAGAGCGAATTTTCCCCAATTGCCTGCCAACTGCTGACGGGCCTGAAAACGGTATACGGAGCTGTCTTTCGAGTAATAGCTGGGATCAGACATGACGTCCTCCATAAAAACATGATATCTATTCAGCGTACGCGACACAAAACCATTTGTCAACAGAAATGGGAGTGCAAATATGGTTTCTTCCCTGTCCTGAATCCCTCCGGATGTGATAGAATGATGCTGAATATGTGGAAGAAGGTGTTTAAATGAACCAATCCCCCTCGATTGATGTCGGCACGCTCAGACAATTGAAGATACAGGTTTTGTCTCAGGATGAAAAGTGGCTTGATACAATAGGTCCACGTATGAACGAGGACTTGCGGATCCTTGTTGCCCGTCAGACAGCACTTGTCCTGGAAGAGAAACAGAGCATCAATCAGTTGATTCAACTGAAGCGCCAGAAAAAAGTGGCTCTCAAGCAGTTGCTGGGCTTGACAGCCCAGCTTCAGAAGAACGATGGGGACGCAGAAAGTCAGGCTGAACGAATCAAATCATTATTGGAGAGGATCAATCAGGAGGTTGATTATCTGCAGTACAGGGTGGAAACCGTTCCGTCGGAAATCCAAAAGCTGAACCTTGAACTTCTTGAAGAAACCATTACTCTGGGATATTATGAATTATCAGGTGACCGTGAAAGGATCTCTATTCTCAACCTGAAAATCCAGAAACTCCGAGGCGAGCTGTTGGCCATGAACGAGCAAAAATTCGAACTGGAAGACAATGCATCCGATATGGGACAGTTTCTCCATTCATTGCTGGGAAAAGAATTGTCCGACGTACTTGATGCTCAATACAATTTGAATGATGAGGAGTACGTACTATGATTCCTGCCGGACTGGGTGTGGACATAATCGAAATCAGCAGGGTGAAAGGCGCTGTGGCTACTAATCCGCGGATTCTGGACAGACTCTTCACTGCAAATGAAGTGGCCGATTTTGAGCAACGGGGAAGTCGGATGGAGACACTGGCAGGTAAATTCGCAGCAAAAGAAGCCGTGGTCAAGGCGATGGGAACTGGTTTCCGAGGATTTCCCTGGACTGATATTGAAATTTTGCCTGATGAATCTGGAAAACCCATATGCTTTTTTTTTAGAAAAGCTGCTGAGAAACTGGATCAATTGTGCATAGAAACCGTATTGATATCAATAGCACATAACCGGAGTATGGCTATAGCCAATGCGATAGCCATGAAAAAGGAGAATGCATATGAAGCTGGCGACCAATGAGCAGATGGCACAGATCAATAAGATTGCTATAAAAGAATTCAGCATACCAGGTATCGTCTTGATGGAAAATGCCGGTTTCGCCATGCTTCATGAAATCGTGAAGGACTTTGATCCGACTAATCGGATTGTCATCATCTGCGGGAATGGCAATAACGGCGGTGATGGTTTTGTCCTGGCTCGTCATCTTCATCAGAGAGGCTACCGATTGCAGATTTTCCATGTAGGATATCCGGAACATCTTATCGGCGATTCGGAAATAAATTACAAGATTGTCAACAAGCTTAAGATACCGATGACTCAGATTCACAATGAGAAGGATCTGCCGGACCTTTTTGTTGAACTCAGCCGGTGCAATCTGGTTGTGGACAGTCTTATCGGAACAGGGATGCAGTCTTCAGCAACAGGTGTGGACGCCAAAATCATTAGTGCGGTCAATGACGCCACCTGTAAGGTTTATTCCGTTGACATTCCCTCCGGCGTAGGTGGAAATGACGGACGCGTAAGCAACATTGCCATAAGGGCGGATAAGACAATCACCTTCAGTCTCCCTAAAGTCGGGAACATACTGTTTCCCGGTGCGGCTTTCAATGGGGATCTCATTATCAAAGATATAGGAATTCCCCTTGAAGTCATTGATGAAGTCCCTATGAATTACGAATTGATCACTCGGAGCATGGTCGTCGATATGATCCCCAAGCGCGATCGAAACTCCCACAAGGGCTATTATGGAAAGGCCAGGATGATTGCGGGATCCATGAGCATGGCAGGGGCTGCGATCCTTACAACCAAAGCCGCACTCAGGAGCGGTCTGGGGATGGCCCGTCTGTATGTTCCGGACAGCATCAATCACATTATGAAAACCGCTGTACCTGAGTTGATCACAGTACCATTTCAGGAGCTGCGCAAAGGCGTAATCGGCATCAATCACATCGATACCATTCTAAAGGATGCCCCTGATTCCGATGTGTTCACCATAGGCCCAGGCTGCGGTATTTCTTTCGAATTGGAAGAAATCGTGAAGAATATCATTGAGAAAGTACCCAGCCCTATCATTCTGGATGCGGATGCCCTGAATGTACTTGCTAAGGATGTAAGTGTTTTGAATCTGAAGAAGTCCCCGATCATAATCACGCCCCATATGGGTGAAATGAGCAGGCTTACAGGAAAGCCCCTCGAGGAGATCATCGAAAGTCCGGTTTCGACAGCCAGGGATTTTGCGATCGAATGGCAGGTCTATGTGGTGCTGAAGAGTGCACGGACTGTGGTGGCAACCCCTGAAGGTAAGGTTTATGTTAATATCAACGGGAATTCAGGCATGTCCACAGCAGGGACAGGTGATGTGCTTACCGGCATCATCACAGGAATGGTGGGCCAGGGACTCAGCCCGCTTAACGCAGCCTTAGCCGGCGTTTTCATCCACGGAATGACCGGTGACCGTGTGGCCGAACGCCTGGGCGAGCACGGCCTCCTGGCCGGCGACCTGGTGGAAGCCCTGCCGTACACGTTGAAGGAACTGCTGGGGAGATAATGAATCTTTCAGATACATCATTTTAATTGAGTTGAACGTGTCAACCTTCCTCTGGGAGGAAGGTGTCAGCGAGGCTGGCGGAAGGAGTCCCGGAGGGTGAACGCTCTGCGACTCCCCCTGTCACTCCGTGACATCCCCCTCTCAGAGGGAGATTGAGAGCTCCGTCTTTATTATAGTTTGCATATAATAATACAAAGGGGGATTCATCATGCATACCATTACGCGCCCGGTCTGGGCAGAAATCAATCTGGACAATCTGGCTCATAACATGCGGGAAGTACGACGGGTCACACGGCCTGAATCGAAGGTGACTGCTGTCATCAAAGCGGACGGCTACGGCCATGGTGCGGCCGTTATAGGGAAAACACTTTTGGAGAATGGTGCGGACAGATTTGCCGTTGCGACACTTTCAGAGGCGATTCAGCTGAGAAAAAGCTATCCTGATACGGAAATCCTGATTCTGGGCTTCACTCCTGTTGAACTGGCAGATAGGGTTGTCGATAATAATCTGATCCAAACCCTTTACAGCCTGGACACTGCATCAGAATTCGGCAAAATCGCCGAAGGCAGAGGAACACGTGTTAAGATACATATCAAGCTGGATACCGGAATGAGCAGGATCGGCATGCAGACCACAGCAGAAACCGTGGATGAAATACTGGAAATCAGTAAATTGCCGGGAGTAGAGCTGGAGGGGATGTACACCCATTTTGCTGCAGCTGATGAGACAGATAAGACATTCACACATCAGCAGGCCGCAAAGTATCAGTGGGTTGTTGATGAACTGGCAAAGAGAAACGTCAGCTTTGCTGTAAAGCATGTTTCCAATAGCGCAGGCATCATCGATCTTCCTGAATATAATCATGACATGGTGCGGGCGGGCATCATGCTTTATGGCCTGTATCCTTCGGATGATGTGAATCAGAAGGCCGTTGATTTAAAGGAAGTCATGACTTTGAAAGCCAGGATATCCCATGTTAAAGAACTTGAGCCGGGCCGGGGCGTCAGCTATGGTCTTAAATACGTCACTGATGCTAAAGAAAAAATCGCGACGCTTCCAATCGGATATGCAGATGGTTATACACGGATGCTTACCGATAAATCCAACGTCCTTGTTCAGGGCAAGCGCGTTCCGGTAGTGGGGAGGATATGCATGGATCAATGCATGATCAATGTCACCGGTATGGATGTGAGCGCAGGGGATACAGTGACACTTTTCGGCGGGGATGAACCGGATAAGATATGGATCAACGAGGTGGCAGCATGGCTCGGCACCATCAATTATGAGATCGTATGCATGATAGACAAACGCGTTCCCCGGGTATACACGAAAAATGGCGTTATATGCCAGGTGAGGGACTATATACTGGAGCTATAAGGTTCTTTTGACGTTCACTCCGCTTTCAGTTATAATAAACGTGCTTGTAACGATTCTTTGGAGGTAGACTATGGGTCACATGAATAGCGATAATGAAGGAATTGTCCATAAGACAATTATTTGCGACATAAAAGAATTGCGTTACAAGGAACTGCTGGATCAGCTGCGGATCGGTTATGAGGCCATGGGCACGATCAACCTGCAGTTTGCTGAGAGCATCCAGGAACACGATCTGAACCAGCTGGAGAAGTACGAATCCATTCTGGCACAGGAGCGTGATTGACTTGGAGATACGTAGAGGCGATCTTGTTATCGCAGATTTAAGTCCGGTTGTAGGATCCGAACAGGGGGGGTTGCGCCCGGTTCTGGTAATTCAGAACGATGTCGGCAATCGATTCAGCCCGACTGTGATAGTAGCTGCAATTACTTCCCAGATAGAAAAATCGAAATTACCGACTCATGTGGAACTGTCAGCAAGGGAATTCGGTCTCGCCAGGAATTCAGTAGTTCTCCTTGAACAGGTAAGAACCATTGATAAGCGGAGAATTCAGCAGAAGCTGGGGCGACTTGATGCAAATACAATGGGATTGGTTGATGAGGCCCTGGCAATCAGCCTGGGTCTGATGAATATCCTCACCAGCGGTGATTGACCTTTTATCCGACCATCATACATAATGAAAACAGAAGGAGACCCCGATGGGTCTCTTGCCATGCGGCAAAAGGAAAACGGGGAATTTTTGATGCTTTAGGAGGTATGATATGAATAAACGTTTAAAGCAATTGCTTCTGATAGGAATCGCTTCAGTTTTATCCCTGAGTGCGGTAGTATATGCAAGCAGTGCAGGATCCGATCAGGATCCTCTGGTCACCCTCAGTTACGTGGAGAAGAGAATCCAGGAAGTAATGACGGGCTTGGATACGAAGATTGAAGATTTGAAAAAACTTGTGGAAGCATCAGGCGGCGCTTCTGAAAAAACCATATTCGAAGTGGTGCAGGCCGAAAAGGGAAGCATCATCTATTTCGGCGCCGGTACTGAATTCGTTGTCAGAAGCGGAAAAGCGACGGCGATCACAGCAGCGAATGGAGGTCTATCAGACCTGACCGATGGTAAAGACATCGCTATGGGCAAACCGGTATCCTCCAATCACCATATGTTGGTTCCAAGGGACGATGGACGGGGTCTGAATATCCTGGATAAATCCTTCGTCCTGATTAAAGGAGCTTATACGATCACACAGTAATTGTCACCCAGTAGGATGGGGATTGAATATCTCATGAGAGGAGATGACGGAATGAATAAAAATCCTTGGCAGTGGGCTGCCATGGCATTGATGGCCCTGGGGATTCTCTCTGCATTCCTGCTGATCAACAATCGTATTTCGACTGAGAATCAGGCGAAGGTCGCTGAAATCGCTCTGGATTATACCGAAATTCAAAAATTGGCAGATCAATCAGAGGAGAATGTGGATTGGTGGCTTGCAGAGTTCCGGAAAATGGGAGCACTTTCGGCCGCAGT
Source organism: uncultured Peptostreptococcaceae bacterium (assembly GCA_964511875.1). GTDB lineage: Bacteria > Bacillota > Clostridia > Peptostreptococcales > Acidaminobacteraceae > CAZEHS01. The sequence continues at coordinate 17,371 of CAZEHS010000043.1, forward strand.
TGGGGAGGAATCCCTGTCCAGCCTTCGTGAAGAAGGCAGAAATCTTGATTATGGACTGCTTTATAATATCAGAAAGAATCTGGACTGGAGGAATTCTTATCCTCAGGAATTGATCCGGAAAGTTGAAAGCAGGGAGTACAAGGATCATCACCTTTTTGTAAGGATTCAGGATCCATTTGCTCGGCAGCTGGTCAGCAAGGGCTTGAAAGCGCGCTATCCCGATAGCCTTTATGATGCATATATCACAGCCGATACGGATTATTACGTGATCAAGAACCGGCCGGAGGATGTCTACTACAATCAGGTCACCAAGCTCATTGATAGGGATTCCAATCCGGATAAGGAAGTAAGTGAACCTGCCACGAGTCTGGCTGATAGCATGGGTCTCGGTTTTGATCCCGCAAAGATTGAATCCGTCAAGGGAGCGGGCCTTGAAGTCATTCCCCGGTCAATCAATTACAATGTGTTTCCGGAAAAACTCGTGGGCGCCTATAAAAACGACCTGAAGGAACTGGGAATCACTCCGCGAGTGGTTCTTTTCATAGGCAAAGAGGTCACAGGGTATCCCAGCCATCAGACGGAACTCACAGCCTACATGAAAGAGAACAATATCGCGATGGGGCTGATTGAAACGCCGGTTCAGCGTGGAGCAATCGAACAGGCTGACAGCGTAAAGCTTACAAGGGATTTGGACTATCATGCGGTAAGAGCCTTCTCAGTGATGCCGTATATCCAGAAACGGTACAAGTTTTATAATTACGAAGGTGCCGAAGAAATAGAAAATACGATGTATCGCGCCATAACGGAACGAAATATCAGATTGATATACTTCAAGCCATTCAAATACAATGATTTGAGATATGTAACAAATGTGACTGAATACCAAAAGACTTTTGAAAATCTCAAGAACCGACTTGAGCCGCACCAGATTACATTGGGTGAGTTCAGCCAGATGCCGAAGAATTCGCCATCAAAATATCTTCAGGTATTACTGGCTTCAGGGTTGTGGGCGGCACTGCTGCTTCTGCTGAACCAGATGTGGGCAATACGTCCGGTCTATAAATGGACGCTGCTGGTTCTGGGGTTTGCCGGCTCGGTAGTCCTTTTCCGTTTTGCCCCAGCCTTGGGCGGTGAGATGACAGCTTTTGGATCCTCTGTGTTTTTCCCTTCTCTGGCAGGATTGTATCTTGTACGTTCAATGAAATCCCTGTATGTATCGGACACGCCTCAATCCTTTAGTGCAACTCTGCTGCAGGGTGTCAGTGTCCTGGCGGTCACGACGGCTCTTTCCCTTGCAGGGGGCCTTATTGTGGGCGGTGCTTTGTCCGGTTCTGAATATCTTCTGGAAATGGAAATTTTCAGAGGTGTCAAGGCCAGCCAGCTGGTGCCCCTGGTGGTGATGACAGGTATTTATCTTTATTCCTTCGGATATAGACGGTCACGGGCTGAGATCAAGACACATCTTCATTTTGCAGGAGATCTTAAGGCCATTCTTTTTGAAGAAATCAAGATATATTATCTGGTTTTGGCAGGAATAGTCGGAGCTATCGGTTATGTCTATATCGCTCGGACAGGGCATGAGACAAATATAACCCCCAGTGATCTGGAAATGATCTCACGGAATTTTCTGGAATACGTCCTGCTGGCACGACCCCGCACCAAGGAGTTCCTGCTTGCGTTTCCAATCATTGTGTCAGGATTCGTATTCGCCCGTTTCCATTTGAAGAAACTGATCTACCCTGCGGCCCTCGGCGGAATGATCGGACTCACTTCAGTAGCCAATACCTTCAGTCACCTGCGGACGCCTATCTACCTGTCAGTCGTCAGGACAGGGTACTCCATCGCATTCGGAGCCGCTTTGGGAGTCATCGCATTCTCTGTACTCTGGATGATCGTCAGTGTTCTTCAGAAAAGGATCAGGAGCATCGTTGAATGAAAAGAATAGTTCTGTCAGGCTACTATGGATTTGACAATCTGGGTGATGAAGCGGTTTTGGAATCAATCCTGAACAATATACGGCAGGCATTCGGAGAGCTGGATATCACCGTGCTTTCTGCAGATCCGGCAGCCACCAGGAGGCTTTATGGCGTACATGCCATCAGGCGGGTATCTCCTGTGGGTGTCTTGAAATCCCTTTGGGAATGCGATGTGCTGATCAGCGGCGGAGGTAGTCTGCTGCAGGATGTGACCGGAAGGCTCAGCATCTTCTATTATCTGGCATTGATAGCATTGGGGAAACTCATGGGAAAAAAGGTGATGATCTATAGTCAGGGAATCGGACCGATCCGAAAGCCTTTCAATCGCTTCATCACCAAACTGATCCTTAGCCGAGTTGATGCGATCACAGTCCGTGAGCCTAATTCCAGAGTGGACCTTGTTGGGATAGGAATCGACCCTGAAAAGATCATCATAACAGCAGATCCCGTAATCAGCCTGATGCCTCAGGAGGATCCGGCACTTAATGACTGGCTGGCAGCGTTTCCTGCCTTTATTCCAGGTGCGCCGATGATCGGACTTGCTTTCAGGGGCCAGGACATGGCATTCGGCGCCATGGATAAACTGGCGGCCATGATCAAAAAACTTAAGGAAGAGAAGAATGCAAACATTCTGCTGATCCCTTACCATTCGTTGCAGGATCCAGCAGTACTGGATACGCTTGAACGGCTTGCAGAGGACATGGTTATCCCTGTCCGACGGGATTTGAGCGTAGACGAGATGCTGTCTCTTACTGCACAGCTTGACGTTCTCGTGGGTACACGGCTTCATTCCCTGATCATTTCCGCAATATGCGGCACTCCCATGATCGCTGTGAGCTATGATCCCAAGATCGAATATTTCATGGAGACTATTCATCGGTCCGTCTTTGCGGATGTCCGTTCTTTTGAACCGGACATGCTGCTTCAGGAAATCATCGATGCCCTGAATTCGGGAAAAGAGCCCATGAAATCCGTATATGAGAATGTTGCTCTGCTGCGGGATAATCTGCATCAGAACGAATCAGTCCTCAAACAACTATTGAATTGAAGGTGGGTTTATGTCAGAAAAATCTGTAAAGATCTTTGGTGTACGCATTGACTGTGTGGATATGGATGGGGCTTTCAATAAATTTTTGGCTCTGCTGAACCGTGAGCGGACCTCAGCAATCTATACGCCCAATACTGAAATGATCATGATGGCTGAAAACGACAGGGAATTCAAGGAAGTAATGAATAGCGCAGATCTGGTGATTCCTGATGGAATCGGCCTGATCTATGCATCGAAGATTCACAATCTGGGTCTTACGGATCGAGTTCCTGGCATTGAACTGATGGATCGGATATTAAAATACTGTCATACGACACGGCGCTCCATATACCTTTTCGGTGGAAAACCTGGGACAGCTGATCTTGCCGGTCAGAAAATACTGGAGAAGTACCCCAATATAGTCATTAAAGGCATTGAAAACGGATACTTTGATCAGAGTGACGAGAACAGGATCATCAACAGCATCAATGAAGCCAAACCTGATGTTCTGTTCGTGGCGTTGGGGGCTCCCAAGCAGGAGAAATGGATTGCGAAGAACAGGCGTACGCTAAATGCCCATGTAGCCATGGGTGTAGGCGGTTCACTGGATGTTTATGCCGGAAATGTAAAACGCGCCCCTGTTTTTTTCCAAAAGCTCGGGATTGAATGGATGCATCGTTTGTTGAAAGAGCCGTCACGTATTGGCCGGATGATGGCATTGCCGAAGTTCATGATCAAGGTGATCACTACCCGAAATATATCAGGATAAGGATGAAGACAGTGAAAAAAGCACTTTTGCTAGGCGGACTGATGTTCTTATTAAGTTGGACTTCAGTTTCTGCAGACACCGGAATTACATATTATATGGACGGAATGGTTACTGAGCATGAAAATCTCAATTGGAACCGGGATATACAGGCAGTGGTTTCCTATGGTGACGGAATCCGGCGTTTTGTGAATCACAGTCAGGGATACAGCCTGGACTTTCCAGCGGATTTTCAGGTGGATACATTCATGGCGGAGGCTCAAACGGTTCTATCCGATGATAAGACCCGCATTGAAATCTATCAGGATGATTTTGCCGGGACTGTTCATACTGCAAAATCCTATGTGAATTATAATATGGGTTTCTTCAAGGACCCCCGTCATAAAGCAGAAATGAATTACTGGACAGAAGCCAACGGAATGCCTGTTCATATAACCTCATGGAGCAGAAATAAGCTGTTGCGGGTTCAGAACGACAAGAATCATTATTATGTGGCAGAATTCCTTAGAAGTTCTCATGAGGTTGTGACTGTGGTGGTTAAATCTCAGGAGCCCATCGGAATCCATGACCGCATACTGCAAAGCTTCCGGTTCACCGATAAGATCGGCAGCACGGGAACACATCGGGTCTATACCGCTGATCTGACACATTTCCCCGAACCGCTCGAGAAATACTATCAAGCCGCGTTCTCGCCTTCAAGTCCTCAGCGCTGGGGGATATTCTCCTATGGTGCAACGGCCAATCTCGATTATCTCAAAAGCCTGGAAAAGAAGTTGGACTATCAGTTTGATGTGCTTGTCAGATATCAGACATTGGACACGAAAGCCCCGATTGAAGAACTGCAGAGGGCTTGGGATGATCAACGGGTTGTCGAGCTGACCCTGCAAACCATGAAGGAGCAGTCGGATAATACCGGAGTGGTCTATGATATCCTGGATGGCAAGCACGACGAATTTTTCCGACAATATGCCAAAGATCTGAAGAGCTTCGGTAAACCGGTGCTTTTCCGCTTGAATAATGAGATGAATGGGGATTGGTGCATATACAGCGCCTACCATTACTCCCGCGACCCTGAACTTTACAAGGAAATGTGGAGACATATCCATGGGATTTTTGAGGCAGAAGGAGCAGACAACCTGCTCTGGGTCTGGAATCCTCATGATCTCTCGTTCCCAGATTTCAAATGGAATCATGCTTTTAATTATTTCCCGGGACAGGATTATGTGGATGTAGTCGGTCTGACCGGCTACAATACAGGAACCTATCATCCTGGAGAAATCTGGCGCAGCTTTGACGATATTTATCCAAGGCTCTATCAGTCATATACCGACACATTCAATTTCCCCTTGATGATCACTGAGTTCGGATCAAATAATTTTGGAGGGGACAAAGCTGCTTGGGTACGGGATATGTTTGCCAAGCTCCCTAGCTATGACCGTATCAAGATCATAATCTGGTTCAATGGCACTGATATGGATTCATCAGGCAAGCCTGCCCGGATCTATCGGATGGACACCGGTGATGTGGTTCAGGATATATTCAGAGAAAATCTCAAAAAATTCGGCAGCCCCATGTTGCCGTTGCCGTTAACATTTGGAGCTGGAGAAAAGGAGATCCCATGGAAAAATCAGTAAAGGAATTGAAAAGCACGGCCATACAGATTCGAAAGGATATCGTCGGAATGATTACCGCAGCTGCATCAGGCCATCCAGGCGGTTCTCTCTCGTCTGCTGACATCATGACGGTGCTGTACTTTGAACACATGAATATTGACCCGAATAATCCATTATGGGATCAAAGGGACCGCTTTGTCCTTTCGAAGGGCCATGCGGCACCGGTTTTATATGCAACCCTGGCCAGACGGGGATTTTTCGAACCAGAAATACTGAACACGCTGCGGCAGATAGGATCGATCCTCCAAGGACACCCTGACATGCGTAAAGTGCCAGGAGTGGACATGTCTACGGGATCCCTCGGACAGGGGATTTCTGTGGCTGTCGGCATGGCTCTTGCTCTGCGTATGGATCAGAATCCATCAAGGGTGTTTGCGCTCCTTGGTGATGGAGAGCTGAATGAAGGAATTGTCTGGGAGGCAGCCATGGCTGCCAGCCATTACAAACTTGCGAACCTTGTGGCGATATTGGATTACAACGGACTGCAGATCGACGGCCCCAATGAAGTCGTCATGGGAATCAAACCAGTGGATGACAAATGGCGGAGCTTCGGTTGGCTGGTACTGGAAACTGACGGACATGATCCCGAAGCGATCTTGGCCGCATTGAAGGAAGCGGACAAGGCTGAACAGCCTGTGCTCATTATTGCTCATACCGTGAAGGGCAAAGGGGTATCCTTCATGGAGAATCAGGTGGGCTGGCACGGCAAAGCGCCTTCCAGCAGTGAAC
>CAZEHS010000044.1:0-23318 GCA_964511875.1 uncultured Peptostreptococcaceae bacterium
AAACATGATCCCAGAGGAGTACCCAATAGCGGCGATCCAGCAGGGCGTCCGGGGTGGGAGGATCAGAGAAGACAGAACGCTGGAGACGAACACGGCCTCCGTTACGGGCTTGTTCCCCTTTCGCTTGAATGCCCACTCTGTCAGCACTCCGGAGGCAATTGAAACAGCAATCAATGCCAGGGTTCGCCAGCCGAAAAAATAGACTGCAGAGATGATGACCGGTATCAAGCTGATCAGGACCTTCCGCATTAATGCCTGCTTCATGAAATGTATTGGAAATGATGGCAAGGGGTATCCTCCTTTAATCGTATTCATTCCATATTAATAACCAATTTGGATCAAAATAAACATGATTATTACCAAAACAGGCGCAAATACTTGTGATTATCCGGAGTATCTGAGAAAATGAAGGAAGCATATAAACGCACAAATCCAATAATCATATTTTGAGGAGGGGCACGATGGCCCAGCAGTATCCGGCACTGGAAGTGAATTTGAAGACAATTCGAAGCAACACGGAGGCAATAGTATCCTTATTGAAGCAGAATGGAATTACATTGACGGGCGTTGTTAAAGGATTCAATGCCCTGCCGAAAGTCGTGGACCAATTTGTCGCTGGCGGGTGCATGCATATCGCCAGCAGCCGTATGGATCAATTGGCGCGAATTAAGCGCAGGAACCTGGACCGGCCATTGATGCTGCTGAGGATTCCCATGGTTTCGGAAATTGATGAGCTGGTGCAGGTAGCAGATATCAGCCTGAACTCAGAACGGGAGACCGTGGAGGCTCTTGCCGAGGCAAGCAGCAGACATGGGCGTAATCATGGGGTTGTTCTGATGCAGGACCTCGGCGATCTTCGTGAAGGTTTTTTCGATCCTGATGAACTGATAGAACTCGCGGTTCATATCGAGAACAATCTGAAAAGCCTTACTCTGAAAGGAATCGGTACAAATCTAGGGTGCTATGGAGCCATTAAACCCAGCATGGAGAATCTGACAGGGCTGTGTCGGACAGCTAAGGAAATCGAAAGAAGGATCGGCAGGCCATTGGAGATCGTATCCGGCGGCGCTACCAGCTCACTTCCTCTCTTGTTGGCAGGCCGAATGCCGGAAGGGATAAACAATCTGAGGATAGGTGAAGCAATTCTTATAAACCGGGATCTTCCGGATTACTGGCATGTTCCGGTGCCAGGTCTCCAGAATGGAACATTTGTCATGAAAGCTCAGGTCATTGAAATCAAAAAGAAACCAAGCCATCCGATAGGGGAGGTTTTCATCGATGCGTTTGGTGACAGTCCTGTGTTCAAAGATCGGGGAATCCGTGAAAGAGCAATCCTGGCTGTGGGGAAACTGGATATCTGTGATCCCTGGAGTCTGGTGCCGTTTGCTGAGGGCATCGAAATAGTCGGAGCCAGTTCGGATCATCTGATTGTGGATACTGAAAACTGTAAAACCCCCGTTGAGGTAGGCGACGTACTGTCGTTCGGTATGTACTATTCTCCTATGCTTTTTCTCAGCGGTTCGAGATCAGTCAGCAAGATATACAGAAACCGATGACAGGAATATTCTAACTCGAACAGGCTTACGATCCATACGTGGCCGGCCGGAATCCCTAGGAATCCGGCTGTATTTTTGATATGGTAGGATGAGGACAGGACACAGAACGGAGAGAAATAATGCATTCCCTTGAACAATTGATACAGGAAATTCTCAGTGATTTCGACCTGATTTACGGAGTACTCAGCGATGCAGGTTCCAATGGCGAAGGACCGGATAAAGTCACCCTCAGAAAAACGCACCTGAAGGGAGGTGTCTGTTACCAGATTGAATCGTATCATGACAAAAAGGTGTTTCATCGGAACGCTGCTCCTGATGAAGCTGGACGGCTGATCATGGAGCTGCTCGGTCCACAGCTGCGTCAAGGTGTTTTTTATACACGAAACGCAGATTGGCAGGTTCGGATCTCTAAAAAAGGAAAGCCCGGATTGCTTAAGCGCCCGCCGAGCAGGCAGGATGCGGTTACAGAGCACAATCGCACCAAACAGTACCTGATACCTGAAGGCGTACCCGTTCCCTGGCTGATTGCCCTGGGGATCATGATGCCGGATGGGAAGGTTCACAAGAATAAATATGATAAATTCAGACAGATAAATCGTTATCTGGAATTTGTAGAGGATTGCCTGCCCAGCGTATCGGACATATCCCCTCTCGAATTGTGGATTTTGGTTGTGGTAAAGCCTATCTGACATTTGCCTTGTATGATTACCTTGTCAACAGGAAAGGCATGGAGGCAGAAATAACCGGATTGGATTTAAAAAAGGATGTCGTGGAGCACTGTGCGGGTCTTGCAAAGCAGTTCGGTTTTTCAGGATTGGAGTTCAAGGAGGGCGATATCGCAGGGTACTATAGCGAAAAAGCTGCAGATTTTGTGATTTCACTCCATGCCTGTGATACTGCAACCGATGCAGCGCTTGCCAAAGCGGTCGATTGGGGAGCTCGGGTCGTCCTTGCAGTACCCTGCTGCCAAAAGGAACTGATCAAAAAGTTCCAGATCCCGGGACTCGAGCCCCTGCTCCAGCATGGGATCCTTCGTGAACGACTGGGTTCAATGGTGACGGATACGCTTCGAAGCCTGGCGCTGGAGGTGATGGGATATCAAACCCAGATCATGGAATTCATTGATATGGAGCATACCCCAAAGAATATTCTGATCCGCGGCATCAAAGTACGTCAACCGGGTGGCACTTCTGTCAGAAAATACTGTGATTTCAAAAAAACAATCCGCGTAGAACCAGGGCTGGAAAACGATTTCGGAAATGAATTCAAAACCTTGGTAAATGCCGCTCAAGATATTGATTAGACAGGGTTTGGCTTGAATATAAGTTTTCGGTGCAAACCCTGGTGTTAAAGTTGACATCCGTGTATATTGTATACTATACTGGATAGTGTGTTGGTGCTGTTTATCACTTATGAGGATGGAGGCAGATTAATGAGTAAAAAGACAATGATGACGTTGGATGGGAATACCGCTGCCGCTTACGTATCTTATGCATTTACGGAAGTTGCCGGTATCTACCCTATCACACCGTCTTCACCCATGGCAGAACTCACCGATGAGTGGGCTGCAAAAGGAAGAAAGAATCTTTTCGGACAGACTGTTAATGTTGTAGAACTCGAGTCAGAAGCCGGTGCTGCGGGCACAGTGCACGGATCACTTCAGGCAGGAGCTTTGACCACTACCTATACTGCTTCACAGGGTCTTCTTCTGATGATCCCGAATATGTACAAAATTGCAGGCGAACTTTTGCCTTCCGTTTTCCATGTTACAGCTCGATGTGTTTCCAGTCACGCGCTGAACATTTTCGGTGACCATTCCGACGTTATGGCTACCCGTCAAACCGGTTTTGCCATGCTGGCTTCCAACTCAGTTCAGGAAGTAATGGACCTGGGAGCAGTTGCCCACCTTGCAACCATCAAATCCCGCGTTCCTTTCGTACATTTCTTCGATGGCTTCAGAACTTCCCATGAAGTTCAAAAAATCGAAGCGATTGATTACAGCGATCTTGCAAAACTGATCGATATGGATGCCGTTAATGCATTCAGAAAACGTGCGATCAATCCTGAGCACCCGGTTATCCGCGGTACTGCTCAGAACCCGGATATCTTCTTCCAAGCACGTGAAGCCTGCAACCCTTTCTACGATGAACTGCCTGCAGTAGTTGTAGATTACATGAAACAAATTTCCGACCTTACAGGCCGTGAATACAAGCCTTTCAACTACTACGGCGCTCCCGATGCAGAATACGTTATCGTTGCTATGGGTTCCGTTGTTGAAGCGATTGAAGAGACTGTCGACTACCTCGTTAATCAGGGCAAAAAAGTCGGCGTTCTTAAAGTTCGGCTCTACCGACCATTCGTTCCCCAATTCATGTTTGATGTCCTGCCTGCAACCGCTAAGAAACTGGCTGTTCTAGACAGAACAAAAGAGCCCGGCGCACTTGGCGAGCCTCTGTACCTGGATATCTGCAGTTCCTTCTACGGAAGAGCAAATGGCCCTGTCATCGTTGGCGGCCGTTACGGTCTTGGTTCAAAAGACACGACTCCTTCTCACATCCTCACCGTATTCGAAAACCTGTTTGCCGCTGATTCCAAAAACGGCTTCACTGTTGCAATCAATGATGATGTGACGAACCTGTCCCTTCCGGTTAACACGCAGATCGTTACAGAATCACCAGGAACCGTACGCTGCAAATTCTGGGGTCTGGGTTCCGATGGTACTGTCGGCGCCAATAAAAATGCCATCAAGATCATCGGTGATACAACAGATCTGTATGCACAAGGGTATTTCTCATATGACTCCAAGAAATCCGGCGGCGTAACCATTTCTCACCTTCGTTTCGGAAAAACTCCTATCCGCTCCACTTACCTGATTGACGAAGCAGACTACATCGCTTGTCACAACCAGTCTTATGTTTATCAGTACAACCTTCTTAAAGGCCTCAAAAAAGGCGGTACATTCGTACTGAACTGTCAGTGGAACAAAGAAGAAGTTGAACAGCATCTGCCCGCTAGCATGAAGCGTTTCATGGCTGCCAACGACATCAAGTTCTACACACTGAACGGTACGGACATTGCAGTAGAAATCGGACTAGGCAGCCGTATCAACATGATCATGCAGGCTGCATTCTTCCAGCTGGCTGATGTAATGCCTGTTGCTGACGCTGTTAAAGAGCTGAAAAAAGCGAACTACAAATCATATGGCAAAAAAGGCGAGAAAATCGTAGCAATGAACGACGCTGCAGTTGATCGCGGCATCACAGACATGGTTAAGATCGAGATTCCAGCTTCATGGAAAGATGCTGTTGACGAGACTGCAGTCGCTGGCAAAGCGGTACCTGCATTCATCAGCAACATCCTGATTCCTATGAACCGTCAGGAAGGGGATTCCCTTGCTGTAAGTACCTTCAAAGGGATTGAAGACGGAACTTGGGACATGGGTACTGCTCAATACGAGAAACGCGGTATTGCTGTGAATGTACCGGAATGGCAAATGGATGCATGTATCCAGTGTAACCAATGCTCCTTCGTATGTCCTCACGCTTCAATCCGTCCGTTCCTTCTGACAGAAGATGAAGTTGCGAACGCTCCTGAAGGTTTTGCAGTTAAAAAAGCAATCGGTAAAGGCCTTGAAAACTTCAGCTACCGTCTCCAGGTTACGCCGCTTGACTGCACCGGCTGCGGAAACTGTGCGGATATCTGTCCTGCAAAACAAAAGGCACTGGTTATGATGCCGCTTGAATCACAGGCTCACGAGGCTGCTAACTTTGAATATGCGTTCAACCTTCCCATCAAGCACACTGCAGTTGAAACAAAAACAGTCAAAGGCAGCCAGTTTGCTCAGCCGCTGTTCGAATTCTCCGGCGCTTGCGCAGGCTGCGGTGAAACGCCATACATGAAGGCTGTAACACAACTGTTCGGTGACCGTATGATGATCGCCAATGCTACAGGCTGTTCCTCAATCTGGGGCGCATCCGCACCAAGCACACCGTACTGCAAGAACCAGGAAGGCAAAGGTCCTGCATGGGCTAACTCCCTCTTTGAAGACAACGCAGAATTCGGCCTTGGTATGGCAATGGGCGTTAAACAACTGAGAAGCAAGCTGGTTGATCTGATGACCGAAGCTGCAACGCTTCCAGTTAAAGCAGAAGCAAAAGAAGCCTTCACAGAATGGCTTGCCGGCATGAACGATGCCGATGCATCCAAAGCTGCTTCGGCTAAAGTCCGGGCGCTCCTCGGCACTGATCTTGGCGATGCAAAAGCCAACGAAAATCTGGCTGAGATCAAGAACCTTGAAGATTACCTGGTTAAGAAATCCCAGTGGATCATCGGCGGCGACGGTTGGGCTTATGATATCGGTTACGGCGGTCTTGATCATGTGCTTGCCAGCGGCGAGAACGTGAATGTCCTGGTATTCGATACGGAAGTTTACTCCAACACAGGCGGTCAGTCATCAAAAGCTACACCTACAGCTGCTGTTGCAAAATTCGCAGCTGCCGGTAAACGGATCAAGAAGAAAGACCTGGGCATGATTTCCGCAACTTATGGCTATGTATACGTTGCACAGTGCTCCATGGGCGCAGATAAGAACCAGTTCCTGAAAGTTCTTCACGAAGCTGAAAGCTATGACGGTCCATCCCTCATCATCTGCTACGCTCCCTGTATCGCTCATGGTATCAATATGGGCAAGACACAGTATGAAGCGAAAAAAGCGGTTGACACCGGATACTGGCACAACTGGCGTTTCGACCCACGCTTGAAAGAGCAAGGGAAGAACCCATTCATCCTCGATTCCAAAGAGCCAACAGGCAACTTCCAGGACTTCATCCAAGGCGAAGCCCGTTACACGCAGCTTAAGAAAGAATTCCCTGAAGTGGCTGGTGAACTTTTCGCAGCTGCTGAGGCACAAGCGAAAGAACGTTATGACGGTTATGTCCGCATGACAAAGATGGAATTCTAGAAATCAGAACGGCTTCCCACGTAAGTGGGAAGCCGTTCTTTCATACTTGTATGAATCTATTTGATGACAAGTACCGGAACATTAGCATGATGGACAATCGTGTTGGCGACACTGCCGACAGCGAACCGCTTCACGAATCCCATGCCATGAGTATGGATTAGAATCAAATCACATTTTGCTTTGTCTGCATAATCGATGATCTCTGATGCCGGGTCGCCTTTGAGGACTTTGCTGGTGACATTGCTGACCCCTGCATCAGCCAATTGTTTTTGTGCATTCGCAACAACTTCTTCACATACATCCATGAATGATTTTCCTTCGGCGCCTACGAAATGACCTACCAGCGGGTGTGTAAGGGACTCTGATGTAAAGAGTACAGAAATCACCTCTAATTGAGCACCCATATTGATGGCAAGATCTTTCGCAAAAGCCAGTGTTAATGGGTCCAAACCATTTTGATCTACAGGAACCAAAACTTTTTTCATTGTTAACCCTCCTTTTAGTGGTTGCCTCTTATGTAAGAGTCAAATATATCAAATCAGTAAGCTTGTGACTTACTGATTCAACGAACGACAAGAACAGGAACCTTGGAATGAATGACCACATTATTTGTCACGCTTCCAAGAAGGAATCGCATGATTTTACCCTTACCGTGTGCGCTCATGATAATCATGTCGCAGTTTTCTTCTCCGGCACACTCAATGATTTCTGATGCAGGATTGCCGGATACGATGCGGGTGCTGACTGTAAGCCCGGATGCTGCGAAAAGGTTGGACGCATTGCTTATGATGCGTTCTGACAGTTGATTGAATGCATCATCAAAAGGCTCTAATAAAGGGGCATAGGGATATGCGATGGAATCGTTTATTGGCTGGACATGCAGTAAAATTATCTCAGAGTCGAAACTCTGGCCGAATTCCATGGTCAAAGTCATCACTTTTTCAGAGATATTCATGTCTTCTACAGGTAACAGGATTCTTTTCATAAGAGCCCCCTAAGACTGCGTCCATAAATCATGTGAAATTTGGAATGGTCTTCTTGTTTGTTATATACCACTAAATCAAGCTGATAAACAAAAAGGAATGTAAAAGTTGGGTGAAACAGTGGAAGCAATTACAATAATGATGTAATGTCACACATATCGTTTGCGCCTGTAAAGACAATGAAAGCTCTCCAATTGACTGATCAATCAATTGGAGAGCTTTCATTGTCTTTGGAGACGATCCCAAAGAAGCTATTCAGATCTGTGTTTGGGTGAACAGGAGATGCTGACGTGGCGGGCGCCGCATACCGGACAAATCTTCTGGGACACCTGTGTCCAAGGTGATGAGTATTTTTCCTCGGTCTTTTCCTTCTTAATGCATTTTGCTGGGATTGCTATAATAAGAGGCACATCCATTTCTTCTGAACCGCAACGGTAACATGTCACCATGAAATCCCTCCTTCAACCATCTCTTTTCAGTATGTTCCGGTTTACATAATCGGTCAATGGGACTGGAGAATCAGGATTGGATGGAACCGGCATAAATGCTATACTTATAGGGATGTTTCGGATCGGGAGGTTTATCATGCAATCGCAAGTAAGTTTGAGGACAGCGCTATGGACCCTGTCTGTATTGATGCTGAGCATCGGCATCAGCTCGGCGTTCTCCATATCATTGATGGCAGCTTTTTTGTTCGGTATTCTACCGGTGATGGCCCTTGGAGTTCGACGAGGTCTTAGTCTGCGCACCTTGGCAATTTGCTCCTTGAGTTCCATATGGCGAATCAGAGGTCTTTTCATCATCATCACACTCATGGGAATGTCGATAGCCATGTGGATTTCATCAGGTGCGGTTGCTTTCCTGATGCAGCAAGGGTCTGTTCTGACCAAAGGAGCCCTGTTCCTGCCTGCTGCATTCCTGATTTGCGCTTTGAGTTCATTGTGTATTGGGACTGCCCTTGGTACCTTCAGTACAATCGGGCTGGCATTCTTCGGGATGGGCAAGAGCATGGGGATTCCTGATCCTCTCTTGATCGGAACACTTGTATCAGGGGTGTTTCTGGCTGATCGATTGGCGCCGATGTCAGGACTGGTCAATATGATTCTTAAACGAACAGGTCTGACCTACCCTGAATACTTCAGACATTCATGGAAACGTGTACTTTTGGCTATTGCAATCTGTACGGCTACCTATGGCATTATTGGAATGACGATCGATCAGGGGGATGCCCTGGAAACCGTAAATGTTCTTGCACAGATTACTGGTACTTTCAAGATGACGCTATTGCTCTGGATCCTGCCGATTATGACATTCGCACTTGCTCTTTGCGGTGTCTCAACAATCTGGACGCTTTCAGCCGGCGTTTTAGCAGGATTCTGCTTCACAGTTTTTCTGCAGATGAGCTCGATCGGCACTGCAGTCATATTTCTCATAGATGGTTATTCCGATAGACTGGGTGTTTTGAAGGGCGGCGGAATTCTCGGAATTTCTGAAGTTCTGGGTATTGTGGCATTAGCCGTCATTTACAATGAGCTGCTGAGTGAAACAGGGATAACGAAGACACTGCTTCAACATTTGGCAAATGGTGTCGGGAGTGTAAGTGGACTGAAACGACGGATCGGTCTGTTCAGCATCGCCCTGACATCTTTAACCTGTGATCAGACCGTTGGAATCCTTCTGCCCCTCGAAGCGATGAAACCCTTCCATACTGATGGGCGGATTTCGCCTGTAGAAGCAGCTGTCCTGGTTTCCGATACAGGAACTCTGATAGCACCCCTTGAGTTTTGGAATGTCAACGCCCTGGTCATTATGGCGCTTACCGGGGTTCCTGCCTGGCAGTACGGTACCTGGGCGATGTTCTGCTGGCTCATGCCTGTCATGGCTCTGGTCAATCCTTTGCATGTACGAAAATCAAATGAACCTGAGCATCTGATAAAACAAATCTGATATAATAGTCATTATACCAACAGGATTCAGAGGAGGATACTTGGACAAAATAGCGATCGTAACGGATTCGACTTGTGATCTGCCCGAGGATTTGATCAAATCCATGGGAATCCATGTGATCCCCCTGAGAATCATTTATAAGGACAGGGAGTACAGGGATCGGATTGAAATTTCACCTGAACAAATCTATGAACGGTTTTCAGAGGAAATCCCAAAGAGCTCACTGCCATCTCCGGAGGACGTGCTGACACTTTTCACCGGGCTGATAGACCAGGGCTATACGCATATCATAGGTATTTTCATCTCCAGCGGTCTAAGCGGAACATTCAACATGATTCGATCAGTAACAGAGGATCTGAAGCAGGCGGTAATTGAACTGATCGATTCGAAATCACTTTCCCTCGGTTCAGGTTTCGCGGTGCTGGAAACGGCCAGGGAGCTGGCTAAGACAGGCGATTTTGAGAAAACCGTTAAAAAGGCCCGGGATGCGGTATCCCGTACCAGAACATTCTACGTCATAAAAACTTTGGAGTATTTACGCAAGGGTGGTCGTATAGGTCATGTCGAAGGCACTATAGGGGATCTTCTTAATATCAAACCAATTATTTCCGTCGATCCGGCAGGCGTGTATTATACATTTCGCAAGATACGGGGCCGGAGCAAATCTGTTCAGGAATTGGTTGCCATAGGAAAGGAACTGATGACAGGCAAGCTTTATGACGTCGGTATCCTTCATGGAGATGCTGTGGAAGAAGCGAAGGAAGTGTTCGATCAATTCCGAGAGATTGATAATGTACGCAACATGATATTAGAGCAGATCAGTCCGGTGCTGGCAGTTCATACAGGGCCCGGACTTGTGGGTCTTGTTTTGTCAGAAGTCGTCGATTAATCGGATCCGCCCTTTAAACAAGGGCGGATTTTTATTTTTGAGCTGATTGACATGTCAGGCGGGATGATATAGTATGAACTCATAACACGACACCCCGTACCCCCCGGGGGAGGGATGTCGTTGAAAAATTCATAATTAGAAAAAGGAGCCTGACTCATGAAAAAAGCAATCCTCGATCAAAAGAAATGTGATCATTCTCCCTTTTGTCCTGTCAAAAGGGTATGTCCTGTAAACGCCATTACTCAGAAAACAAGCCTTTTCAGTGGAGAATTCCCTGTAGTAGATGCCGATAAATGCACCGGCTGCGGGAAATGCATACGTGTCTGTCCCCATGGTGCGATGTCACTCAGGTGAATCACTTGCAGTCCTCATTAACTTCCGATAGAATAAGGCGGAACGATGCGGAACTTGAAATGTGATGAACCGGAGGCACTATGACTACCTATCGAATGGATTTGGCATATGACGGAACCCGTTACAGCGGGTGGCAGCGTCTGGGAGGGGAAACAGAAACCCTACAGGGCCGCATTGAAGCGGTAATTACGAGATTGTTGGATGAACCGGTTGAAATAGCAGGATCGGGACGAACAGATGCAGGTGTTCATGCCCGTGGACAAGTGGTTTCTTTCCACACGAAAAAAAACATGCCTCCGGAAAAACTGATGGCACAGCTCAACCATTACCTTCCCGGGGATATTTCGGTCTTGAGAATCACAGTGGCAGATGACCGTTTTCATGCACGGTACAATGCGGTTAAAAAGGTGTATCGCTATCAGATATGGAATGCCCCCGTTCAAAATCCTATGGAACGCCGACATCGATATCATGTACCGGAGCCCCTGGATCTGACAGCTATGCGGGAAGCAGCGGATGCGTTCCTTGGAACCCACGATTTTACTTCCTTCACTTCCATGAAGTCCAAGAAGAAAAGCGCCGTCCGAAGCCTCCATGAGATTACGATTTCATCCAAGGGGCCGGTAATGGATATCACGTT
Source organism: uncultured Peptostreptococcaceae bacterium (assembly GCA_964511875.1). Taxonomy (GTDB): domain Bacteria; phylum Bacillota; class Clostridia; order Peptostreptococcales; family Acidaminobacteraceae; genus CAZEHS01. Next base: position 11,330 of record CAZEHS010000044.1, read on the forward strand.
CATTGGTGATGGATTTCTTCATCACATGGTGAGGATTCTTACGAGCACCTTGCTTGAGGTTGGAGCTGGAAGGATGGAGCCTGAACAGGTGATTACTGTCATGGATGCAAATGATCGTTCTTTGGCTGGTCCTTTGATTCCTCCCCAAGGACTAATTCTTTGGGCGGTGGATTACGGAGAAGGTCCAACGTGGGAGCCTAAGGCCTGGCAAGGGCTGACGGTAGGGATTGGAAAGTGAGTCACTGATTATCGGAGAAGCCTGTAGTTAAGAAGGGCAAGGGAGAGATCACGGCAAGGCGATCTCTCCCTTGCCCTCTTTCAGTCTCCGGTGTATAGTTATATAGGGAGTTTCAGGAAGGAGGAGGGTTATGTTCACCTTCATAGGCGTAGGGAGTGCATTCAATACGGAATATGGGAATACCAGTGCTTGGATGAAACAGGATACGCACTTGCTCATAATAGATTGTGGAGGTTCGGTTTTTGAAAGGGTAATGAAAAGAGAACTCTTCAAAGGAGTTTCCTCGGTTGAAATATTTCTGACTCACACACATGGAGATCATGTAGGGAGCTTGGGTGACCTGGTTCTGTATTGCCACTTCATCCTGAAGATCAAGCCGACGATCCATCATCCGGATTCGGAACGAATTCGAAGTCTTCTCACACTTTTTGGTGTTCCGGAAGAGGCCTGCTCACTTGAGGATAAAGAGGCTTTCCTATTGGAAAATTGGCTGGAAGGCAGATTTGTTCGGTCGGAGCATGTGGATACCATGACGGCATACGGAATCCTATTCAGACTTCCTGAGAAGTCAGGCTGGTATAGTGGTGATTCGAAGGAAATTCCTTCAGAGATATTGGAAGAATTCCTTCGGGGCGAAATCGACCTGTTGTATCAGGATACCAGCGGAATCGATTATCCCGGTTCGTTTCACATGAGTTTGAACCGTTTAAAGGATCAGATCCCGGAATCATTTCGAAACAAGGTGATCTGCATGCATCTGGATGAGGCATTTCCAAATAAAGCAGCGGAGGAACTAGGATTCCGTGTTGCTGAGATAGGCAGCTGACCGGCTTTCCTGAAAATAAACATTAAGGATGAAAACTGTGAAAAAGAATCTGATATTATCGATTGTCCTGATAACAGCGGTCATGAGTCTTATAGGCTGTGATCCGGTAAAGGTTGATCCACCAATGGATCCAGCCGATAAAATTGTAAAAGAAAGACTTTATCCCATTTGGAAGCAAACCCCTCAAGGGAAGGAATGGGGCTATATCCATGAGTCAGGTAAGGTTGCCGTAAGCCCGCAATTTGAATCAGCGGAGTTCTTCTCGTCATACGGCTCTGCCGTGGTGGGTGTGAAAGGAAAGAAAGGGCTGATTTCACTAAAAGGGGATGCCCTTCTTAAACCTGTATACGACACTTTGGCAGTATATCAGAATGACCGGCGTGTAGGTATCCGGGACGGCTCCTGGACCGAGATGCTGGACAGCGAAGGAAAGGCAGTCTATGAGACGGCGTTGGCTATCAATCCCATGGCGGAAGGCGGTGCACGTATTCAGGAATATGTCGGCGATCATGTTCTTGAGGGCTATATCGATGACGCCGGCAATATTACAATTGAGCCCCAATTCATTTACGGAACCGATTTTGTGAGCGATAAGGCAGTGGTAAAAAAGGCTGAGGATGAATGTGCAATCATTGATCCAACAGGGAGAATACTCCTGGATTTTGAGGCTGGAGAAGTGAAGCAGCCCACAGAGGATACATTTGCTTTTCAACAGACTGGCAATAAATCAAAGCTCTGGGGCTATAGGGACATGACAGGAAAGATCATAATAAAACCCGCGTATGCACAGGCAGAGCCTTTTAACAAAGGGATTGCGATAGTTGCAGAGAGTCAAAAGGGTGAAGTCCGTTTCGGACTATTAGACATAAAAGGCAAATTCATTCTGCGCCCGAAGTATGAAAGAATAGAAGATCTGGGGAACGGATTCTATGCTATATCAAGGAAAGCCGGCCCGGATACGGGGCAAAGATCCTACCCTGTGGCGATCTTCAACAGCAAAGGTAAACGACTGACGGATTACCTTTATTATGATGTTTCGGCTTGCACTGCGGACACTGTCTCTGTCAGTGATGGGGATGTCACCTGGGTACTGGATAGCGCAGGTACTCCGATGAGCACCATGCCCCGTGTTTCCGGAATGGGCACCATCCGTCAGGTCGGAGGTGTCCTGGTAAGTCAGGCTGATGATGAGCGGGCCTATTTTACGCTGGACGGTAAACTGATCTGGCAGTCTCCTTGGGAGAGTACGCTTAAAGATGCTGTAAAGCTCAAACGGATGAAATTCCGCCCGGATCGTGGAAAGGTCATATATTTTCCGGTTCTTGCCGGATTAGTCGATACGACAGTCCAAGACACTATCAACAGGATTCTTCACCAGCAGTTTGTCGCGGACGGAGGTCCCAGCGTCATGGTCGATGGTGTTCCGGAAGAAACCGTACGCACGGATTATACCGGACAGCTCAACAAGGATTTGCTGATCATTGAAAAGACCGTGAGAAAAACCGGTAAAAACAGCGAAGTCATACGACAGCGCATCCACTTCGACATCACAGATGGAACCCAGTTCGGATTACAGGACCTTTTCCGAGAGGATATCGTATGGTCGGAGCTGTTGGCAAATAAAGTGAAGGATAAGATAAGCAATATGCCGGCAGAAGCATCCAATCGTCTGAATCCTGAACTTGTGACCCCTGTCACCGAAGAACGGACGTTCCAGGCTGGGCGATACGGCCTGATCCTTTACTATGACTCTTCAGAACTGGGCAGCGCGGTTTCGGAGCCTCTTAGCTTCGAAATACCATATGCTGAGATACTCAAGGATATTAGTACTGAAGGTCGGATGTGGAATGCTTTTCTTAAACAGGACATGTAATTCAAATGAAATATTTAAACAGCTGCGGCGGGGTATGTATATAGTACTCCGCTGTTTCAAGGAGGCGCATCATGAGTGAGCATTTTAAGTTTGTTCAAAACAAGGAGTGCGAGTACTTTCCCTGTCATAAGACTTCAGATGTGGAGCATTTCAATTGTTTGTTCTGCTTTTGTCCACTTTACATGTTAAAGAAGGAATGCGGGGGTAACTTCAAATATACCCGCGATTCAAAGGATTGCAGTGACTGTATGGTTCCGCACGGCAGGAATGGGTATGAGCATGTTATGAGCAAGATGAAGGAAATCATTAAAATCGGCAGTGAGCGGTAACTGCCAAAGGGGGAACGAAGCATGCGCAGGATAATCAGTCTGATGATTTTGGTTGTGTCTCTAATGGGTTTATCTGTATGGGCAGAGGGAATCAGCGTGGAATTGGATGGTGAAGCGATTAAAATGGACAGTTTCACGGGGATGGCCTACCTTGATCCATCAGGACGTGTCTTGGTTCCTCTCCGTGTTGTAGCTGAAAAAGCAGGGAAGACTGTATCGTACGATCCTGTAAACAGGATAGCGATGATCACAGATGATAAGAATAGCATATCGGTTCCGATTGACAAGGACTATGTGATAGTAAATCAGGAATCCAAACCGAATGATGCGCCTGCACGGATTGTTAATGGCAGAACCTATCTTCCCATTCGGATCGTAATGGAAGCGTTAGGCTATCAGGTGGAATGGGATGGGTCATTATCGAAGGTGATCATCACTATGAAGCCTGAAGTCGAGGAACCCGCTCCTTCGGTGCCGAACACGGTAGGGAATACGAATATAAACTTGTACAATGGCGGTCTGATGGCCAGCGAAAATGAAAATCTGGTTTTTGTGAATTTTGCAGATGAGGAGCGTATCTGGCGAATCGATCAGAAAACCGGACTGAGCAACAAAGTTTCTGAAAGAAACGCCCGTGGTATAAACGTGGTGGATGGATGGGTGTACTATCGTCAGGAAACGCCCTATGGAATCTGGGAGCTCTTCAAAACAAAGATTGACGGCACAGGAACAACAATGGAAGCAACCGGAAACGTGGAATGGCTGAAAGTTGAATCCGGATATCTTTATTACTACTTGAGCAACGAAGAAGCACTTTACAAAAAGAAACTGACTGATCCGTCCGCTGACAAGTATTATGAAAAAGCAATGAAATCCATCAATCTGGAAAACGGGTGGCTGGTTTATGTCGAAATGGAAGATGGCGTACCTGGAGACATCATCAAGGTGGATATCGCTTCGCGGGTTGAGGAAACCCTGTCCTCTGAGCAAAGCGGCATATCGGATCCGTTTGTGACACTAATTGGGGATACTGTTTATTTGACGCGTTATAATGATGCATTGTCGCTCTATTCAATGGATCTTAAAAATGGGGAAATCAAGAAGGTCAACGATCGGTGGACATATAATGTGACAGGAAACGATCAGAATCTGTACACTCTTTACCCGGAATTTGATGATGGCCTTTACGAATTGGATGCTGAAGGAAAAACCGAGACCGAACTAAGCAGTGGATGGAAGCCGGGGCGCTATTATGATCCGGGATTGACACTCATTGACTCAAAAGTCTATTACCTTGATTTTGTATCAACAAACCGCTACAGGTGGCTTGGTTATGACTTGAAGACAGGTGTACTGAAAAGCATCAGTATTCCGGAGGATTTGATGAAGTAAACTCTAAGCGGCTTCTTGAATGGGCCGCTTTTTTTTGTTATTGTATAGGAATCAGCACCGGGAGAAACGCTTTCGGTGGAGCAATCAGGAGGATTCACATGAGTGTTCGTGTACGGTTCGCCCCCAGTCCTACGGGGTATCTTCATATCGGTGGTTTAAGGACCGCCCTTTATAATTACCTTTTCGCAATGCAGCAGCATGGCACATTCCTCCTTCGCATAGAGGATACAGACCAGACGCGTCTAGTGCCAGGGGCTGTGGAAGGGTTGATCCAGGCCATGTCGTGGGCTGGAGTCATGCATTCTGAGGGCCCCGTGCTCCAAGAAGACAATACCTTGGTGGAGCAGGGGGCTTATGGACCCTATGTTCAGTCCGACCGTCTGCCCATCTACAAGAAGCAGATTGAACAGCTTTTAGAAAATGATCACGCCTATACCTGTTTCTGCAGCCGTGAACGATTGGAACTGCTTCGTGAAGAACAGAAAGAATTGGGCCAGACACCCAGGTACGACGGCCACTGCCGAAACATCCCATTGAAAGAAGCACGAGCAAGGGTCGCTGCAGGGGAATCCCATGTCATCCGGATGAAACTCCCAGAGAACACGGCAGTCACTTTCGATGATTTGGTTCTTGGCGAGGTTACCGTGAACACTTCGGATCTGGATGATCAGGTCCTGGTCAAGGCGGACGGATACCCGACATATCATTTCGCTGTCGTTGTTGATGACAACAGCATGGGGATCACACATGTCATCCGAGGCCAGGAATGGCTGCCTTCTACACCGAAGCATGCTCTTTTGTATAAATTCTTCGGATGGGAAACGCCAAAATTCGTCCATCTGCCCAATATCCTGAATGCGGATAAGAAAAAACTTTCGAAACGGCAGGGCGATGTTGCTGTAGAGGATTTTCGTCAAAAGGGTTATCTTCCTGAGGCTCTGGTGAATTACATCGCTCTCCTTGGCTGGAGCCCGGAGGATAACACGGAGTTCTTCACAATGGAGGAGCTGATCAACCAGTTTTCTCTGGAGCGTGTCTCAAAGAGCGGCGGGGTTTTTGATGTTAACAAGCTTAACTGGATGAACAGCCATTATATCCGGCTTAAAACACAGGAAGAACTTTACGCGCTCTGTATGCCTTGGCTCATGGCGGATGGCTGGATAACGGAAACGGAGACTGAGCTGAAGAAGGATTGGTCCATGCGGCTGGTCAAGCTGGCCCAGGAACGGATGCATACCTTGGCGGACATTTGCAGCTATGCTGAGCTGTTCTCTGGATCAGAGGTAACGCCTGAAAATGATGAAACCATGGAAATGCTTAAGCAGGAACATGTGTCAGGAATGCTGGCTGTCTTCAAAGAGAAACTTGAAGCAGCACCCGCAATTGATGAAGAAATTGCGAAAGGGCTGATGAAAGCGGTTCAAGCGGATACCGGAATCAAAGGAAAGAACCTTTTCATGCCCGTCCGCGCTGCCATTTCGGGACAGCTTCACGGACCGGATATGAATGATATGATGATTGTCATCGGCCGGGAGAATCTGATTGCCCGTGTGGATCACGTGATCAGGAATTACTGCTAGAATTGATTCTGTAATTCTAATCTTGTGCTATAATGACAGATATGGTACGGTATAAACAGGAAATCATACTGAAATGCTAGGAATAGGAAAGTAGACTTCGGAAAGCCTATCAGAGAGAACCGTCACAGGCTGCAAACGGTTCAGGCAAAGAGGAAGTTGAAGTGCGCCTTGGAGCACCGGAATTGAACCAAAGTAGGTTCCGGCGGCTGACCCCGTTATCGGTCTTCAAGATGAATCCTCGGATTCAAACAGAGTGGAACCGCGACCCCGTCGCCTTTGTAATAAGGCGCAGGGTCGTTTTTTATTAAGCAAAAGAATATCTATTTGAAAACGCAAACACATAGATCGTTTGTTCTAACCATTTTCAGGGTAGATGTCACAGATAATGACTTGATAAAAATAGAATCAATATCATTCATCGCCTTCATCTGTTCCATCTGTGGCAGAATGTTTCGTAGTTATCTTTAATATTTTAAGGAGGAAAAACCATGGAACAAAAGGAAAAAGGTCTGTTGGCTTCGATTGTGGATAGGGATCCGGCCGCACGCAATGGCTTCGAGGTATTTCTATGCTACCCGGGAGTCCATGCTATCATCTGGCACCGGGTTGCTCACTTCCTCTACCTGAAGAATTTCAAGTTGCTGGCGCGTCTGCTCAGTCAGGTGTCCCGATTCATCACCGGCATCGAAATCCATCCGGGAGCGGTCGTGGGCAAACGGCTTCTGATCGACCACGGCAGCGGGGTCGTCATCGGCGAAACGACGGAAATCGGCGATGACTGTACCATCTACCAGGGGGTTACTCTGGGAGGGACCGGAAAGCATACAGGAAAAAGACACCCGACCATCGGAAACCATGTGATGGTCAGCGCGGGGGCCAGAGTGCTCGGGCCCATCGTTATCGGAGATTACTCGAAAATCGGATCAGGTGCGGTCGTACTGAAAGATGTGCCGACCAACTGTACTGCGGTGGGAGTTCCTGCTAAAATAGTAATCAGGGACAATGTCCGGGTAGACGATTTGGATCAATCCCTCATGCCGGACCCCGTCGCTCAGGAGATGGAATGTCTTCGTGAGCGGATCATGCATCTTGAGAAATCGGTACGCTTACTCATAGAAAGGGGGAAATACTGATGCTGCTTTATAATACACTGACGCGAAAAAAAGAGGAATTCGTACCCATCAACCCTGGGAAGGTAGCCATGTATGTCTGCGGCCCCACGGTCTACAACTACTTCCACATCGGTAATGCCAGGCCGTTCATGATGTTCGACATTCTGCGAAGATACATGGAATATCGGGGATTGGAAGTCACTTACGTACAGAATTTCACGGATGTCGATGATAAGATCATCAATCGGGCGAATGAGGACGGCGTAGATTCCCTCGCGATTTCAGAACGCTACATTGAAGAATACTTCAAGGATGCGGATGCTCTCGGCATCCAACGGGCTACCGTTCATCCGAAGGTGACAGATACGATTCCTGAAATCATTGCGTTTATTGAAGTCCTTATTGACAAAGGATTCGCTTATGAAAGCTCTGGGGATGTTTATTTTGACACATCTCTTTTCAAGACTTATGGGCAGCTGTCCAAACAAAGTATCGAGGACCTGGATGCCGGTGCACGGGTAGAAGTCAGTGAACTGAAGAAGCATCCTATCGATTTTGCGCTCTGGAAGGCCTGCAAACCTGGGGAGCCATTTTGGGAAAGTCCTTGGGGAAGGGGGCGTCCTGGCTGGCATATCGAGTGTTCGGTCATGTCAACCAAGTTTCTGGGTGAAACCATTGATATCCATGCCGGGGGCGCTGATCTTGTATTTCCCCATCACGAGAATGAAATCGCCCAATCTGAAGCGTACAGCGGCAAACCCTACGTTCACTACTGGATACACAATGGCTATATCAACATCGACAATGAAAAAATGTCAAAATCCAAGGGTAACTTCTTCACTGTCCGTGATATCCTGAAGGACTACGAACCGGAAGTTGTCCGGTTCTTCATGATCCAGGCCCATTACCGCAGTCCGGTAAATTTTAGCCGAGAACTCATAGAAGCAGCAGCCAACGCACTGGAGCGGCTTTACAATCTGAAGGATAACCTTGAGCACAGGAAATCAACTGCGCTGAATATAGATCTTTCAGAAGGTGAGGCTGATCTGCTGAGCAGCCTGGATCAATACAAGGAAAAGTTCATATCTTCCATGGAGGACGATATGAACACTGCAGACTCGGTGGCGGCAATATTCGAACTTGCCCGTGCAGTCAATATCCACCTCAAGGAAGAGCGTTCAGAAGCCTATTTGAGTGGTGCAGAGGCATTACTGAAGGAGCTTTGCGGCGTTCTTGGGATTCTGGGCCGCAAAAGTTCAAGCCTGGATGATGAAATTGAAACACTGATAAAAGCACGTCAGGATGCCAGAGCCTCCAAAAACTGGGCTGAATCAGACCGTATACGGGATCTGCTGAAGAGCCAGGGTATAACTCTCGAAGACACCCCCCAGGGCGTAAAATGGAGCCGCGGCAAATAAGAGGAGAACCATTGGATAAATTTCTTAACGCGCTGGGCCTGGAACAGCTCACCGAAGAACAGATAAAGATATTGCCGCCTCCGGTTCTTGCCTATATAGGTGATGCGGCATATGAACTCTATGTCAGGCTGTGGTCCGCAGGCTGTGAAAAAGGTGCCATAATCAAGCATCACAGGCGCACTGTTAAACATGTGAAAGCAACGACACAGGCAACGATTCTCAAGAATCTGTCGGAAACACTGACTGAGGAAGAACAGGATATCGTCAGGAAGGGTCGTAATGCGAAAACCGGAAGCGTGCCAAAAAACACCGGTGTCGTTGAATATCGTTTGGCAACAGGATTTGAAGCTCTGATTGGGTATCTGTATCTATCCGGCAGATGCGATCGAATGGAAGAATTGATAGCCCGTGGGCTTGCAAGTCTGGAGGAATCAGTTGAAAAGATTTAGCTCAGGGGAAAGGATCTGGATGGCGGGACTTCTATTCCTTGCAATTTGTCTTGGGGTCAAATCCTACTGGCTTGACGCATGGAATCCTCATGATTCACAGGAAAATGCATGGAGTGCAATCGCCCAAACTGCCCTTGCAGAGGAGCCGGATTCGTGGTTCCATAAGAAGGGGATCCTGATGGACCGGACAGTTTCAATCAAGGAAAAACCATCAGATGAACCTGGAGATCCATCCGTGCTCAAAATCACCATCAGGAGTTATGTGGGCGGATACCTGCCCATTGGTGACCGGAATCTAACCGTACCTCTGAAAGATAAAGATATCGAATGATTTTCAAAACACAGAGACAGGCGTCTTAACGCCCGACAAAGCGAGGACTTCAATGAAAGTTAAACTCCTGAGCCACACACCGGATCCGGAAAAGCTTGTCGCCATGGCTGCCAAGCTCTGTTATTCAGCTGTTGGAACCGATGCCATTTCGGAAGGTCTTACACCGGAAGCAACTGAAAAATTTCTGGGATTCCTGACCGGAATCGGTCATGAATCTCCGATTGAGCATGTGAGCTTCACATTTGCAGCTGAAGGAATCAGCCGGACATTGACACACCAGTTGGTACGTCACCGTATCGCTTCTTATTCACAACAGTCTCAGCGCTACGTAAAACTGGAAGCCTTCGAGTACATCACTCCTCCAAGCATTGAGCAGATTCCGCTTGCGAAAGCCTATTATGAAGAAGCGATGGGCAGGGATCAGGAAACCTATGATAAACTGGTGGATATCCTGGAAGAAGCTGCCTTCTTAAGATTGACCATGGAAGGTCTCTCTGAAAAGCAGGCTCGAAAAGCAGCGGAGAAAGCTGCGATAGAAGACGCCCGTTATGTCTTTCCAAATGCCTGTGAGACAAAAATCCTATTCACCATGAATGCACGGACCCTGCTTCATTTTTTCAGTCACCGTTGCTGCAACCGCGCCCAATGGGAAATCCGTCAAATGGCGGACGAGATGCTCAAAGAGGTCCGGAACGTGGCGCCGCTTCTTTTCAATAATGCAGGGCCAGGCTGTATGGGAGGATTTTGTCCGGAAAAGAATATGACATGCGGAAAAATAAAAGAAGTAGTGGAAAAATATAAAAGGCTTTAAGTGGAAGGGGTATTATGGAAGAGAATGATAAGGAAAAAGATTGGATAGCCGGACGGAACCCCGTCATGGAAGCGTTGAAATCAGGCAGAGCAATGCATAAATTACTGATTGTCTCAGGAGACCGTGAAGGCTCCATCCTGAAAATAATACAAATGGCAAAAGAATCTGGAATACCCATCCACGAAGTGGACCGGAAGAAGCTTGAACAGACTGTGCCGGGTCAGAACCATCAGGGCGTTGCGGCTCAGGTGGCCGCCTATGAATATGCTGATCTGGAAACAGTGCTTGAGGCTAATTCTGATAAGGCTGTGCAAATCGTCGTACTGCTCGACGGATTGGAAGATCCGCATAATCTGGGATCCATCCTTCGTTCAGCTCATGCTGCCGGAGTTGTGGCGGTCGTTATTCCCAAACGCCGGTCGGTCGGACTGACCGCAACAGTTGCCAAAACTTCTGCAGGAGCCATTGAACACATCCCCGTTTGCCGTGTCTCAAATCTGTCACAGACGGTAGAGTTCCTTCAAAAAAGAGGGTTTTGGGCTGCGGCAGCTGATGCGGCCGGTACAGCCCCGCTTTATGAAACGGATCTTCGCGGCAAACTGGCACTTGTGGTAGGATCTGAAGGGGAAGGGGTCGGGCGCTTGCTTCGGGAACGATGTGATTATGTACTGTCAATTCCCATGGTGGGTAAGATGAGTTCTCTGAATGCTTCTGTTGCAACGGGAATCATACTGTATGAAGTTTTACGGCAGAATGCATATAAAAAGAAAGAAACCAAGTCCTAAGACTCGATATAAGACAGGGGGATGATTCTTGACGGGGTTCCCCCTGTCAGATATAATAGGCACAGGCTTTCTTAGCCGTGTAACGGAAAGACGGGGTGATGGCCATGGATCTGGAATTGGAATTCGAGGAAGCGCTCATTAGCGGGTTCGACTGTCTTGAAGAAGAAGCAGTCGTTGAATGTGCCCGCATTGGTGATGACAAGGCCCAGGAATACCTCATTAAAAAGTATAAGAACTTCGTTCGGTCCAAGGCGCGGTCTTATTTTTTGATCGGTGCCGACAAGGAAGACATCATTCAGGAAGGTATGATCGGTCTGTTCAAGGCGATCCGGGATTTCCGACCGGACAAGATATCTTCATTCCGCGCATTTGCCGAGCTTTGCATAACACGACAGATCATCACGGCAATAAAGACGGCCACCCGCCAAAAGCACATCCCTCTCAATTCCTATGTATCCCTGAACAAACCCATTTATGATGAGGATTCAGACCGTACTCTTCTGGATATCATCAGCAGTTCGAAAATTTCAGATCCCGAGGAACTCCTCATTTCGAGGGAAGAACTGGGACGAATAGAACGTAAGATCGGCGAGATTCTCTCTGAACTGGAATGGCAAGTCCTGACATATTATCTCCAAGGCAAGTCATATCAAGAGATAGCAAAGGATCTGGACCGCCACATAAAGTCCATTGACAACGCGTTGCAGCGGGTAAAAAGAAAACTCGAAAGATTTCTTGAACTTCGAGAGAATTAGTTATATAATACCCTTGTGACTTTTAGCCAGGTCATTTATGCCCATGTAGCTCAGTCGGTAGAGTATCGCCATGGTAAGGCGGGGGTCGGC
>CAZEHS010000045.1:0-23230 GCA_964511875.1 uncultured Peptostreptococcaceae bacterium
GCTGCATCATGGCTCATTAAGATGGGCGCATTCGGTCCTGAGCTTGCTGGAGCTGTCGACATGCGACAGTTGGGTTACGCTTTTGTCGGTTACCTGATTTTTTCACTGTTCATGACATTCGGTTCCGCTAAAAACAACAAGGTGCTCTTCGCAATCTTCGTAGTTATCGATCTTCTGTTCATCGGTTTGTCAACAAGCCTTCTGGCTACTGGACCCCTGGCCGAATTCGGACACTACCTGGGCGCGTATTCAGAGCTTGTATGCTCACTGCTCTCCTTCTACCTGTCCGCGGCAACTGTACTGAATCCACACTTCGGCCGAGTTGTTCTGCCTACAGGAAAAGCACTTATTCAGTAAAAAAGATATGAACGAAATGAATAGCACGATAAAAACCAGCCTGTCTGCGATTGCGGATAGGCTGGTTTTTTGTGGGATTAATGATAATGCGGGAGATTTTTAACGCCGAAGACGCTGAAGGGTGGTGCTTCTGCTTTTTCGCGTCCAATGACACGATGGTTACATCATATTGCTCAAATTCAGCGATATGCCACACATAACCCTTCGGCGTCTTCGGCGTCCTCGGCGTTAAAATGTTCTGTTATGATCAGACTGTTGCCTTCTTCTTTGCAAAACCCAGAATCCCGCCCAATGCGATGGACAGCATGGCGGCCATCATGACACGGTATTCGGGAGCCATCATGAAAGTGACGGTGTGGGCTGGAATCCAGAAAATGGGGATGGTCCGGCAGACGACGAATGTGACAAAACCTTTCCAGTCGATATGGTCAAGAACCTTTGGCAGGGAGAGCTTGCTCATGCCGGCCCAGGTGCCCTTGCCAAGATCGATGTACGTGTCCGTGATCCGGTGGAAGGCCATGAAGGTAGGGGCGAAGAGGCAGTTCATCAGGGCGCTTGTCATAAAGGCGAAGGCCAGCTGATGGCCAAGGCCGGATTCCCCGAAAGACGGCAGGAGTCCTTTTTTCATGGCATCTGCAACACCGGTGGCGTAGAGGGAAAATACAAGAGCAATCACGATTCCGAGGAATCCCCAAACGGCAGCCCGCCAGATAACACCCACCGGCTTCTTCCAATCCCCTGTGACAATCCGGATTGCCAGGAGCTCGCCCATAGTGGCTAAGAGTGCAAATTTTACGAATGCCATCATATAGGGATGGGCCTTTGAGAGCGTTGTAAAAATCACGTGGGTCGCGGGCGTGATCAAAAACAAAATTACCGCGGCCAAGGCAGCAGCCCAGACCAAGTCATACTTCTTCATGTTGTTCCTCCTGTTTGCATCAAGCGGATAAGTGCGATTTCAAAAAAATATAGTATCTTTAAAATATTTTAGCACGTTCTGAGGGATTTGTTAAGGTCAATTCTTCCAAAAGTTTGGTTCTTATGCCGATTATAGAGGTTCGTCATTGCGAGGAGCCCAGTGACGCGGCAATCTCTCCCTTAAGAATGTTGCGATTGCAGAGTTATGAGCCAAGGTAGAGATTACCGTGCTTGCTCGCAATAACAACGTGCTTAATGCTTCAATGTTGACATAGTGCGAGCAAGACATCATTTGCAAAATATTCTGCAAGACTGATAAAAAATATATGGCACTCCATATGAAGACCTGCTATAATAATCTCAACGTAGTAACCCCCGCGGGGGTGAACACCCCTGCAGCGGTGAACACTGCTAGGGGGATTTACAAGAATTAATAAATTCATCTAAAAGGGGAACACGATCATGAGCAGCTATAACGCAGTATTGGCAAGAAACACGGAAAATGCTCCCAAAAGTATCGGTCCATATTCACAAACTGTCGCTTTCTCTCATTACAATAATCTTTCAGCTCAATTGCCTGTCGATCCTAAATCGGGCAAATTGGTACCTGGCGGAGTAAAAGAGCAGGCTGAACAGTGCTTCAAAAATATCAAGGCAATTGTTGAAAGCATCAACCATGCTATGAGCGATGTTGTCAGAATCACTGTATTCGTTAAGAACATCAAAGATACTGACGCTGTAGACGAAGTTTATAAAGCATTCTTCCCAACCTATGTTCCTACACGGACCACGGTCGCAGTTGCAGCTTTGCCAATGGATGCTTTGGTGCAAATTGAAGCGCTTCTTTCAAACGGTGTCGGTTCAATTCCAAACGCTCCCCAAGCAGGTGACCTCATCAAGCTTACAAATAACACGGCAAATGCACCAATCAGTGCTCTGTCTACACAAACAGTGGCGTTCTCTCATTACAATAATCTGTCAGCTCAACTGCCTATCGATCCAAAATCCGGCATATTGGTTGCTGGCGGTGTTAAAGAGCAGACTGGACAGTGCTTGAAAAATATCAAGGCAATTTTGGAAAGCATCGACGTTCCTTTTGACGATATCGTTAAAATCAACATCTACCTGAAAGATCTCACGGATATTGAAGCTGTAAACGAAGTTTACACGACATTCTTCCCAGATTCGTCTATCGCCAGAGCCGCAGCCTATGTCCCTGCACGGACAACCATTGCAGCTTCAGCTTTGCCTATGGGCGCTTTGGTACAGATCGAAGCCGTGGTGTCACACGGAGATGGTACTCCTCCACAAGCGGTTGAAGACAGACATGGCCTTATCATTGAAGCAAACAACACTGAAAATGCACCGAAGTGTGCTCTCTCAACACAAACCGTAGCGTTTTCCCATTACAATCACCTTTCAGCTCAATTGCCTTTGGACCCCAAAACCGGTGAAATGGTAGCGGGAGGTATAAAAGAGCACGCTGGACAGTGCTTGAAAAATATCAAGGCAATTGTAGAAAGTATCGACCACGGAATGGACGATGTGGTTAAAGTAAATATCTTCCTTAAAAATATCGCAGATATTGCTGCCGTGGACGAAGTTTACACAACCTTCTTCCCGGGTGGTGTTCCTGCACGAAGAACAGTTGGCGTATCCGCTTTACCTAACGATGCTTTAGTCCAAATCGATGTGGTTTTAGGAAACGCAGAAGGAACACCTCCACAAGCATAATACGAAGGCGCAACACCTGAAATTGCTTACCCCTCTCTTATAACCAATACACCGAGCAGGAATGCAGCTTGAGAAATCACTGTGTTCCTGTTCGATTTTTTGATAGAATAAGTGAGGAGAAACTTAAACTCAAGGAGGCGACTAAATGTTAGCACTGGATAAAGACACATTCGAAACGGAAGTACTTCAGGCAGAAGGCCTGGTTCTGGTGGATTTCTGGAGTGAATCCTGCGTACCTTGCAAGGCTTTGATGCCGGATGTTGAGGCGTTGGCTCAGCAGTTTGAAGGTAAGGTGAAGTTTTGCAAGCTTGATGTCACGGCAGCCAGACGGCTTGCGATTTCACAAAGAGTATTGGGACTGCCCACAATCGCCGTGTATAAGGGTGGGGTAAAAGCTGGGGAAGTGACCAAGGACGAAGCCGATAAGAATGGTATTCTTGCGATGATTGAAAAGGCTATGGAATAAGGTTAAACCTTGTTTTCAGTTATACTGGATGATAAGATTATTGTGTCCGAGTCGCTGAAGCTGCGAGATTAATATGCTTTGTACCGCGGCGTCGAATCGGCGCCGCTTTATTTTGTCTGCTGGCTATAGAGTATTGCATGGAGAGAGCCATATGAGAAAAAAATCCGGACTGATTTTGGCAATGATAATCTGGTTGCTTTGGTCACAGGTGAATGCAGATACAATCAAATCCCTGCGAGTGGCAGGCGATAATAATTACCCCCCCTACGAGTTTGTGGACGATGACGGGAAGTACAAGGGCTTCAATGTCGATATCATGAACGCACTTTCTGTGGAATTGGGTGTAACAATTGAAATCACGCCTATGGATTGGGCAGATGCTGTGGCTGCATTGGAGAAGGGTGAAATCGATGTCATCCAAGGGATGACCATAAGCCCGAAAAGGGAAGAACTGTTCCTCTTTACACAGCCATTGGTCCAGAATGTTGATGCCTTGTTTGTCAGGGTTGATACCTATAACATATCGGAACTGAGTGATCTGGCTGGTTCAAAGGTTGCTGTCCAGCGCGGAGACATAAACGAGGAGCACATTGGAAATAGGACTGACATCGACGTCATACGGTTTGATAATCAGGAAGATGCAATCAAAGCCCTTTTGTCAGGCGAGGTGAGCGGATTAATGGGCAATAAGCTCACTTGCCTGTATTACCTGCAGAGCATCGGGAGAACCAGCGACGTGAAAATCGCCGGGGATCCTGTAATATCGGGAACATACAGCGCTGCTGCATTGAGAGAAAATGTCGAAATAGTGAATTTGCTGGATAGCGGAATCGACTCCCTGAAGAGGGATGGAACATATAATCGGATTTATCGAAAATGGTTCGGTGAAATTCTCACAGATAACCTTAGGACCTACAAGCTGGGGTTGGTGATCGGGACAATCAGCCTCATAATCGCAATTCTTATCATCGTGCTGGGCAGCAGGGTGAATGATACTCTCAGAAGAATGGTGAACAAGAAAAATTCAGAGCTTTCTGCTCTGAATGCGGTTCTGTTAAGTAATCAAATGGAACTTGAACAAGTGAACTTATTGAAGGGAAGCATTCTGGATAACACCGTTGAGGGCATTGTAGTATTCGATTTGAATGGAAAAATCCAGACAGCGAATAAGGCGGCGAACAAATTCATCAATCCGGAAAACGAATCGATTTTTCGGAACCCGAATTTTTGTGAAGAGATATTAGCACGTGGGCGCGAGAAGGCACTGAGTGGAGATATCTATAAGGAAAATGTCAATTGGGTTTCTAAAGCAGGCAAAGTGCTTAATTTGGACTGTTCCGTCATTCCCATTGTTAACCCGAAGGATGAGATTGATGGATTTTTGCTGACCATCAATGAACCGGAATTGAACAGGCCTTCCGACTCTGTGGAGTGACGGAAGGCCTGTTTTGATTTTTGGTGGGATTGGTATGCCTGTCAGAATCTAAGCAGCTTGACCAATGCTTCATTATTCAGAATCTGCCGGAAAAGCACCATCCCGAACACGCTGACCACCACGAATTCTCCGGCGGCCACATAGGCGGCGGCAAGCAGATAAGGGATCTGGAACAGGAAATTCAGCTCCCAGCCTACAATCAGGCCGTTGAAAATCACAGGCATCAGGCTGGCGACGAAAAGTGCCTTCAGGTTCAGACCCAGTGCTTTTCGGGTCCAGATCATTCCAATCAGTGAAATCAGAGTGGCCAGGGAACCTACAACCACATCAATAGGCCCCAGGGGGCTTGAAATATTGGCCAGTATGCAGCCCAGAACAAGACCCGGAATATACCACGGGTCAATAAAGGCCAGAAGCGTCATGGCCTCAGATATGCGGAACTGGATCTGCCCATAGCTGATGGGAGCCAGCGCCATGGTTATGGATGCGTACAGCGCAGCTATGACGGCGGATCGGATCATATGTTTCACAGTGAAATTTTTCATGGTGCTCCTTTCGAAATTATCTTTATTAAATGTTCTCAATCTGCCAGTCAATTGCAGAAAGTCCTGCGTTCGATAAAAAATCATTTGTTTTTGAAAACGGGCGGCTGCCCCAGAAGCCCCGGTAGACTGAAAGCGGGCTGGGGTGGACGCTTTGGAGGATCAGGTGTTGGGGATTGGTGATCAAGGTCTTCTTGTCCTGGGCATTCTTGCCCCAGAGAATGAAGACAATGGGGACTTCCCGCTGGTTCAGGAGTGTGATGATATGGTCAGTGAACCGGGTCCAGCCCAGTGTCTTATGGGAATTCGGCTCTCCGGCCCGAACGGTGAGGACAGTGTTGAGGAGCAGTACTCCCTGGTCGGCCCATTTCATCAGGTAACCGTTGTTAGGAAGAGTACATCCCAGATCCGACTGCAGCTCTTTGAATATGTTGACCAGCGAGGGAGGAGCAGGCACCCCGGGCTTGACTGAAAAGCTGAGGCCGTGAGCCTGATTCGGCCCATGGTAGGGATCCTGCCCGAGGATGACCACCTTCACATCCTTGTAGGCAGTATGGTGCAGGGCGTTGAAGATATCCCGCTTATCGGGATAGACAGTATGGCTTTCATATTCCGAGATTAGGGTCTGTCTGAGGGTTTTATAATATTCGGCTTCAATCTCATCGGCCAGCAGGCCCTGCCAGTCATTCTTGAAAATCATTGCCATGTGCGGGTTCTCCTGAGGGGGGACTTTGATCCTTCATAAATGATTATAACATGCTTAAACACCTCTTTCTTTTATGAATCATCTGACATAGAATTGATGTAGCAGGAACAGCGTGTTACAATAATTTTAGAAGCATTAAAATAAACGTGTATATGCCAGGATGTCGGACAGTGAAAAACCTATAATGGATTACAGGAGGCAGCAGAATGATTTCAAAGGTTATGATGAGCCATGTGGCCAACAGTTCAGTAATCAGAGCCATGTTTGAAGAAGGTAAGAAGCTTTCAGCCATCCATGGGGCGGAGAACGTTTTCGATTTCAGCCTTGGGAGCCCTAATGTGGAGCCTCCCGCTACTATCAAACAGGCGATTTTCGACATCCTCAATGAAGAAAGTCCGAATATGGTTCATGGCTACATGAACAATTCCGGCTATCTGGACGTTCGGATGAAAATCGCTGATTTTCTGAGCAAAAAACACAATGTGAAGCTCGACGAATGCAATATCTTGATGACCTGCGGCGCCGCCGGGGGACTGAACGTACTCCTGAAGACCCTCCTCAACCCGTGCGATGAAGTGATCACCTTTGCGCCATACTTTGTGGAATACCGAAGCTATGTGAGCAACTTTGGGGGCGAGCTGGTAGTGGTTCCGGCAAATTTCGAAACGTTCGAACCCAATCTGGAGGCTCTGAAGGCGGCAATCAACGTCAATACGAAGGCTGTACTGATCAATTCTCCCAATAATCCAACCGGAGTCATCTATTCCGAAAAGGTGATCAAGGATCTGGCAGCGGTTCTTGAGGAAAAACAGAAGGAACTGGGGACGAGCATCTACCTGATTTCGGATGAACCCTACAGGGAGGTCTGCTATGATGGTGTTGAGGTGCCATATGTCCTTAATCACTATAGAAATTCATTCATAGGGTACTCCTACAGCAAATCCCTTTCCCTTCCCGGAGAGCGGATAGGCTACATCGTAGCGCATGGGGAAATGGATGATTATGAGCAGATCATACAGGCACTTAACGTAGCAAACAGGATCCTGGGCTTTGTAAATGCGCCCTCGCTCTTCCAACGGGTCATCGGCCGTTGCCTCGATTCCGAGGTGGATGTCAATATCTATAAACGTAACCGCGATCTGCTGTACAACCACCTGATAGAAATCGGATTCTCCTGCGTCAAGCCGCAGGGCGCGTTCTACCTGTTCCCCAAATCCCTTATCGCTGATGACGTGAAATTCGCCGAGGACGCTAAACAGTTCAACATCCTTATGGTTCCCGGATCCGCGTTCGCAGGCCCTGGCCACTTCAGACTCTCCTACTGCATCGCCTACGATAAAATCGAAAAATCCCTCGACGCCTTCACCAAACTGGCTGCACTTTATAAGTAAAATTGAAATGAATTTCACCACGGAATACACGGAAAAGGGCGGGAAAAAGAAAAAATATAAAAAAAGAAGTCCATCACTGTTAACCAGCCCTGAGGCACTGCTTCGGGGCTAGTTTGATTTTTGAACTCCATTGAATTTTATGATAATATGAAACAATGAAAAACTTAATTAATTGAGGAGGCCTTCGGTATGGGAATAAGGACTATCAGACCAGAGACGGTTGAAGGAGAGGCTTCGCAATCGGTGAATTTCATTCAGACGATCGTGAATAAGGATATTGAGACCGGAAAGTATGATGGACGAGTGGTTACCCGCTTCCCGCCGGAGCCCAACGGCTATCTGCATATCGGCCATGCCAAATCCATCTGTCTTAATTTTGGAATAGCCCGTCAGTATGGCGGCCAGTGCAACCTGCGCTTTGATGATACGAATCCGGTGACAGAGGATGTGGAGTATGTCGATTCCATTGAAGAGGATGTCAAATGGCTGGGTTTTCAGTGGGACAACCTTTTTTTCGCATCTGACTACTTTGAGACCATGTATCAGTGTGCGGTAGCCCTGATCAAGAAGGGGAAGGCGTATGTTTGTGAACTGACCCCGGAGGAGATGAAGGAACATCGCGGTGATTTCAACCGGCCTGGGAAGGACAGCTACTGGCGGAACCGATCCGTCGAGGAGAACCTTCAGCAGTTTGAAATGATGCGGGCTGGCGAATACAAGGATGGTGAACGGGTTCTACGGGCCAAGATTGATATGGAATCCCCCAATATTAACATGCGGGATCCCGTCATCTACCGGATTCTTCACACGGATCATCACCGTACCGGAGATGCCTGGTGTGTGTACCCCATGTACGACTATGCCCATCCCATCGAGGATGCCATTGAAAACATCACCCACTCCATCTGTACTCTGGAATTCGAGGATCACCGCCCGTTCTACGACTGGGTGCTTGCAGAGCTCAGTGAGTTCTTTCCCAACCCTCCCCAGCAGATTGAGTTCGCACGGCTGGCTCTTACACATACATTGATGAGCAAGAGGTACCTGAAGGCATTGGTCGAGCAAGGGAAAGTGGATGGCTGGGATGATCCGCGGATGTCCACGGTTTGCGGTATCCGGCGGCGCGGAGTAACTCCTGAGGCCATCCGCGATTTTGCGGAACGTATCGGCATCTCCAAGTCCAACAGCGAGGTGGATATCGCTTTTCTTGAACACTGCGTCCGTGAGGACCTGAAGCCGAAGGTTCCCGGTACCATGGCGGTGCTTAAACCACTGAAGATGGTGATCACCAATCTGCCCGAGGACCATCTTGAATGGCTGGAAGCAGAAAACAACACTGAAAATCCTGAATTGGGAGTACGTAAGATACCTTTTACAAAGGAAATATACATCGAGGCTGATGACTTCATGATTGAGCCGACCAAAGGCTACCACCGGCTCTATCCAGGCGCTGAAGTGCGTCTCCGTCATGCGTATTTTGTGAAATGCAAGGAGTTCTTAACTGATTCGTCAGGAAAAGTCACCGAGATTCACTGTACTTATGATCCGGAAACCAAAAGCGGCAGCGGTTTTACAGGCCGAAAGGTTAAAGGGGTCCTTCACTGGGTGTCCGCACCCCATTCCATCAAGAGCACCGTTCGTCAATATGACTACCTGATGACAACCGATGCGGCCGGCGAGCCGGTCTTCAATGAAAATTCCCTGATGGTCCTGGAAGATTGCCGCCTTGAAGAGGCCTTGTCAAAAGCAGCAGCATATGACCGGTTCCAGTTCCTGCGACACGGCTACTTCTGTGTGGATTATAAGGATTCAAAACCAGAGGCGCCAGTATTCAACCAGATTGTCGACCTGAAAAGCTCTTGGAAATAGGAGGCCTCATGTACACTGCCATTGCCCGATATTTTTTCAGGCCGGAAGTCCTGGAAGAAGCGGTTTCGATCTGGGAAGCAGCGGTTCTTGATAAGGTAAGGAAGCAGCCGGGATTTGCCGGTGTGCAGCTGTATGTTCATCCGGACGGTCAGGTTCTGGCCATTGGATCCTGGGAGGCACCTGAATATGCTCAGGCCTTCATGGCCACCGGGGTGTTCAAGGACGTAACAGAGCGTTTCGCACCGATGATGACCCGCCCCCCTGAGCAGGGCCCCTGGAATCGGAGACACTTCATACAGCCCTGATAAAAAAAGTGACCCGAACAGGGTCACTTTTGATGCTTATGCACGTTCAATTGCCTTTAAAATTCTCCGGACTTCAT
Organism: uncultured Peptostreptococcaceae bacterium; assembly: GCA_964511875.1. Lineage (GTDB taxonomy): Bacteria > Bacillota > Clostridia > Peptostreptococcales > Acidaminobacteraceae > CAZEHS01. Next base: position 9,801 of record CAZEHS010000045.1, read on the forward strand.
CCGTATCCGGCAAGACGGACCGGGTGGCATCCAGAATCCCGCTGGAGCGGAACAGATCCACGGCGCCAGGGGTTTCCAGCGTGTACACCCAAGAAAGCTTGATCAGACGCATATCCTGAACCGATGTTCCCAGTTCGTAAGGGGGCGATATGCCCGCGATGATAGCCTGAGCCACAGCTGGAGTGATTTCACCTGTGTCGGGGTAGTTGAGTTCTAAGGGAGAGCCGGGAACCGGTATCTGACGATAATACCCCGTAAAGATCCTGAAGATATCCAGCCTGTCGGCATCGCGCAGCAGCGCTGCGAAAAAGCGGGTACGGGCAGGAAGACCGGCCGGAAGGCTTCTGCGGTTGTGCAGCAGTACGGCAGCCCAAAGAAGTCCCCGTTCATCCGGTGCGAGATCCCGGTCAAGGCCCAGTGCCTTGACAAGTTTCAGGCTCAGGAGGCCATGATCAAGTGATTTTGAATCATCGAAGGTGTGATATTGCCGAAACTGCAGGAACCGACCCAGGTCATGACACCATCCAATCCGCTGGGCAAGCTCAGTTTGCCGGGGGGAGCATCCGGCGGAAGTGGCGAGGAGAACGGAATTTTCTGCCACACAGGCGGTGTGAAGCTGTTTTAACCTGAGGGCGTCCCTAACCATTGGCGGGTCCGTAACGTCATCGGTCAGTACGTCGATGATCATATGAATTTTCCGTGTAAGGTCTTCCATCAGGTTTCTCCTTAAGGTCATCGGAATAAGAGTACTTGTCATTGTCAATTATAACAGGCATCCTCCGGATTCGTACTCGAATTTCCAGGTGGGTATCATCAAACTGCGAAATTCTGTATAATGGAAGCATCAACTATCAAGGGAGCATACCATGATCAAAGGAAATCGGGTTGTCATCCGACCCATGGAACCGGATGATTTGGACTATCTGATCAAATGGCGGAATTCACCGGAAGCCATGAATTACAGTGAACACCTCTATGGCTTTCTTTTCAGCCGTGACAATATGATGCGCATGGTAGAAAACCAATTCAGGGAAGACGGATTCTTCCCGAGGAATAAAACCTTCATGGTTGAAACTGTTGAAGGGGATGTGATCGGGGATATCGGCTATAAGAACTGGGATCCCCGTAACCGTTCAGCTGAGATGGGTATTGAGATCGGCGAAACGGATTTTCGCGGCAAAGGCCTGGGTCCCGAAATGGTTTCACTTTTTGTCGAGTATATGTTCCGTCACCTGAATCTGAATCGTATCGAGCTCAGTGTACTCCGTGAAAACATCCCGGCCATCAGAGTGTACACACGGGCCGGCTTTCAACCCTGCGGATACAGAAGACAGGCGGTTTTCAACAGTCGTGAAAACCGGTACTCCGACATCTTGATCATGGACTACATGAGGAACGATTGGGAAGGGTAATGCTATGAAACTGAGAGAGAACCTGAATAGGATTCAAAAGCCTCTATCAATTGAAAAAATCGGCGCATCGAACTGGAGTCTGATGGAAGATGTATTCGATATGGCCCTGATAGCCCTGTGGGAATGGAATATTCCGCAGGATAGGATCTCCGGTACCCGCCAGCTGTATGAAATATTAGGAATCCAGCCAGGAGATTATGACAATAGTCTTATGGCCAGCCTGAAGGTTTTGGTTCATCCTGATCAGCAGGAGTATGTCCGCAATGCATTTCAGAATATGCTGAAAACCGGCAGCATCGATCGTTTCAAATTCAGGATAGTCAGGAGTGATGGTCAGGAACGATGGCTTATGCTGAAGGCTGGCATAAGATCAGACGGGAAGAGTGCGTTTGGCATCCTTATGGACTGTTCTCAATCTCAAACTGCGGAACTGTCTCTCTATCGGGATTTGGAATTCATGCAAACCCTTATGGATGCGATTCCTAATCCTGTTTTTTTCAAGGACACAGACGGTGTTTACAAATTCTGCAACCTTTCGTTTGCTCAAATGATCGGAACGCACCCGAAAAATATAATCGGCAAGACCGTATTTGACATTTCTGATCATGGACTAGCAACAGTGTATACCCAAAAGGACAATGACCTGTTCCGTTCCGGAGGCACTCAGGATTATGAAAAACAGGTACAGGTTCATACCGGCGATGAAAGGATATACCGTTTCCATAAAGCGATATGCAATGATATCAAAAGTGAACAGATCGGACTGGTGGGGGTCATGACAGACATTACTGAGTCTGCAACGGCCGTTGCCCGGAGTCAGCGTCTTGCGTTATTGAAGGAGGCCATGCTCGAAGTCAGCCATTCAATAATCGGGCTCCATGATACGAAGAACCTGATGGGGATTCTGCTTGATAAGGCTATGGGCGCCATACCCTCTTCTCACGCCGGATCCGTTCTGATGATTGACGCCGAGGGTTATCTCCGCATGCTTGTGTCCAGGGGATACAGCAACACTGATGCCGGTTCGTTTCGGCTGAAAATAGAGGAGACCTATACTTACCGGGTCAGCGGCGGGCGATTTGATGGTCCGTTTGTAGTGAACCATATTCCAAAACTGGTTGCGGATGGGTGCCTTGAGCCGTTGGTAACTTTGGAAGGGAGAGCGATCGCATCAAACCTGTCCACTCCCATCACTGTTGAAGGGGAACCGGTGGCACTGGTGACTGTTGACAGCTATGAGGATGATGTCTTCACTGATGATGATCTTGAGCTTATGGAATATCTGAAGATTCAGGCTGAACTGGCCCTTTCAAATCTTAAGCTGTACCAGGAAACCCTTCGGCTTTCGCGCTATGACCATTTGACCGGGGTGTATAACCGTGGTTATTTTGATAAAATCCTTGATGGTGTGCTTCTGCGGACCGCAGGGATTTCCCACAAATTCACTTTCGTCATCATGGACCTGGACGGCCTCAAGGTTGTCAATGACCTGCAGGGCCATCGCGAAGGGGATTCTCGTCTTCAGGCCTTTGTGAGAATGTTTCAAAAGATACTTGGAGAAGAAGATATCATGGGCCGATACGGCGGAGACGAATTTGTCGCTGTATTCTTCAATCATGATCAGAGAATGGTCCATGAGCTGGTGAACAGTGTTGTGGAAGAGTTGAACCTTCAACCGGACCGTTACTGCAGCTTCAGCTATGGTACCGCCCAGTACCCGACTGAGGGAAAGGTTACTGAAGATTTAGTCCGTGTGGCGGACCGCAGACTGTACGATCAGAAAAAAACGAAAAACTTCGGCAGGAGACGTTCAGACCGTGGAAATAAGAATCAGTGAGGATTTAAGAAATCATAGCAGGAGTTTACAATTGGGCTGCCTTACTGCAGCTGTCCGGTATCAGGAGGAGTGTCCTGAACTTTGGACCATGATGGATGAAACCTGCGACCTTGTTGCGGCTAGCCTGCCTTTGGAAGCAATTTCGACACTTCCTAATGTAGCTGCGGCCCGAAAGGCATACAGGAGCTGCGGGAAGGATCCTGCCCGTTACCGACTCTCCTCGGAGGCTCTGCTGAGGCGCGTGGTACAGGGAAAGGGACTCTATAAGGTCAATAATATCGTGGATATCAATAATCTTATTTCTATGAAGTATCATTTTTCAATCGGTGCATTTGACATGGATGCTGTGGAATTTCCTGTTGAATTCAGGATAGGACGGGCAGGCGAGCCTTATGAGGGAATCGGTCGCGGAGAGCTGAATATTGAGAATCTGCCTGTCCTGGCGGATTCCAAGGGCCCGTTCGGCAGCCCCACCAGTGATTCCATGAGGACCCGCACCCATCCCGGCATGTCCCGCCTTCTTTTTTGTATCCTCTCTTTCGGTAGAGCCAGTAACATGGAAGCTGCGCTGGCTGAAACGATCGTACTGTTGAAAAGATTCGCTGATGCGGAGGATATCACGCAGTTCAAAGTGATATGAAGCAATAAGCATTAGAATGTATTTAACGGGATTTAAGAATGCCTTAAGCTGTATCGTGTCCATAAGGATGTATAATGGAAGCGACTCCAACGATTCTGAGGTAATTTATGAAGATGAAAGGTATTTGGTTATCCGGACTGACTGTCATTGTTGCGCTGCTGGTATTTTTCAGCCATGCCGAACACCTGCCCCCCTCCGGAAAGTATCACCCAAAAACACCTCCACGCAGTCATACAAGTACTGTGACCGTATTGAACCCGGCATTGCTGCACCGGCTGAATATGATCCTGGAGCATGGATTGATTCAGGGGGATTGAATGACAACACCGGCCCAAGCACATAAATTCATATTATTCCTGTTGTTTTCGAGCTTTCTGGTCCAATTGTTACTGAGTACCCTTCCCTTGACATACATCCTGCTGACGGGGCAGATACTGAGCCTCCTGATTCCTTTGTTAGTCTATCTGGCGCTGACGGGAGGCGGATTCATGGACAGGCTGTACCTTAATCCTTTCAAAGTCCGGGATGTACTGCTGGGAATCGGCATCGTCCTGCTGCTGCAGCCTTTTTTGATGCTTCTGGCCGCTCTGGTTGAAGTAGTCGCCGGAAATCCCATGGAACCGCTGATGGCAAGTATAGCCGCGACCCCTGTATGGGCTGCCGTAATTGGCCTTGCAGTCATGCCGGCAATCGTTGAAGAATTGGTTTTCAGGGGATTCCTCCTGAGGAGCTATCGGCAGCTGCAGTTATGGGTGGCGGCACTCCTAAGCGGTGTTGTGTTCGGCATGTTCCATATGAATCTGTACCAATTCTCATATGCAATGATGCTTGGATTTTTTTTCTCCGTCATGACCCGGCGATGCGGTTCAGTCATCCCGGCAATGATCATGCATTTTATCAATAATCTGATAAGCCTGCTCCTGATTTATCAGCTGGATCATATCTGGTACAGTGGATTGGAAGAGGTTCTTAAATTTGGTACAACGCCAGGTCCGGGTCTTTATGCAGGGGTAATAACCGCATTGCTCTCATTGGGTGCTGCATGGTGGCTGATGGCGCAGAAGATAGAAGAGCGTTTCGATGAGGATGCGGATCGGACAGGTACCCTGTCAGGAAAATTCGTATGGGACTGGGCTTTGGGATTCTTTTTTCTGGTTTTTGGCGGACTGACCCTAGCCCCACCGATTTTAAATTTTATCAAGCACGTGAGACAGTTCTGACTAGTCACTCTGACGCCTTTAAACTGTCCAACGGCAAAATTAACCGTGAAAAGCCTGCAGGATTCTGTATAATAGTAGGGTAGAAGTATCTTTTTTTGAAAGAAGTGAGGGGACCAATGGCCAAGGAGAATTCCATCAAACTTTACGGGTTCAACAACCTGACAAAGACATTGAGTTTTAATATCTATGATGTGTGTTACGCAATGAATGATGAACAGAAGAAGGCATACATCGAGTATATAGACGAACAGTACAATGCAGAACGATTGACGGAGATTCTCTCCAAAGTCGCCAAAATCATCGGAGCCAGCATACTCAATATCGCAAAGCAGGATTACGATCCTCAGGGTGCCAGCGTCACCATACTGGTCTGCGAGGAGGAGTTCAAGGAAATAGAGCCGTCCTTCAATAACGAGACCCCTGGTCCGGCACCGAACGAATTGGAAGAGCTTGGTGAAATTCATCAGCTGATAAGGAAAGAATCCGTTGTCAATCACTTGGATAAAAGTCATATAACGGCACATACATATCCTGAGTCTCATCCTGATAAAGGGATCAGCACATTTAGGACGGATATCGATGTATCCACCTGTGGGCATATCTCACCGCTCAAAGCACTGAATTACCTGATTCATAGTTTCGATTCGGATATCATCAATCTGGATTACAGGGTCAGGGGCTTTACCCGGGATATGAATGGCAAGAAGTATTTCAAAGACCATAAGATAAATTCCATTCAGAATTATATGGCAAAAGAGACCAGACAGCGCTATCAGATGATCGATGTCAATGTGTATCAGGAAAACATCTTCCATACGAAAATGATCCTTAAGGATTTCGATCTGGATGAGTATCTTTTCAATACCAGCAAGAAAGACCTTTCGCCCAATGAAAAGAAAAAAGTGAAAAAGCAGCTTTCCAAAGAAATGCTGGAGATTTTTTATTCTCACAACATTCCTAAAGGACAGAATAAAATATTGTAGACTGTAATGGGGCAGGGAAACCTGCCTGTATTTGGTTTGAAAAGGAGATTTATGATAAAAGAGATAATTGAGTGGGGGAAAGCGCTTTTAATTGCTGCGGTGGTCGGGCTTACGCTTTCATATTTCTTCACAGTCCTGCAGGTTTATGACGTATCCATGAATCCGACCCTGGTTGAAGGGGACCGTTTGGTACTTGAAAACACCCATAAGGTGTCAAAAGGAGACATTGTTATTTTTAAAACGGCATTGCCGATATCAGAGAAAGACCTGAAAGCCATGAATCCGATTCAGCGGCTAAAGAACGGAAAATACAAGACACTGATAAAACGAGTGATTGCAACGGAAGGAGACTCCCTTAGCATCATAGACGGCAAAGTGATTCTTAACGGTGAGTATCATAAGGAAGACTACATATTGGAACCATATACCATTGGTGCGATCTCTATAGATAAGATTCCTCAGGGGATGGTGTTCGCAATGGGAGATAATCGACAGAACAGCCACGATAGCCGCAGTGATGATATCGGCCTGCTGCCGGTCGGTGAGATCAAGGGAAAAGTACTGGTGCGATTCTGGCCGCTGGACCGTTGGGAGAGCTTCTGATCAGGTTTGGAACTGGGGAGGGCATATGAAAACGATATATATCAATCGTCATGCAAAAGCTGTGAAGGTAGGCTATGACCATGATTTCAAACGGAGCCTCAGGCCGAGAGGGCTTGAAGATGCGCACAAGATGGGCCGTTATCTGAAGAACCGGGGTTTCCTGGCGGATCTGATCATAACTTCTCCAGCAAGCCGGGCTTTACAAACGGCAGAGTTGATCGCGGAACATACAGGTGAGGTTCTGATCAAAAATGAGCACTTTTATGGAGAAGACTGGCATTCGATTCTCGGCGTGCTTCAGCACCAGGCACATTCGATTGATTCCATTAGAATTGTCGGTCATAATCCGTCTTTGGAGGAATTGAGCGCGAAGCTCTGTGGAATTCGAACCGGCGGAATTCATTTGGCAACTTGCGGAGTCCTGTGCATTTCCTGTGACATCAGCGAATGGCATGAGCTGGCTGAAAATGTCGGGACGTTGGAGTGGTCCATCCGTCCTGTTCATATATGATTTCTTATGGAATTGAACTGGTTGCTTGAAATACAAAGAACTCTGACATCCCCTTTCGGGGACCGCGTGATGATTGCATTGAGCACAGCAGGGAATCTGGGACTGGTATGGATCATAATTGCTGTCTTTTTCTGTACAATTCCCAAATGGAGAAAAGCAGGAATCGCGATGCTCCTGGCTCTGCTGGTTTCCCACATATTTGGGAACCTTTTTATGAAAAATCTCATTGCCAGGCCCAGACCTTATGTCGTGTATCCAGGGATAAACTTGAAAATACCACCCCTTGAGGAATTCTCATTTCCTTCCGGGCATGCAATCACAGCATTCGCTTCTGTTTTTGCATTACCGTCATCGTTGGGCACGATCAAACGGGCATTGGCGGTTTTAGCCGTTGGTATTTCTTTTTCGCGGTTATACCTCTTCATGCATTATCCATCGGATGTGCTTGGCGGCGCTTTGTTGGGTATGGTCATTGGCTATTCGGTAGCCTGTATTCCATTGTTTGATATCAACAAAAATGTGGATAAGACCTCTTGACAGAGGTCTTATATTGTGAAGTTGCTGATAGGCAATGTAGTATTTTCAACGCATGCATAAGTTTTAAACAAACGGCATCAAGGTGTGGATAAGTTGTGGGTAACCTGTGGTCCGGATTGTGGGAAATCATACGAATGGTAACCTGCAGTGTTTTCAATGACTAGGAAACTTCAGCTTCATTAGGACCAGATCAAGGAGGAAATTTGATGAGTATGAATAATAAGTATGTTGTGGTAGGGGTGGTCATAGCGATTCTCATATCCCTGGGAGCCGGAGTTGTCATTGGAAAGATGGGGCTTCAGCAAGCAGAACAGAATCTGAGCAAGGCCGCCCAAGAGAACCAGACACTGAAAAAACAAGTGGATGCCCTGACGGTCGATGGAGATGCTGCTAAGAAGGAGCTTGCGGATTTAAAAAGTCAGGCGGGGATAAAAAGTCAGGAAGGAAATGCTCCCGCACTGGAGCCTTACATGCTGGAATCAATGAAGCGCGCCGGCATTTCAGACCCAAGCCGCCTTATCGAGGATCTGAAGCAAAATCCGTCAGTGATTCCTGAAGAGGCTGTACTCGGCGGGACGATGGGCTTCACACAGGTAGCACTGATCAACGAGCATTGGGTGTATGGATCATATGAGGATGGACATATCGCTGGAGCTGCAATTTTTCAGTGGGAAGTGAAGGACTCTGCAATAATCTGGACTCCGGTTCTTGTTTACAAGGAATAAAAATTTCAAAAAAGCAGGTATTGCTCTATTTTTGACGAATGAGTATCTTGGTTAAAGATTAACGAGTAGATTGCCGATTAACGATGGGAGAAGGGGTAACTATGACAAAAGAACGCTTCCGTTTCAGGGTTTATCTTGAGGCAGAAAATAAAATGATTCATTCAGAGAACTGGCAGGATCTCTCCTGGGGGCAAATCGAGCAATGGGCAGAAGCAGGCATGCTGATGCAGGTGATCGGGCTGAAGGATACACAAGGGCAGGATATTTTCGAAGGCGATATCGTAGAGGTATACAATACCTATAAGGAAGAAACCTTCCGAGGCTCCATTCATTATCATAATGGAGCTTATACCATCCGCAAGGATGATCTGACCAGTCACAGCAGGTTCATCAATTACGAAATCAGAGTGATAGGGAACCTATTTGAAACACCAAAACTATTGATACAAGGCTAACCCCTTCTATGGCGGTGAAATTATGCAGATACTGAATGCTGATGAATTGATTCCTGGAATGATACTGGGCGAACCCGTTCTGAATAACGATGGCACAATTGATCTATTGGCCAGAGGGACAGAATTGACGACCCGTAATATCGCGCTGCTTAAGAGACTGGGAGTCGATCAGGTTCGGATTGCTGACCCGGCAGATCTTTCAACCCTCTCAGAGGAGCCGGATATCCAGGATCAGATTCATCGCTTTGAAAAACGAATCCGATCTGAAGGTGGAACCATCGATTTATCGGGTTTCAAGGAAGACATCAAACGTTTGGAAGAACAGGACTTCGATTATATCATGCGGAGCTCGGTTAACCAGAACATGAGAATAAGTGTGCTGACCGGAGAAGGGAATATTCCCATCGACCAGAAGCATAAGGGGACACTGGAGGAAACGAAGCATATCTTCAGCAGGATCCGTGATGAACAGAAACTGGACATCGATATGGTAAGAAAGAATGTACGGGACATTTTACCGGACATGGTCCGAAATAACGACGTACTGATGCGCCTGAAGCAATTGGAAGAGTCCGATGATCTGACCTTCCAGCATTCACTGCGCGTTTCAATGCTTGCCAGTATGATCGGGAAGTGGCTTGGTTATTCAAAGAATGAACTCTATAACATCTGTGAAGCAGGCCTTCTTTTCGATATCGGAAAGATGAAAATTCCTGAGATGCTGCTCAATAAACAGGGTAGGCTGGATGAACAGGAATCCGACATTCTCAAGAAGCACACTCAGCTGGGTTATACAGTACTCCTCAAGACTCCAGGCGTATCACAGGATGTCAAGTTCGCAGCCTTGCAGCACCATGAACGGATGGATGGTTCGGGGTACCCACTACGGCTTAAAACCGCCCAGATTCACGAGTTCGCCAAAATCATCATGGTCTGCGATGTGTATGATGCCATGATTTCGGACAGGAGTTACAGGCCAAAACTTTCACCTTTTGAAGCGGCCGAGTATATATCGTGGAATAGCGGCAATACACTGGACAGCCGGATCTGTTATATTTTCCTCAGCAATCTTGCGGAATACTACATCGGTAAACCGTGCGTCCTGAATACAGGTGAAGCGGGAGTTGTGGCGTATGTGGATATCAACTATCCCACACGGCCAGTCGTAAGGATTGGAAACCGATTCGTGGATCTGGCCAAGGACCGAAATATGCACATAACTGAAATAAGCTAACCTTCGCCGGATCAGGGAAACAACCTGGCCCGGCGATTCTTGCAGAGGGTGGGGATATGGGAATCATAATGATCAGTACCGACCTTCTTGATAGGGAGGATTTGGATATCTATGAGAAAATGTGCTGCATCATTCTTGCGAGGCTGACTCAGGAGGCATGCGAGATCCCGTTATCCTTGGAGGAACTGGGCAGGCAGATGGGGTGCACGGTACGGATGGCAGGAACGGTTATGAAAAAGTTGGTCGATAAGGGGCTCTTGATTGAGGATTCACAGCGTGTCATAAGGAAAGACATGCAATCCCCTTCTGTCACTTTTGAAACCTTCGATCTGCCAAAGCAATCCTTAAAGGAACAATTGGAGAACCTTAGGGATTTCATTCATGAACCAGCATCTGATGGAACATTGAAAATCATCCTGAATATGGCAGGAGGGGATGTGGAGCGGATCCGGTCTGCATATCAGAGCGCGGCGGCCTCGCAGATTTCCGATACATTGGAGACGCTGATGCACCTGCTGCAGAAAGAGGAACAGGAACCCACGCCGATTAAGGCTGCGCTGTCGGAGGAATTGGAACCGGAAACACGGCAGGTCCTGACCCAGATCAATCAGAAGCGCATCGCGGAACTCTATTCAAAAAGCAAACAAAAGCGGCATCTGTGATTCGATGTCGCTTTTCATTGTTTAATCGGCAGATCAGATGGTATGGTATATGGGTTCCATGGAGTCGAATGTACAGATGGTTTTGAATCCGATATCCTTAAGCTTGACAAGGGTTTCCGGAAACCGATAAGCCAGTGTGTCGGGCGTATGGGAATCGGAGCCCAGAGTCAGTATTTCACCGCCGGCTTCGTGATACCATTTCAATAGTTCCCAGGACGGCAGAGGCATTTCCTGAGGGTTGCGATACCCCGATGTATTGACTTCTATTCCTTTTCCATCCTGAATGAGTACTTTGAAAATATCCATGAACCCCTGTTTCAATGCTGACATTGGGTACGCTGCAGTACCGGCATCATATCTGCGAAGGATATCCAAATGGCCTATGACGGAGTATGCTTTGAAGTTCTGCACGATGGTATGCAGTTCATGGATATAGTCCTCCCAGGCCTCTGATGCAGAGCGGGTCCGGTAATACTCGCCCCGATACAGGTCCAGTCGTCTGCATGTATGAATGGAACACAGGACGAAATCAGGTTTCTCAGCAGCGACCAATTGGGTGCAGCGATCCATGAGATGGGGCTGCAAACCAAGCTCCAAACCGTGGCGAATGATGATCTGCCGGCCGTAGGCGTTCTTGAGCCTCTGGATTTCCGCCCGGTAACTCACCTGGTCGATATCGAAATCAATTGAAGGATCAGTATAATCATAGTCGACATGGTCAGTAATGGCGATTTCCTGCAGGTTAAGCCTAATGGCTTCCTGTACCATGCTCTCCATCGTATGGTCGGCATCACTGGAAAAATCACTGTGGATATGGTAATCGAACATGGATCCTCCTATTATTCTTTCTGTTTCTATTGTACACCACCGGAATCCTTGTGCAATACACAGATGACAGGAACACGTTTGCAGGATTTTCATCAGGGATTTTCTTCCGGAATGGGTTGACAGGTCAGGACCTGGGTGCTACTATGTATACAATACTTTAACACATTAACGCGCTAAAGCGAAAGGGGTGGGCTTCATGATGACATATACAACGAATTTAACACTGCAAGCCCTGCATCATCATACCTCCTGAGTTTGTGTCCGTTGAATGACCGGATGCAAGCTCCCTTAGTCGTGGGCTTGGGTTCGGTAGATGCGAAATCATCACCGTACTGGCAAGCCGCCGGTACGGTTTTTATTTTTCAATCAGAAAGGAGGTGCACGATGAGTGCTCTGCGACATTTAGAGCCCCATGGGGTGGACACCCTGTTGGGAGAGGAAGTTGAATTTCAGGAAACCCTGACGGCTCTGTTCAGGGACCGTTTCAGACAATACGGGTACCGCCCGGTGCTTACCCCCACCTTTGAATACCTGGATCTTTTCCGTGAGGCTGAAAGCCTGTCAGGGGACGACATGGTGAAGCTGATCGCTCGGGATGGGCGGGTACTGGTTCTCAGGCCGGACGCCACGGTGCCGGTGAGCCGCATGACCGCACGCCTGTACAGGGAAATCACTTATCCCCTGAAGTTCAGTTATATCACGAGCGTGTTCAGATGGGCCGATCCCCAAAAGGGAGAACGCCTTGAGATACTTCAAGCAGGAATCGAGGCGTATAATCAGCCGGAGCCGGACTGCGATGCTGAAGTGCTGGCGATGGGGATACAATCACTGGTAGACGCAGGTATGCAGAATCTGCACGTCGATATCGGTCATGCTGGTTGGCTGGAAGGACTGCATAAGGATTCCGGCATCCCTGACAGCCTATGGCGCAAAGTGTTGGGTGCAATAGAGCTGCGAAGTCCCGAAGCGATACGGAGTCTTTTGGAAAAAGCGGATGTGCCGGAATCGGTCATCCGATCCGTACTGGTTGTCCCGGAGCTCTACGGTGAAGTGGACACCATTCTGGCAGCAGCGGATAAGTGGGTCATCAACGAGACCATGGCTGCGGCTCTTGTGAACCTGAAGGCTGTCTACACCGCCTTGAAGGATCACTGCCCGAATGCAAGGATCCATGCCGATCTGGGATTCACTAATCCTTTCCAGTATTATACCGGAGCGATATTCAAGGGATATACCCCGGGATGCGGCGAACCGCTGCTCCAGGGAGGAAGATACGACCTGTTGTCAAGCCAGTTCGGCGCTGCAAAACCAGCGTGCGGACTTGGCATCAATATCAGCTTATTAGCGGAGGTGCTTGAGAGAATGAAAATTAAAGAATGGAACCCATGCGCGACCGATTATCTGGTCCTTTATAATGACACGAACCGTCCGGAAGCCCTGTCACTGTCACAGACTTTAAGAAGCCGAGGATTCGTTGTTGAAGCAGAGTGCTTCACCGGTGGAACCCAAGAACGCATCGCATCAGCCACATATAGGAACACACGTGAAATCATCGAGCTTAACGAGGACTGGGTACGTGTAACCAACCTGATGAAAAACGACGTCATCCGACTCCCCAGAGACCAGTTCGTCACCAGCCTGGAGCCTGTCCAGATAGTTTCGATCCACTAGGAAAGATAAACATCTGTGTTCCTGTGGCAATAGGTTTTGTTTTTTAGCATGTTATTTAAGGAGGCATTTATGGAACCCCTGCGAATTGCTCTGGCGAAGGGCCGTATTGCTC
>CAZEHS010000046.1:0-22945 GCA_964511875.1 uncultured Peptostreptococcaceae bacterium
CAGGCCTGGCCGGGTTAACGACTACGGGCTTCGCGGGCGGGGACGGCGGGTAGTGGATGATCGCCCAGTGGGCTTCCGGTTCGGGCGGCTTGTGCGAGGCCAGCCCCATGACCGGGTTGCCGTACGTGGGCGCGAAGTAGATGCCGTCGAGCAGTTCTTCGACGGCGACGCGGTGGAACTGGGGTGTCATCTCGGTACCGCCGCAGAAGATGCCCGTGATGCCCAGGCGTTTGAGTGAGACGCGCTCGCACAGGGCTTTGAGCAGCTTCGGCGTCGTGAACAGGCAGCGGATGTCGTGCGCCTTGAGCAGCGTCAGCGCCTGATCGACGACATGCTGTTTGTAGAGCTCGGCCATCTCGATCTCGCGCCGCTTGATCAGCTTGATCACCCACCGTGGGTCGAGATCCACCATGAAGCAGATGGTACCCTGAAATGCTGTGATGAGGATATGAAACTGCTTGAGGAGAAAACAGCGATCAAATCAACTGACGGTCATGCGCCAAAGGTGCAGGAGGCTGAAGGATTATATGCGGTGACTGTGGGATCGACACTTCATCCGCTTTTGGAGAATCTATACATCGAATGGGTTCAAATGGTAACAGAAAAACAGGTTCTGATTCAGTTTCTGAAGCCAGGTGATGAACCTGTCGCTTTTTTCAATACATCCGACAATGTACTATATACACGAGAATATTGCGGTCTCCATGGCCTCTGGAAATCAAATTGGAATTGACTCATTTTGATTTTTTGCGGTTAATCTCCGATATTATGGGTATATATCTACAAACTTAATCCTGGTATTGAACCTGTCTTTTGGGGAGGAGGGTTCGTATGCAATTTCATAGTAATTCACGCAATGGAAGATCGGCGCATGACCGAGGCAGGGGAATGGTCGGGGAACGTACACGCACTCATTTCATGATTGAACAACGTGATAAGAAACATGAGCTCGATTCAAATCGTGAGGCGATTCTCAAGGCGTTGAACAGCGGATTTGAGTACGACAATACGTCGCGTGAAGGCGATGCATATTCTGTACGTTTCATCAACAGGAAGACAGGCGAAACAAAGAACTTCAGATTCATATACGAATCGAATTATGAGCGACTCAACTCATTCTGGTGGAAAAAACAATAATGGGTGTTAGTTTAAAATAAAGGAAGTCGGGCGAAAATCGCCTGACTTCCTTTATTTTAACTGTGTTTCAAAACGGATTGCATAGACATCGTCCTTGACCTTGTTCAGTAAGTCATCCAATTCGGATTGGATTGTGTCCTTGTAACTGTGAATCTGCTGATCCGAATCCGTATCAGCCTTTTCTATCTGCTCTAGTAAAACCCTTAGGTCCTGAAGAGCGCCTAGTTCGTCCTGCCATTTTTTTACAGCATCTAAGAGTATTTGCTTGATTCCAAAGCCCTGTTCAAGCATTTCAAGATGATATCGATAATGCTTCAATCGGATCCGCAGGCGGTGACACCCCAATAGATCCGGTTTCTGGCATTCATGAACCGCAGAGTGGAGCTCCTGAGTAAGGTAATTCAGATACATGTGGGATTTGAGTTCCAATTCCCTGTTACTGATCGGGCTGCTGTGGATCAGTGAGCGGATCTCTTTTCGGGTTTTCTGAAGAGTCCATCGATCCATTTCATCAGCCAGTGTACTCAATCTTGATTTTTCATTCGATTTAAGTATTTCAAGAAGCTTTAGCGGGTACTCCCTTCCAATTGACGAATTTTCCAGGGCATATATCTGGTTCTGAAGATCCCGAATCCTGTTGAGAGATTTCAGGCAGCGTTTGATTTTATTGTGCTGGGCTTCGCATATTTTAGCAGCATTTTTATTTCGGTCAAGCAGGAAAATGAGATAATCCAGATGGGTCAGCAGTCTGCGGATGGAAACCCTCAAATCATGTATAGCCACTTCGCTTGGATTGGAATATGCTCTTTCAAAATTAAGGCACATGGCATTCAAGCGAGTTTCGGTGAATCGAGTCAGCGCCGTATAAGTAATCATTATTCCCCCTGAATGGCTAATTGATTCAATGGAATAGGATGGCATAACTTTCAGTTCTATTAAGAAAACCCTCCGATAGCAGGAGGGTCCAGTAAGTTCAACAGGATCATTCAGTTGATTCGGGTTTTTCGTTGATAACTTGAATTTTCACTTTGACTGCTTCGATTTCTGCCAGCTTAGCGGTGATATCCTGATTGATCTTGTCGATCAGTTCGACAGGGAATACCTGTGATTTAGCATATGAGTCGAACACAAGCTCACCAATCTCGAATTTCAGCTTTTTGATATCTCCCTCGATTTGGGTGATGGTCAGTTTATGCTTCCCAATTTCAACCATGTCCTGAGACTTGCTTCCGATGGCTTGAGCCGTTGACACTGCTTTTTCAGACAGATTCTTAAAAAAACTCATCAGGGGTTCCTCCTTGAATTCAGATATTTTCCTTACTGCTTAATCTTACCAACAACCGGAAGCTTTTCCAAGACCTTTTTACCGTGAGGGGATTGTTTGATCATTTCACTGGCATCAATTCCTGCCTGGACCTTACCCTGATGGGTCCCGCCTGCCCATGGAGGTACATCTGTCACGTCATATATAACGCCGTCAATTGCAACATATGCTCTGGCTCCATCCTTACCGTTGAATTTGGACAGATCGTCCAGGGTCATTTCAACAGTCTGAGCTGGTTCTACAGGAGCGGAGAGTTCACTTACAGATGGTTCCGCCAATGCTGGTACAGGCTGCGCTGACTGTTCTGAACAACCGGAAAAGGCCAGGACCAATAAGAGTATCAGCATCAGATATATTTTTTTCATTAAATGGCATCCTCCTTTTTTCAAATATACCCTGATCAATCGGAGATAATCATTTTAAAATTTATTTAGGCCTGACATAGGATTCCAGAATTATTTAAAGAATCTAACATACAAGACTCACATCAAAGGAGGTCTGAATGAAGCTGAGAATTTATCAGGTGGATGCATTTACGAAAAAGCCCTATGGGGGCAACCCTGCCGGAGTGGTTCCTGAAGCTGTTGGATTGTCCGAGGATCAGATGCAGAAAATCGCATTGGAAATGAATCTCTCTGAAACAGCCTTCGTATTCCCCGGCGCCGAAGGCTGTGATTATGAAGTACGTTTTTTCACACCCATTGAAGAAGTGGACCTGTGCGGTCACGCTACAATAGCCGCTTTTCACCTACTGAAAGAACTGGGCATTATAGAAACAGGGAAGACTGAACTGACGCAGAAGACACGTGCGGGAAACCTATCAATCAATCTTCAGCCGGACGGCGGAATCATGATGCGTCAAGCGGCCCCAAGGAACCTGGCTGTTTATGATGAACCTTATGAGCTGGCTGCTTTGATGGGTGTATTGCCGAATGACGTTGGAATACCTGGAATTATGGAGTTTCCTGAGAGTTGGTCTACAGGTCTGCCGGACATAATGCTGCCTTTGCGCTCCGTGTCAATCCTGCAATCGCTGAAACCCGATATGTCAAAGCTGAGCGATTACAGTCGGCAGGAAAATGTGACAGGTATTCATGCCTTTGCTTTTAATGAGGATGGATCTATTTGGTGCAGAAATTTCGCGCCAGCCTGCGGAATTCCCGAAGAAGCTGCCACCGGTACATCCAACGGAGCATTGGGAGCTTGTTTGCAGCACCATGGATATGGGCAGGAGGGGGGCCTGAGTTTCACAGCCCATCAGGGAGATTGGATGGGCCGACCCAGCCGGATTTCGGTCAATGTGAAGGGTGTATCGGATACTGAAGTCTGGGTTGGCGGCCATGCGGTCACTGTCCTGGAAGGATTTATCCTGATTCCATGATGACCAATCGACGGTTATGGATTTTTTTGGTAGATAAGAAAAGCTGTTAACAACAAAAGGAGAACCCTGTATAATTAAATTAATCGTTGTCAAATTGTTAACAACGAGCATAAAAATATGTTTTATAATGGTGAAGTAGGGTAAAAGAAGTTTGCTGACAAGAATCGAAAGGATGGTGGGTGTATGTCAAAAGCCAAGGCTAGAGCCAGAACGATCAGTGTACCGGATCTGCCAAAGGAAACGTACGACCAGTTGCAGGAGTATATCTCCTCCCTGGATGATCCGAAAGGATCCCTGATTCATGTACTTCACAAGGCACAGCACATTTTCGGGTATTTACCAATGGAAGTGCAATTATACGTTGCACGTAAACTGGGTATTTCAGGTGCGGAAGTTTTTGGAGTCGTAAGCTTTTATTCCTACTTCACAACAGTTCCTCAGGGCAAGCACATCATCAATGTATGTATGGGTACAGCCTGTTTTGTTAAAGGCTCAGTCAATATCCTTGACAGTTTTAAGGAACAGCTTGGTGTCGGAACCGGCGATACAACAGCCGACAAGGTGTTCACTCTTAAGGATGTGCGTTGCCTCGGCGCGTGCGGACTTGCTCCTATCATTCTGGTTGATGAAAAAGTCTATGGTCATGTAAAAGCGGATGATGTTGCTGGCATCCTGAATTCGTATCGGTAGAGGAGGTTCAGAATGGCAATCAAGTCTCTAGATGAACTGAAAAAAATCAGGGAACAGCAGCAGAACAAAGTAAATCTGCGTGAAAGCGGTACTATGAGTGATGATACGGCTGAGATCATGGTGGGTCTGGCAACATGCGGCATTGCCGCCGGTGCCAGAGAGACGCTTAATGCTATGATGGATGAAGTTGAGAAGC
This sequence comes from uncultured Peptostreptococcaceae bacterium, assembly GCA_964511875.1. Taxonomy (GTDB): domain Bacteria; phylum Bacillota; class Clostridia; order Peptostreptococcales; family Acidaminobacteraceae; genus CAZEHS01. The sequence continues at coordinate 4,729 of CAZEHS010000046.1, forward strand.
AGGGGCTTAAGAATGTACGATTGGTTCGCGTCGGATGTATGGGTTACTGTCATTCCGAACCTGTGATTCAGGTGAACGTACCAGGCATGGAACCGGTCCTGTATGGCAATGTAGATGAAGAAAAGGGCCGTGAGATCGTCCGGAAACATGTCATGGAAAAACAAATGCTGAAAGATTCCATGCTGATAAAATCTTTCAGTAAAGCCTGATTCCAGAGGGAGGAGGAGACCAATGAGCACATTTACAAGTCATATACTGGTCTGCGGGGGCACGGGCTGCGTTTCCCTGGAAAGCGACAGACTAGTTGAAAAATTCATTGAAGCAGTCAAGGCTGCTGGATACGATAAAGAAACACAGGTTGTCAGAACCGGCTGTTTCGGTTTCTGCGGCGAAGGTACAATTGTCAAGATCCTGCCAGACAATACGGTTTATGTTCAGGTGAAACCTGGAGATGCTGAAGAGATAGTAAAAGAGCATATCGTTAAAGGGAGAAAAGTGGAGCGACTGTTCTACAAAGGCGCCGGCGATAAAGCCCTAAGCGATAAGGATATGGATTTCTACAAGAAGCAGTACCGTATCGCCCTTCGGAACTGCGGTATGATCGACCCGGAAAATGTTGACGAGTATATCGGCTTCCAAGGCTATGAGGCATTGGGTAAGGTATTGGGAGAAATGACTCCTGAACAGGTATGCAAAGTCGTTAAGGACAGCGGTCTTCGCGGACGTGGCGGCGGCGGTTTTGCTTCCGGTCTGAAATGGGACCTGACACGCAAAGTGCCGGGTGATGAGAAATACATCATGTGCAACGCTGATGAAGGGGATCCGGGTGCCTTTATGGACCGTTCCATCCTGGAGGGTGACCCGCACAGCGTACTGGAAGCCATGGCGATCGGCGGTTATGCCACCGGTGCGAATACAGGCATCATCTACATCCGTGCCGAGTATCCATTGGCAATCAAGCGGTTGGAGATTGCCCTTGATCAGGCCCGTGCATACGGCCTCCTTGGTAAGGACATCTTCGGTTCCGGGTTTGACTTTGATATCGAGATCAAGTACGGCGCAGGCGCTTTCGTTTGCGGTGAAGAGACGGCACTGATTCACTCAGTGGAAGGAAAACGGGGAGAGCCCACCAAGAAACCACCGTTCCCATCGGAAAGCGGATACAAAGGAAAGCCGACGTCCGTCAATAACGTTGAAACCTTTGCCAACATTCCGCCCATCATCCTGAAGGGATCGGAATGGTTCTCCAGCATCGGAACAGCCACCAGCAAAGGCACCAAGGTTTTCGCTTTGGCTGGAAAGGTTCAGAATGTCGGTCTTGTAGAGGTTCCTATGGGAACTACGCTTCGAGAGATCATTTTCGATATCGGCGGTGGCATCAGGGACGGCAAGAAATTCAAAGCAGTTCAAACAGGCGGCCCTTCCGGAGGTGTTATCACAGCCCTGGATCTTGACACACCCATCGATTATGAAAGCCTTAAAGGTATCGGCTCCATGATGGGTTCAGGCGGAATGATAGTCATGGATGAAGACAACTGCATGGTGGACATTGCCAAGTTTTACCTTGATTTCACACAGGATGAATCCTGTGGCAAATGTACCCCTTGTCGTATCGGTACAAAACGAATGTTTGAGATTCTTGAGAGGATCACAACCGGGGAAGGCAAGATGGAGGATCTGACCAATCTGGAACAGTTAGGCCGTATGATCAAGGACAACGCTCTTTGCGGCCTGGGTCAGACAGCGCCGAACCCGGTTCTGAGCACCATGAATTACTTCCATGATGAATATGAAGCCCACATCAAGGACCATAAGTGTTTCACTGGCAGTTGCAAGGCACTTGGGAAATATGAGATCATTCCGGATAAATGCGTGGGCTGTACGGCATGTGCCAGAGTCTGCCCTGTAAAATGCATCTCCGGATCCCCCAAAAAAGTCCATTTCATAGACCAGGCCATTTGTATCAAGTGCGGGGCCTGCTACACAGCCTGTAAATTTGATGCCGTCATGAAGCCTTAGGAGGTACGCACTGATGAAGATGATTAACCTCACGATAAACGGAAGCCCCGTGACCGTGCCTCAAGGGTCCACCATTCTGGAGGCTGCAAAACTTGTCAATGTTCACATTCCAACTCTTTGCCATCTGAGCCTGCCTGATTTCGGCATACTCAACCAGCCGTCAGCCTGCCGTGTATGCATGGTGGAAGTTGAAGGCCGGCCGGCTCTGGTTCCTTCCTGCTCTGATAAAGTAACAGAGGGTATGGTGGTCAGGACCGATACGATCCGTGCCATGACTGGCCGTCGGATGGCTGTTGAACTGATGCTGTCAAACCATCCCAAAGAGTGCCTGATCTGTCCCAAAAACCTTGAATGCGATCTGCAGGCCCTTGCGAATGAGCTGGGTGTCCGCGAAATCAAATGGGAAGGATACCGGATGGATTATCCGAAGGATACCTCCAGTCTTTCCATCGTAAAGGATCCCAATAAATGCATCATGTGCCGCCGGTGTGAAACCATGTGCAACGATGTGCAGACCTGCAACATCCTATCCGGTCAGAACAGGGGATTTGATGCATTCGTAGGACCTGCATTCAACCTGCCCATGGTTGAGACCAGCTGTACCTACTGTGGCCAGTGTGTGGCGGTATGCCCCACTGCATCGCTTACAGAAGTAAATAACACTCACAAGGTGTGGTCTGCCCTAAATGATCCGAAGAAGCATGTGGTCGTCCAGGTTGCACCTGCAATCCGCGTTGCCATCGGTGAGCTGTTCGGCATGGAAGCGGGCTCGATAGCAACCGGCCAGTTGGCAACTGCTCTCCGTCGGATGGGATTTGATTCTGTATTCGATACGGATTTTGCAGCGGATCTGACCATAATGGAGGAGGCCAGTGAGCTGGTTCACCGTCTGACACACAACGGAACCCTGCCGATCCTTACCAGCTGCTGTCCGGCTTGGGTCAAGTTCTTTGAACATCAGTTCCCGGACATGCTGGACATCCCTTCCACCTGCAAATCTCCGCAGATCATGCTGGGTGCCGTAGCAAAGACTTATTACGCTGAGAAGATCGGTGTGAATCCCAAAGATATGGTTGTCGTTTCTGTCATGCCTTGCCTAGCCAAAAAAGCAGAAGCTGCTCGACCTGAACTGGGTGAGGAATTGATCAAGGATGTGGATATCGTTGTGACGACCCGTGAATTTGGCGCCATGATGAAGGAAATGGGTATTGATTTCGCCACGCTTCCCGAAGGGGAATTCGACAGCATCCTAGGTGAATCCACAGGGGCTTCCGTTATTTTCGGAACCACTGGCGGCGTTATTGAGGCTGCAGTTCGAACCGCTTACGAGTGGGTAACAGGCGAAGAACTGAAACGTGTTGATTTTGAACAGCTTCGCGGTATGGAAGGCATTCGCTCCGCGGAGGTAAAAGTTGGCGATATGACCCTGCGTATAGGGATCGCTCATGAGCTGGGAAATGCACGAAAGCTCCTCGAAGGCATCCGAAGCGGTGAACTTCATTTCGACGCCATCGAAATCATGGCTTGCCCTGGCGGATGTATCGGCGGCGGCGGTCAGCCCTACCACCATGGCAACATGGAAGTGATCAGGAAGCGTCAGGAAGCGATATATAAGGAAGACCGCAGCAAGGTTCTCCGTAAAACCCATGACAACCCCATGATCAAGAAAATCTATGATGACTATCTGGGCAAGCCATACGGCGAAAAAGCCCATCACCTTCTTCACACACACTATGTAGCACGAGAGAAAATATAACACACAAATAAAAAATGCGGGCTGAAGCCCGCATTTTTTATTTGTGAAGGGGCAGGACCAAAGTACTATTTTTTATAAATGACGCATTGATTTAATCAATTTGGTTTAAACCCTGCCTTCATGGGTATCAAATAGCCATACACTTTTAATGGGAGGGGAACAATGTACAACATTGAAGTAACGGATTATGGCATGAAACACACATTCTGCGGCGTATTGGATGTCAAAGAATTGAAGCAGTGGTACGAGGAATCGAAGGGGCTGCTTTCATCCTTCGGCAAGCAATTCAATATGGTAATAGATATGCGGGATGCTAAACCGCTGGGACACCAGGCTGAAGAGATATTTTACGAAGGAACCAAGTTACTTGGCAAGTATGGATTACGACGGGGCGCAGTGATCATGGAGAATCCTGAGGTGACCAGGCAGATGCGACAGATTGCCAGGTATGCTAATGTTCAACATAAAGAGAGATATATAGATGCAGTCACCACACGTAATTGGGAAAAGCTCAGCAGAGATTGGGCGGCTGAAGGGATAGACCCAGACCGCATATAGAATGTATTCCGCAGAAATGCGGAATTTTTATTTGCTTCAACATGCTTAATCCTCTGATATAACTTATAATGATTCTATAAGCATAATTGGAGGAACCTATGGAACGTCTGCAGTTGGAGTGGATGAAAATTAATCCCGTCGTAGTTTTGAGGCAGATGCATATTGATCCCGAATCGTCATCTGGAGTGGAGGCGCTTGCAAAGATTGCTCAATGGGAGCGTACGTTGAAGCCATCGCTCAGAGGTCTGTGTGGTTATAAATTGGTAAGAGAGCCTCATGATGAAAGTGAGCCAGGCACTGCATACTGTGCCATCACGCTAGGGCTGGAAATTTCGAAGGAATTGGACAGTTTGAACAACGAAGGAAAAATATGGGAATCAACTTTGCTTGACACCCTGGCAGACCATTGGCTTATACAGGGAGCTCAGCGACAGTTTGAAAAAATCGCAGAGCTCTGCAAGGAAAAAGGTTGGGGAATGACTACCCGTAGAATGCCAGGGTCAGGATATCCTCTGTCATTGGCGGGCAAGATCATCCAATCGCTTGCACCTGATTCCGAAATCCTAAGATATATCGAACCTGGATTTCTTGAGCCCATTAAAAGTCTGGCGTATTTTTATGATGTTACAATCACAGGCCCGATTCCAATTCATGATGAGGAGTGCTCCACCTGTGGTCGAGAGGATTGCCCCCGCAGACAGGAATCAGTCCTGGTGGAGATTATTCATGGTGGTGAGCTGATATCAGTCCCCGCTGGTCGTGGGGAGAATCTTTTAAAGGTTCTGCAGGAAGCCGGGTGTGCGCCGGATGCACCCTGCGGCGGGCGTGGAGTCTGCGGCAAGTGCTTGGTTGAGCTTCAAACGGAAAACGGTGAAAGACGATGGGTTTCTGCATGCACACATCATTTGGATATTCCTTCAAAGGTTTGGATTCCTGCTGGAGAATCATGGCAGATGGCTGCTGACCCATTGCCTGGGTCACTTGTTCATGAGCCGTTCCTGATAAGGATCCCGGTAAAGGATTATTTCGAGAAGAAGCATCAGCCCACTGCCATTGATCTTAATGCACTGAAAAGCGTTCAGTCAGTAAGGGATAACGAGCATACAGGCTGGTTCCTTCAAAGGGACAATAAAATCGTGGGATACAGCCCAGAATCCGAAGTGCTGGTCGGAGCAGCGATCGATCTTGGTTCCACGACAGTTATTGTGAAGATGATTGATCTGGAGACTGGGAGGGTTATGAGCACTGAAGGCTTTTCTAATCCTCTCCGTGTATACGGAGCAGATATCCTTTCAAGATTGTCTGAACCGTCGAATTCTCAAAAGATGACCGACTCCATCAGGCACCGGCTGGGTCAGATTTTTGAATCATCGATTCACAGGGACAGACAGCCCTCCGTGTATGCTATAGCAGGTAACAACGCCATGGCTCAGATTCTACTGGGTCTTTCATCAGAAGGATTGGCTAGAGCGCCTTACTGGCATTGGCTTCATGCGCGGACCGAGATTCCCGCAGGTGATTTCTGGCCGGACAAGACCGGGCTGATCACGGTCATACCCGGTGTAAGCCCCTTTACCGGTGGTGATCTGACAGCCGGACTGATTCACTGCGGTATTCATGAAACTCGGTTGAAAACTCTCTATCTTGATTTAGGCACTAATGGAGAGATGGCTCTTGGAAATTCAGATGGAATTCTGGTCACAGCCGCCGCCGCCGGCCCTGCCTTCGAAAGCCTGGAAGGCTCTGGCGGTGTCGGTGCCGTTCAGGGTGCCATCAAGAGGATCCGGTGTCTCGGTAGGGGAAGGTGGAATGTCGAGACCATTGATGATAAACCGGCGATAGGATTTTGCGGATCAGGACTCATCAGCCTTATTGCAGAACTGATCCGGTACGGGTTCATCGGTGCTGACGGAACTCTGGATGATGAGGATGAAGGCGTTATCACGATTATCTCCGGAATCGAGCTGACTCAACAGGATATCCGGAATTTTCAGTTGGCAAAGGCGGCATTCCGTGCGGGTATAGAAGTGCTGCTGAAGCAGCACGGCTGGCAGGCTGATGATCTGGAGCAGATCATCATAGCAGGCGGTTTCTCCAGGGATATCGCTTCACGGGATCTGATCACGACCGGTTTCCTGCCGGAAGTGGATCCCAAGACCATTTCCATGGCAGGAAATGCATGTCTTGGCGGTGTTTGCGATTTTCTTTTGAATAAGGATTCAAGGCTTGGGATATATAATGCATGTGAGACAATGACAGCGGTTAATCTTGGCGAGAATTCAGATTTCGAGACGCTGTTCATCAGGCATATCAATTTCAAATAGGGGGTTTGGCGCTATGGACATCAGGAAGATTTATCGGGAATGGTTGGATAATACCTATTTTGATGCTGATTTCAGAGCAGAATTGGCTGGCCTTGAAGGGAATGATTCAGAACTCGAGGATCGTTTCTACAGGGACCTGGAATTTGGTACTGCAGGAATGAGAGGGATCATAGGGGCTGGCAGGAACAGGATCAATCAATATGTCGTGCAAAAGGCTTCTCAGGGCTTTGCCAATTATCTGCATGACTATGAAAAACAAAACGAGATGACTGTCGTCATTGCTCATGATAACCGCCGTTTTTCTGCGGAGTTCGCTCTTGAAACAGCCAGGGTAATGGCGGGCAACGGTATAAAGGCTTATATATTCGAATCCCTGCGCACAACACCGGAGCTTTCCTTCGCCGTGAGGGAACTGAAAGCGGCCGGAGGGGTTGTCATCACAGCCAGTCATAATCCCCCTGCTTATAATGGGTACAAGGTATATGGATCCGACGGCGCTCAGCTGATGCCCGAAAAGGCGGACCAGGTGGTCGATGCAGTGAACGCAGTCACATCCTTCGAAGAAATCAAACGGATAGATGAAGAAGAAGCCATCGAGAAGGGCTTGCTGACGTGGATAGGAGAATCCGTCGACCGATTGTATTTTGATCGGGTCAAAGCGCTTGCGATCCGACCGGAGGTCTATACACATCCGATGAAAATAGTCTTCACTCCCCTACATGGAACAGGCGGCTATGCTGTAACGACCGTGCTCAAGGAACTGGGTGTATCCGATCTGATACTGGTGGATGAACAAATGATTCCGGATCCGGAATTCACGACAGCTCCTAAGCCCAATCCAGAAGAACTTCAGGCATTTGAACTGGCTCTGAAATATGGAGAGAAGCATCAGGCCGAACTGCTTATCGCCACAGACCCTGACAGTGATCGGGTAGGTATCGTGGTTCGAAATCCCCAGGGGGGATATGTTCCGTTGAACGGAAACCAGACAGGCGCCCTTCTGTTGGAATACATACTCGGCAGTCGAAAGCCATTGCCTGAGAATGCTGTAATCATTAAAACCGTGGTGACATCCGATTTCGGCAGTGCTGTTGCAAAATCCCACGGCGCTAAAGTTATCGAGACCCTTACAGGCTTTAAATTCATCGGTGATAAGATCAAGGGTTTTGAGGCGGATGGAAGCCATACCTATATCATGGGTTATGAAGAGAGCTATGGATACCTGATTGAAACTTTCGTCCGTGATAAGGATGCGGTATCTGCAGTCATGATGCTGGTTGAAATGGCCAAATTCTATAAACAGCAGGGCTTAACACTTTTAGATGTGCTTGAGAGCCTGTTCATAAAACATGGTTATTACAAGGATGGGGTCCAGAACATCACAATGGCGGGCAAAGAGGGATTGAGTCAGATGAATGCGCTTATGGCATCGTTACGGCAAAACCCATTGAAGCAGGTTGGCGAATATGAAATCGAATCAGTTTCTGATCTGCAAACAGGTAAAAAACTGGTACTGAAAACAGGCGAGGAAGAAGCAGTTGATTTTCCGTCCTCCAATGTGCTGAAGTATGTTCTGCCGGGCGGCGACTGGTTTGCTGTTCGACCCAGTGGCACGGAGCCGAAGATAAAGATATATTACAGCGTCCGGGGAAAAAGTGCGACTGAAGCGGATGAGCTGCTCAAATCATTAATGGATGCAGTCGGAAAGGTAATTGGATGATTTGTGAAGCTGCTCCGGAATTCACCGGAGCAGCATTTTTTTCAATCATAAAATTTTAAGAAAACCGAAATTGAATCATTCGAAAGGTTTGCATTCCCTCATGATAAACTGTAATTAGGAAAACAAGGAGGGATTTTAATGAGACTGCTAGGCAATTTGATCTGGTTCATATTTGGAGGATTCATTCACAGTCTGATCTGGGCGGTGTGGGGCATCCTGTTCAGTATAACCATCATCGGACTCCCGATAGGGCTGCAGTGTTTCAAGATGGCCGGTCTTCAGTTGGCGCCGTTCGGAAAAAGCATACGATATCGGCCATCCGGTGTGACCGGGATACTGGCCAACATTTTGTGGATCCTGTTCTGCGGTTGGGAACTTGCACTGGCAAACCTGATTTCAGCAGCATTTTTTGCCGTTACCATCGTTGGCATCCCGTTCGCTGTCCAAAGTATCAAGATGGCCCAATTATCGCTGATGCCCTTTGGCGCGGAGGTTGTGACGGAACACATATTTTAGGAGGCCATCACATGACTCATATCTATTATTACAGCTGGAGCGGCAAAACGCGTACCTGCGCAGAGGCTGCAGCCTTTATGCTGTCATGCGGCATAACCGAAATTATAGAAAAGGTTCCACGCAAAAAAAGTATCCTGGGTTTCTTGAAATCCGGATACGAGGCTTCAATTCAAAGATCATCACAAATCATGCCCCTGCCGGATAAGGAAGTGGACATGATTGTTCTTGCTTTTCCCATATGGGCGGGAAAAATCCCGCCAGCAATGAATACAGCCCTTCAAACCTTGAATTTTAAGGATCGGAAAGTGCTGGTGATAAATACCATGGGCGGAGAATCGAATTCATTCCCAGGACAGGAACTGGCGCGAGCCATGATCTTGCAGCGGGGAGGTCTGGAAGTATCATTCATAAGAATAGCAACGGGGCGATCGTCCGAAATCAACTGGGAACACAGGCTCAGGACGGAACTTAAGCGCCTTGGATTCATCGATTGATTGAAGAGCAGCCTCCAGAGGAATTTCTAATTCAATTCTAATCTGGAGGCAATGCCATGTTAATCTACTTCCGGTAAGGTGTAATCAGGAGGGGAAGCCATGAAAAAGCTTTTAATACTAACTGCGTCGACTGGAGAAGGTCATAATCAGGCGGCAAAAAACATAGATAACGAATTCTCAAAAATGGGATATGAATGTCATCGGGTCGATATGTTCAAATCCACGAATAAATCAATGGATGTGCTGATGGCGGATGGGTACAGAATGTTAGCCTCCAATTTGCCTAAAATGTATGGGACGCTTTATCATCAATGCGATACGGAGTTATTCAACAGCCTTATCGCTCGCAGGATCCTCAAGGTGACAGAGCTGCGGCTACATAAAATCATTCACCGGATGAATCCTGATTTGATCATAGCGACTCATCCTTTTGCCGTTCCGGTTATGGGCAACATGAAGAAAAAAGGCCGTTGCACTCAGCCATATATTCAGGTTGTGACTGATTTTAAAGCCCATTATGCGTATGTGGACAATCATGTGGACGCCTATATCACTGCAAGTGAGTTCACGAAGAACAGCCTTATCTCCCGTGGCATACCTGAACACAAAATTTTTGCATATGGAATTCCTGTAAAACATGATTTTATCAATAAAATTGAGAATCCATTGAATCGAATCCATGGCATCGACCGGTTCGAGCTGCTGATTATGGGAGGAAGCATGGGCCTTAGACCGATCAAGAATGTGGTCAGTGAGGTTGCAGAGAACCCAAGAAACATTCACATGACAGTGGTATGCGGAAACAACCGTATCCTGAAAGCCAGCCTTGAAAGACGATTTTTCGAGTATGTTCAGAATGGAAGGATGGAGATATTGGGTTTTGTATCCCATATCCCGGAACTTATGGCCAAAAGTCATGTGATCATCACTAAGCCAGGCGGTCTGACATCATCTGAAGCCATTAACATGTCGATACCGATGCTTATACCATTTTCAATTCCCGGACAGGAACAGGAAAACACCGATTTTCTAGTGAATTCGGGAATGGCTCTTGCGGTTGCCGGGGCGGATGATATAAATGAAAAAATAAATCAACTGATGGATCAGCCCGTTCTTTATGAAGAAATGATTAGTAATATGGCAAATATGTCAAAAAATTATTCGATAAGTAAGATTGTTGAACTTGGTGAACGGATGATCAAGGAATTTCCAAAAATTAAACAACAAGCAGTGTTATCAGGCAACCGATTTAACTTTTTTGAAAGGATACAATGAAGAAGCGAGGTGATGAGATGCTACCACGTGTCGATGTGCTGATTCTTACAGCTCCTTTCGGGAATGGGCATAACAGCGCTGCACAGGCTATCATCGAGGAAATCAGCAGTACAAATCCCGAATTGGTTATCCAATCAGTGGACTTATTCGACATAACCACACCTAAACTGAAGGAGTACTTCGCCGAAACCTATCAATTGCTGACCCGCAGCCAGCCCGGACTATATAACCGCTTATATGATTTGAGAACCCGGGCGCCATTCAATCCAGTGGACAATATCATGTTCAAGCTGACATTTGAAAAATTCATGGATTATGTGATTCCGATGAACCCCAAAATGATCATTTCAGTTTTTCCTACAGGTGCCGCTTTCGCATCCGGCTATCACCAGCAAGTCGATCCTACTGTCCGACTGATCACCTGCATAACGGATGTGGTCGATAACTGGGAGTGGGTTTATCCTGAAACAGATTTATATCTGGTTGCTTCAGAAAATGTCATGAATAGGTTGATTATCAAAGGAATTCCCAAAGAGAACATCCTAGTGACAGGTGTGCCTGTGCGCAGGGCCTTCAAGGATTTCAAGAGCACCACCAACGATGAGCATCGGATAGAAAAACAGCTGCTGATACTGGCAAATGCAATGGAATCGGTCAAGCTGGATGAAAACCTGCTGGAACAGCTATCCCAGGTAAAACGTCTTCGAACTGTAATCATTACAGGCAACCAGAAAAGCTTGTATCATAAACTTCTTAAACTTAATAAATGGCCTAACATTGAGATCATTGGCTATGTGGAGGATTTAGCTCCATACATGGCTGAATCGGATCTTATTATTTCAAAAGCCGGTGGCGCTACAATTTTTGAAGCGATTGAAATGGAATTGCCTCTATTGATACAGCAGAGTCTTGTTGGCCAGGAGAATCACAACGTTGTATTTGTTCAGGAATCAGGAATAGGTGAACTGGTTCCAGAGGATGATTTGCTGAGTGCACGGATCATCACCTTGTTGAAGAACAGACGGTCAATACAAAAATATCGGCGTAATATCCGCAGCCTCAAGCTCACCTTGAATCAGAATCAAATGGCTCCGCGCATCCTGAACCTATTGTATGAGAAAGATGGTTCGGACTCGCATATCAGCTGATACTGATTGATTTTCAACACCATTCCAGGAGGTATTCTGATATGATGAGCAATCAGCTATTATCTGAGTATGGGAATATGCAGACCGTTCACATTGGATTATACTTTGAAAGCGATGCTTCATGATCATCGCTGATTGTGGGGTGGGAACCATGGCAGAAAAAATTCTGGTCGTGGATGATGAAGTCAGAATCGCACGATTCATCGAGTTGGAGCTGAAATACGAAGGCTACGATGTTCAAGTGCGTTATAATGGCAGAGATGGACTCAGTGCTTTGAAGGAAACGCCTTTTGACCTCATCATCCTGGACGTGATGATGCCTGATCTTAACGGCATTGAAGTTCTGCGACGGGTCCGTCAGAATTCCACGATTCCGGTAATAATGCTGACTGCCAAGGGTGAAACCATGGACAAGGTGATGGGTCTTGATTTCGGCGCTGACGATTACCTGACAAAACCGTTTGAGATTGAAGAGCTGTTGGCACGGATCCGCAGTGCGCTCAGAAGATACCAGCAATCATCGAATCCGCCGGAGACTAAGGAAATAGTTGCTGGACATCTGATTATGGATTTTGATCGGCATGAAGTCCGCTATAATAATGAATTGGTTGAACTTACAAAAAAAGAGTTCGACTTGCTGGAGAAGCTTATTCGAAATAAGGGGCTTGTCCTGTCACGGGAAAAGATACTCAATGAAGTATGGGGTTATGACTTCATGGGGGATACCAATGTTGTGGATGTTTACATCCGGTATATTCGCAGCAAGGTGGATGACCGGTTCAATGTGAAACTGATTCACACAGTCCGAGGTGTGGGGTACGTATTCAAAGATGAAGCAGAATAACCTATCTTTTCTGAACAACAGACGCATATCAATCACCTTCAGGCTCACAGCGCTGTATGCCATCATACTGTCGCTGCTGATCCTTTTTTTGAGTTTTATCAATTTCAAGGTTGTCCAGTATCTGGTAGTAGAAACAAACAAGGCTGAACTCACACGAAGCTCAGAAAACATCGCGTCCTACCTTATTGCGGGCGGTGCCATCGAACCTCTTTTGGAAAAGGGCAATCTGAACCCCAATCTTCATATCCGGATTATCGATAATGGGGAAATAATCTACGAGAACCGGCCAGCACCATTGGAAGACCAGTACAATACCAATCTGAATACTCACCGCCTTGTCGGCAAAGGTGTCAATTATGTCCTGCTGAACAAGAAGGTCGAAATCGGGGATCGGGAGATTTTCGTGCAGCTGGGACTTGATATGAAGACTACCTCGGATTTTCTTGGTGTCATGTATCAGAGCCTGCTGGGAATCAATATCGTAGGGATTTTGATTTCCATCCTGTCTGGAATTTATCTTACAAGGCGGATACTGCGGCCGATTGAAGCTATATCACGGACCGCCCGGAACATTTCAATAAATGACCTGAGCCAGCGAATCGATACATCCGGACCCAGTGATGAGCTCAAGGAATTAGCTAAGACAATAAACAGCATGGTGGATCGTCTGGAAAGATCCGTAGAAAAACAAAAGCAGTTCATCTCGGATGCATCCCATGAACTCAGGACTCCGATTGCCGTTATACAGGGCTATACACGGATGCTGGAACGCTGGGGAAAAAAGGATCCGGCAATTCTGGATGAATCCATAGAAGCGATCAGCATCGAGGCTGAGAACATGCGCCGCATATTTGAGCAATTGCTTACCTTGGCGCAGGCTGACAGCGGTCATACGCTGCCTGAATATGAATTGTTCTCACTCAGGCCATTGATAGAGGATACCATCCGGGATTTCAAACTGATTGCTCCGGGGCATCGAATCGACATTTTCAGCACGCCGGACAATGAACTCTATGCGGATCGTACCGCCATCCAGCAGCTTCTGCGGATTTTGTTGGATAACTGTGTGAAATACACTCCTGAAGAGGGTTCAATCACTGTTAAGGTTGAACAGAAAGAGTCCCATACCATCATAGAAGTCAGTGACACGGGTGTTGGAATTTCAACAGAAGACCTGCCGCGAATTTTTGATCGGTTCTACCGCTCAGAAAAATCCCGTTCTAAAAAAATGGGCGGCACGGGTCTTGGATTATCCATTGCAAAATGGATCACTGAGATTCATGGGGGAACCATCGATGTAAGCAGTGTGTTCGGCGTTGGAACAACCGTGAGAATCACTCTGCCGACACGCAGGAACAAGCTGGTATTTCTTGATGAGTAGAAGAAGTGTCAGAAGAATTGCTTCGAGCAGTCACTTTGGGGTAAAATAGGCTTATAGACACAATCCTAGGAGGGCAAAACATGTTTATCAGACCTGAGTATCAAGTAGGAGACACCATTACCATCCAGAAGCGGATTACGGATGAGGACGCTGCATTGACATACGGCAGCGGTGAACTTACCAATATGCTTGCAACACCCAGTTTGGTTGCCCTTATGATTGAGGCTTCATCTAAACTGATTGACAGTCGGCTTCAGGATGAATACACTTCTGCTGGCTTACAAGTCTCTGTCACCCATCTGAATCCCTCCCCAATCGGGAACACCGTCAGCATGAAGGTGACGATTCGTGAAATCAATGGAAACCATATCATTCTGGATATGGAGGCCTACGATGAGATGGGCGAAATCGGAACAGGAAATCATGAAAGAGTCATCGTCAACAAAGAAGGAATCAAGTCAAAAGCAGTCAGCAGGATTTTCGGTAGATGAACAGAATCAAGAAACCTGTCAAGGCTGTGATTTTCGATCTGGATGGTACACTTGTCGATTCCATGTGGATATGGAAAGACATTGATATCGCCTATTTGAACAAGCATAATCTTCCGCTGCCGGAGGATCTTCAAAAGACCATTGAAGGTATGAGTTTCACTGAAACGGCTCAATATTTCAAGACCCGTTTTGCGATTCAGGATCCGATTGACGATATCAAGGCTGAATGGGTGCTGATGGCCAAGGACTATTATTCTAATCGGATAGACCTGAAAAAAAACGCTTTGGAATTCATTCAGGCGTTAAATGAGAAAGGCATCATGATTGGAGTCGGTACATCCAATTCAAGGGATCTGGCGCTGATGGTTTTGAGGCGGCACAAGCTGGAGATCCTGATTGATGAAATTGTCACATCCTGTGAAGTCCCCCGTGGGAAGCCGGCTCCGGATGTGTTCCTGAAAGTGGCTGAACTGCTTGGTGTTGAACCGGAATACTGCCTGGTTTTCGAGGATACCCATGCCGGTGTTCTGGCTGCTCTGGCTGCCGGAATGCAGGTCATTGCAGTTAAAGACGCCCATTCGGAAGAATGGGCCAATGAGATCGAACCGCTTGTTCAGCGCTATATTGAAGACTATGGTGAAATGCTTGTATAAGCTCGCATAGAAGGAGGCTTTAAGCATGGACACTGCTTTATTGGGGGATCTTGAACGGATTCATGAACATCATTTCATCGAAAAGGTGCAGCTGCTGAAAGCTCTGCAAAAAAAATATGGGGATTCGGTGATAGAAACCGCAATGAATGCTTTAGCGGATAGTATTCGTGAAGAGTGGCTGATGATCGGAGAGCTCCACGGGAAAAATGATATCGATGAACTCGTACATGTAATATGGGAGCATTTTGGCAAGTCCGGGGGCTTTGAGTTCCAGGTAGAGCATAAGGAGAATGGCGTTCAGATCTATTGCACAAAGTGTCCCCTTGCGGATATGGCCCGCACGATAGGAGAACCGGAATGGGGCTACAGGTTTTACTGCGCTACGGATCCGATCATGGTGGAGGCATTCAACCCGAATATCGGCTTGATAAGGACAAAGACCCTGATGGAAGGTCACGAGCACTGCAATCACTTTTACTATTACAAGAAACCCGAATAGTACCGGACCCTGTGTGAAAACGACACAGGGTTTTTCTTTTCAATGGGGTTGAATTGGTTATAATGGAATGAGACCAAAAGAAAAAGGAGTAATTATGAGAATCAAACCTGTTGTAGAAGTTCAAATCACCAAAGTCAGATTTCCAAACGATGGTGTTGGGATATATCAGGGACTGCCGATTTATATCAAGAATGCATTACCAGGTCAGAAAG
The DNA here is from genome assembly GCA_964511875.1 of uncultured Peptostreptococcaceae bacterium. Taxonomy (GTDB): domain Bacteria; phylum Bacillota; class Clostridia; order Peptostreptococcales; family Acidaminobacteraceae; genus CAZEHS01. Next base: position 20,619 of record CAZEHS010000046.1, read on the forward strand.
TACTGGTTCGAATTCTAAAAATGCGTAAAGACCGATACGAAGGAACAATACTCGAAGTATTGGAACGATCCCCAGTTGAAACCGAAAGCTTCTGTCCCCATTTTGGAGAGTGCGGCGGCTGTTCGCGGCAGACATTGCCTTATGAAGAACAGTTGAAGCTTAAGGAAAACCTCTATAAGGACACACTGGAGAAATACGGGGTGACCATCGGGTCAATCGAACCCATCATTCCATCACCTGATATTTATGAGTACCGCAATAAAATGGAATACACCTTTGGTGATGAAATAAAAGGCGGTCCTATCACCCTGGGCATGCACCGGATGACGAGGGCCAGCGATATCATCACAACGGATCAGTGCAAAATTGCACCCCAGGACTTCAACCAAATCCTCACAACGGTTCTTGAATGGGCCCGTGAAAAGGGATATCAGCAATACAACCGCTTCAAGAACGAAGGATTCCTGAGAAACCTGATATTGCGCCGTGGCGTCTACACAAACGAAATACTTGTAGCCCTATGCACCACATCCTATGAAACCCTGGAGTACAAGGATTTGGTTGAAAAAATCCTGGCCCTGCCATTGAATGGCAAAGTCATCGGTATATTGCATCTCGTACATGACCGCACCGGTGATGTGGTTCGGGCAGAAACCCAGACAACCCTCTATGGCAGGGAATGGTACACGGAAGAGCTGATGGGCCTCAAGTTCAATGTATCTTTCTTTTCATTCTTCCAGACTAATCCGTCAGGGGCCCAGTTATTATACAACAAAGCCCTCAGTTACTTCTCAGACAACGCCGGCAAAGAAGTATTCGATCTTTTTTCCGGCACCGGCACCCTGGCCCAGATCATGGCAGCCAAAGCCAATCGGGTCACCGCCGTAGAGCTGGTAGCCGACGCAGTCGATGCAGCAAGGCAAAACGCGAAGCTCAATGGCATTGAAAACTGTACATTCATCGCCGGAGACGTATTCGAAGTGCTTAACAGCCTGGACCATATCCCTGAGCGGATATTGGTCGATCCCCCCCGAGCAGGCATCATGCCCAAGGCCTGGGAAAAGATATTGGGGTATGGGGCGGAAGAGATTGTTTATATTTCGTGTAATCCGGTGTCGCTGGCGGAGAATCTGCAGGTTGCAGAGAAGATGGGGTATGAAGCGGTTATAAGCTGCCCGGTGGATCAGTTTCCGCATACACCGCACCTGGAGTGCGTGGTAAAACTACAACGCAAAAACCCCTTGTAATACTAGTGTTTAAGCTGTTTGTAGACTTTTTCGCTTTTAGCATAAATGAGGATAATAGTCACAATAAAGTCCTCATGAGAGAAGTTTTAGTGAAAGTTGCTATCTGATGTGGAGTAGGTAAACACGTCATGAGGTTGAAGGAAAGTATAAAAAGGCAATGAATTCCGATGGACTGAATTCATTGTCTTTTTGTGTTTTTGTTTAAATTTAAAAACAAAGTTTGTTGTTTTTAAGGAAGAACAGGTGTTTCTTTCTATAGACCAGAAATGGAGGGGAAAATGCGAATCGACAAAGACGCATACAAAAGGGCAGTTGATGAAACCATGGAGCAGATGAAAAGCCAGGAGATGTATCGCCGGTTCGTAAGTCTGGCTGGAACTTCCCACCTATCGGCCAGAAACCTGGCTGCAGTTCTTTATGCCAATACCGATGCCGAGGAAGTTGGAACACTTCAGTACTGGAATAAACGGAATCGTATCGTCATGGCTAAATCAAAGGGCGTAAAGATATTGAAGCCCGATCCGGATAACCCAAAGGAATTCATCGGCGGGATGGTCTTTGATGTGAAGCAGACTATGGCCAGTGAAGCAGCGCTTCAGCAGGGAGAAAAGGAGTATCGACACCAATATCCCTATTCAGGATCACCGAAAGATTTCAGACGTTTTCAGGAGGACTTTCAGCGGGGGATATCCGAGGTCCGGGTCAGGAAGAGTCATGATATTGATGGCCCCAGTATGCTGAGTGGTGCGTTGATTACGGTCAATGAAGGCATGAGTCCAGACCGAGAGGCTCAGGCGGTGTTGCTGGAATACGCCCGTTATGTGATGGGAAAGAATCTGGCCAACACCGGCGAAACGGAGCAGGTCAACTTCGATAAAGAATTCAAGGCGGTCACCATGGCGGCCATCATGGGAAAAAGGATGGGATTCAACATGGAAGATCCGGATGTCATGGCACGCAATTCTCAAAAGGTATTTGACTGGAGCACTCGGACCGAGAGTCCTGATAAGCTCCTTAGTGATGCTGTGAACAAGGCCAATAAAGCCCTGTTTCAAATCTCCAGGGAGTTTTTCAAAACCA
>CAZEHS010000047.1:0-22893 GCA_964511875.1 uncultured Peptostreptococcaceae bacterium
GGTGTTGCAGTTCCCGGTGTTCCAGTCCCCGGTGTTGCAGTCCCCGGTGTTGCAGTCCCCGGTGTTCCTGTTCCCGGTGTTGCAGTCCCCGGTGTTGCAGTTCCCGGTGTTCCAGTCCCCGGTGTTCCTGTTCCCGGTGTTGCAGAGACCTGTATTTTCTTTGCCCTGGTTAACGAGGATCAGCAGCTCGGACCATGGGATCTCCCGAACGATCGCGATGTGATCCGTGACGGTCTTATTGCCATCGACAATCGTCTGTCCGACCGCTTCCACCTCTGCGACCTTATTGTTCGGGTCGAATTTGTAGTAATCGAAGCAATCTGCAGGTGCTGCGCAGAAATGGAATCCTGAATGGCAGGGTGCTATCTCGCCGTTATGTACGTAGGACTGACCTACTTCGTACTGAAAACCCCGGCATGTCCAGTCCGGATCAAATACTTTGTATCCCTTCATAAAACCTCCAATTTGAATTATTTTGCGAATCACGATATACTGAAGCTGAACTTTACTTTCTGCTGCCTCTTAAAGGGCGGCTTTTTCTTTTTGGTAAAACTCAATCACACTAAGCACTTCGTCCTTCAGATCCTGCTGGCATCCTCGGCAAAGGTTTTTGACATCATGCCTATCGGCCGTGTTGTATGGGATATGGATCCGCATCCACACATCACCTATTGGGTAATACCTGCCTGTGTCCTGTACCGTTATTCCGCAGTGAGAGCATTTCATTTTACTACCTCCATCCATCCTCTTTCTGCCGCTATCCTGTCCAGATCCGCCTGTGCTTCTTCTGGCGTAACTCGCCAGTCTTTGAATGTCAGACATGATCTCTGCTTCGCTTTGCCAGGCACCGCATAAAATGTCTTGAATGTATCGCAGATCCCACCTCTTACAAAATACCGGTAGCCTTTCTTATCCGTGTACTCTCTCATTCGTTCTCACCCCCTTTCAAGCACCTCATCAATATTCACCTGACAGTAGCCCCCCCCGTCACAGAGTTTCAGCCATCTTTCAGCCTTCTCCCGGGTCTCGAATTTCATTTCGATTGCTTTGTTGTTCCGGTTATCCAAGCCCCACCACCCACCTCTACCGCTCGGAGCCAGGAAGAGTCCTCTGGGTGTCCGGTTAGCGCTGATCAGATTCATCTTGGAGAGTGTAACTTCTTTGATTTTCATCTCTCAACCCTCCCATATCACTTTGATTGATCGGGCCCTTGATGTTTTCACGATCATCCCTTTAAACTGCATCCGGTCAAGGTAGCCCCAGGTTGTATTCGAGGATGACAGGCCCACTGCTTCTCCAATCTCACGGACGGACGGCGGAAATAGATTCTTATCCGTGTATTCCTGGATGAAAGCCATGATGGCCAATTCCTTTACCGTCGGTGACTTCGTTTTATTCATGCTAAGCCTCCTTGATTTTCGAGATCCTGAACCACACGGTGTTGGGTACGACCCCGAACTTATCCGCAATTTGCTTATAAGTCATGCCTGTTCTTTTTAGCCGGAGCATCTCTTGTACATCTTCAGGGCTGACCTTCTTGGCACGATTCACAGGGATTACGCCGCCATTATGCTTTTCAATTCGGCGCCAGATTGCCGTATCAGTGACGCCGTACATATCCCCGATTTCTTTGTATTGCATTCCCTGCGCCCTCAGCTCGGTCATATGGGCTGAATCCTCATCTGTCAGCAGGCTCCTTTTAGCTCTGAAAGGATTATCAAGCAGATCGTCTGTGATCCGGAACGCCATCTCTGCGCTGGTCAACTGTCTCTCTATCGCCACCCAAAGCGCCAGGTAATTAGGCAGCAGGTCTTGTTCTGTTAGAATCATCCTACCGCCCTCTCCCTAAACCACTCCTCAATCGCCCCTTCGTCCGCCACATCATGCACTACCGCTTGTCCCTCCCTGTTATCCATGCCGACCCAATACGGCCCGTTAACTGCCACATACAAGCCAATGGGTACATCCGATGCCGGGGAAGCTATGTGATCATTCATCTGGTCTGCCGTTATGTAATTGATTTTCATGGCGACTTTATCCGCCTTATCCCGCTCAAGTTGCTCTTTCGCCCAACTGTCACAGGTACGATGACAGCCTTGTATAAACCAGGCGCATTTGATGCATACATTCATTCAATCGTCCTCCTACCTCGCAAAACTATGATTGCCGACCACCAACGCTACCACCTTTGATGCCGTAAACGTCTTGTCTTTGGCGTTTTCAGCGTTGAAGAAATACAACCATTCCGAATCGTCAAACGTTGCTGTCTGCACCGCTGACATGTCGTTAATCGTGTACTCGCCAGCTTTGAAGCACTCCCGGTCAATCCCGCTGAATTGATGGGGCTTAAAGATCACCTCATCAACCGTTGACCCAAACCAGCCGCCCTTTTCAACCCGGTTCATCACGACTCTGGCGACCTGGACTTTCCCCTCGAAGGGTTCACCTTCCGCCTCCGCATGAACGATCTTAGCCATCAATTCCATTTCGTCTTTGGTATACCGCATCGCGTCTCCTCCTCGACTTGTCGATATGGCGTTTTCAAGCTGCAGAACATCAATCTGGTCTTCCAGGTCCGTGACCTGTCCTTTATAATTCTCGATCTGCCCTGACTGGACATTAATCAGCACATCTTGTTCAGCGATCACCCTGTCTGCCAAGTCCGCCCTTGCGGCCATTGAGCCGGACAGCAGGATCAGTGCAACGATTGTGAGCCCGAGTCCTGCATAAATTTTTTTCGCCCGCTCATACTTTTTGACTAACCCGTGTGACGGGCCGTACCTCGAGTGCGTCACTTCTTCGCCGCCAGTCCGTATCTCTCAATCAGGGCATTCTCGACGGCGGCTATGACGCGCTTCTTGGATATGTACTCCGTAGTAATCCCGGTCTGTGTGTCCAGGACTTTGTACTCGGACCGAGCATCTTCGATTGCTTTTATGACCTTCTCTCTCATTTGGCCCTCCAACTCTTCATCATCCGTTCAAACGCAAACCGTGCGTTTCGGGCATCGGCCAGCTGTTTGGCTGTCATCTTGTCCTTATACTCGGCTATCAGCCCCTCGGTATGGACCATGCAGGTGTGAGCTTTCATTTTGGCGCATTCATAGTCATTCATCCGGTCACCCCCGCCATCCAGATGCCAAGGCAGACCAGTGTGATCAGGATGGCCACCAGGTACATAACCGCCAACACCGTGGTAGTTTTCATACGACCCCTCCGTCTCGAATAGCTGTTCGTAATATGTAAGGCCCAGCCCCGTGTTGGTTCCACAGAGTTCAAGGGCCGACTTACATTTGCGCTTAAAGCAATCGCTCAAGTGTTCCGGTGTTCCCCTCGGTGCCATTATTTGGCCTCCAACTTTTTCTGCGCACGGATACTCATATCAATCCGATTGATCTCCATGCAGATGAGTGAGAGCCATTCTGCATCTACGGGGTTTTGTTTTCCTTTGGCTCGGGCCTTGTCAGTCTTATCAATCAGGGAGCACCATTTTTTAGAGAGCAGGGCTCGGTGTTTTTTAAGGGCGGTTAGTCGTGGGGACATTGGGTTGCCTCCTGTGCTTTCTCTTTTGCCATCTTTTCCGCGTAGGCCCTCACGATTCCTGACAGGTCCACGGGCTTTTCCACGGTGACGATATTGAATTTTCTGGCCATGGCGTATCCTCCTATGTTGTGCCATAGAATAACTTTCTTTTGCCCCTAAATCTGGTAAACTGATTCCAGAAAGGAGGTGATAATAATGAGTAATCAACATGTGACGCCACGCCCTGACGGGGGCTGGCAGGTCAAAGGTGAAGGCAACCAGAAAGCCACAAAGGTAACCGACACCAAGGCAGAAGCTGTAAGCATTGCACGGGGAATTGCAAAGAATCAAAATTCCGAGCTGGTCATTCACAACAAGAATGGCCAAATTGGTAATAAGGACAGTCATGGGAATGATCCATTTCCACCCAAAGGCTAATTTTCTTCAGAGGGCTTTAAGCGAACCCGGTACCCAGGTGCCGGGTTTATCTCCGTATCAGTGACTTCTGCAATGAGCTGCGGATCATCAGAGTCTGTTTCAATGATGATTTTGGTGTATAGTCCGTTCAGATTGTTCATTGGTCCTCCTTTTCATGAACGTGAATTTAATTCACTATCGTTTGCAAAAAAAATATCATCCCTTTCCTTCTTAGTTAATTTAAGAACTTTTGAAAGCTTTGAGATTTCAGAGCCTTTAAACTCCGTAACTCCGTTGATCTTGTTATAGAACCCTTCCCGCGTAATTCCGAGTGCATTTGAAACAAATGTTATGCTTGTCCCATTCTCTGCGATTTTGTTTTTAAGCTTTACTGTGTCCAGCACGTTACCACCTCCTTTGTTGAATTATATTCACACCTGTATATTAGCACCAGTGTGAATCTGTGTCAACATCATTTTGCATTTATGTTGATTTTATTTCACGCTAGTGCTACTATTATCATACGGGAGGTGCGGCGCCATGCTAGAGCTGTATAGGAACATAAGAGAAAAGCGCATCGAACTAAAACTGTCCCAGGAAGAACTAGCAAAGAGAACGGGATATAAGGACCGCACATCTATCGCAAAAATCGAATCGGGGAAAGTGGACCTGCCTCAATCAAAAATTGAGCTTTTTGCGGCCGCGCTCGGCACAACCGCCAGCGAACTCATGGGCTGGGAGGCCGAGGAGCATAAAACAGTCAATGACGAGATCAAAACTATAGCGGCTCACTCTGATAAGCCTCTCACCAAAGAGGAACAGCAGAAAATTTTAGATTACGCAAAGTTTTTGATTTCACAGAGGAAACAGGATGGGAAATAATTTACACAGTATTGCGGAAACCGAAGGCGTTTACATAGTGGAGGATTCTATCCCTTGCGAAATGAAAGGACTCTACGCCGATGGCGTAATTGCAATAAACAAGAATCTCGCCACCCAGGAAAAAACGTGCATCCTTGCTGAGGAGCTGGGCCACCATTTCACCAGCTACGGTGACATCCTTGACCAATCAAAACATGAAAATGAAAAACAGGAGCTTCGAGCCCGAGGATGGGCGTTCGAAAAGCTCCTGCCAATAGATAGGTTTGTAGATGCTTTTGAAGCTGGCTGTAAGAACCGATTTGAAATGGCCGATTTTTTAGATGTGACAGAGGAATTTATTACCGAATCGGTTGATTATTACAAGCGAAAACACGGAATCTTCGCTGTGTTAAGTAACGGATGCGCAGTTTACTTCGAACCGTTAGGGGTTATGAGGCAATTATAATGACAAGACAAAAGGAAATTTAGGGGGTGATGCTTTGAAGGGTATTGGCAAATGGTTAATGATTCTGTTATTCTGGCCTATCATTTTGATGTACAAAGCAATCCGATGGGGGTGGTCAAGAAACAAAATTGTTACAGCAATCGTTACAGCCTTTGCTTTATTAGCACTTATGATGTCCGAACCGCCCCCGGACTCAGAAACTTCTAAGACCGTTTCCACAATCCAGCCGCCGGTTCAGGATGTACAAGCAATCACATCAGGTGAAGATCCCTCAACAAATACAGCGGATATTAAAACTCCGGAAAATCAAAAGGTCGTACTTGAATTTGAACAGGCGCTGTTTGATCTTGAAAAGAGCGGGCAGCCAGCATTCGATGAATTTATAACCGTATTGGACGGTGTTGGATCGATGTACTCAATTTACGATGCATATACAGCTGCCGATAACGCCGCAAACGCTGCAAGAAAGATCTACACCGAGGGGCCCAGAATTCCAATTCCAGAGCAACTACCCAAAGAATTGAAATCAAAACTACAAGACGTTTCTCAAGATTATTCAACAGCTTATTTTGTCAGAGAAAAAGCTTATAACACGATGAAAAAATTTTTAGACGACCAAAAACCCAGTTTGATGGCAGAGTATAAAGAAAATATGCAAGGGTCGTATTCTTTTGTATTGTCATCTACATCCAAATTGTTAGAGGCAAAAACCATGTCCGGAATCGATTTATCTACTCAATAATTTCGCATATAAAAAAACAGCTCCCTGTGCTACCAACACAGAGAGCTGCTTAGATACCACCGGGACAGATGCCCTGATGATACCCTTGTACACAGGTATTATATCATTCAGAGCACCTATCCTTCAATGGGTGATTTTTTATGCCCAAATCAAGGGAGGATCTCCGCCGTGAACGCAGTCGCATACTGCCGCTTTTCATCCGATAACCAACGGGACGAGTCCATCGACGCGCAGCTGCGGGCAATCCGGGAATTCTGCGTCAAGGAAGGGCATACCCTTGTTCGGGTTTATACCGATGAGGCCAGGAGCGCCACCACAGACGACAGGCCCCGTTTCCTGGACATGGTGCATGATTCCCGTGCAGGATCCTTTCAGGTGGCCATCGTCCATAAGTTGGACCGCTTCGCCCGGAACCGATATGATTCCGCCTTCTACCGCCGGAAACTCCGTGATAATGGCGTCCGGCTTGTCTCCGTGCTGGAACCCATGGACGACTCCCCTGAATCAATTATCCTGGAATCAGTTCTTGAAGGAATGGCAGAATACTACTCCAAGAACCTATCCAGAGAAGTGAAAAAAGGCCAGAAGGAAAACGCCCTGATAGCCAAGCATAACGGCGGCACTCCTCCTCTGGGGTACGACGTTAAAGATGGTCAGTACGTCATAAATGAGTATGAAGCCGAGGCCGTCCGGAAGATATTCACCATGTATATCGACGGCCATGGATATGGATCCATCGCAACCGCGCTTAATGCTTCGGGATTTCGGGCCAAGCGGGGCCGGCCATTCGGAAAGAACTCTATCCGGGATCTGCTGCTCAACGAGAAATTCACAGGAGTCTATAAATTCGCAAAAGGCTGCCAATGGGAAGTCCGCACTGAAGATGCCATTCCCCAGATCATAGACAAGGAGATATTCGATATGGCCCAAGACAAAATAAAAAGCCGGGTCCGAGGACCGCGGCTTAATGGTGATAGAGTTTATCTGCTTACAGGATTGATGGAGTGCGGAGAATGCGGCGCTAGTTATTCAGGTGGCGGGTATGTCAATGGACGGAGCCAGAACTATTATACCTACGCCTGTATTAACAGCGGCAAGGACCGTGATTGCACGAATCCAAAGCTCCGTAAGGAAATGATAGAGGACCATGTTATTGATGCCTTAAAGGAACGATTCTTCACCGATGAGCACATCGAACGAATCGCCAACGATCTGATAAAGCACGCCTCAACTTTCAATACCGAGAACACGGCTGAGCGCGAGCGCCTCACCAAACAGCGGGCACTCCTCCAGCAGAAGATGGACCGCGCCTTTGATTTAGCCTTGGACGGCCTTATGGATAAAGCAACACTTGCCAGCCAGTCTGCCAGGATAAAGGCTGATCTCGACGCCGCCGATGCAAGGATAGCTGAGCTTCCGGATGATGTTCCCGAATGGATGACACGGGATAATACCGTTGCCTATCTAAAGCACAGTCGGGCCACCCTCAATGATGAATCACCATCAGTACAACGCCAAATTGTTCAATCCTTCGTTGAAAAAGTCGTGGTCTTTAAGGACCGCGTTGATATCGTAATAAGGATAAACCCCCATCCGGATAGTCGGACAGGGGTTAGGTTGGTGGAGACGAGGGGAATCGAACCCCTGTCCAAGAATACATAACAAACGGTTTCTCCGAGCGCAGTCGCTGATTTGGGTTCTCGTCCTTCCTGGCGCCCAGCGGCAAGCTTCAAGTTGGACCAGCTTCAATTGAACCCGGGGAGGTCAAAGCACCCCTTCCCTTCGTCCCTTGCGGGGGGTTTTACCTACTCAGCAGTGGCAAGGAAGAAAAACTACTGGTAAGTGCTGCAATTAAGCAGCGTAAGCGTAATTATTGTTTGCGTTTATCTTTAGTGCCCCAGTTCTTTAACGTGTACCCCAAGGCAAAAACACGGCTCGCTTCCGATTGATCAATACCCCTGTCGAAACCTGTACGCCCCCATGTATATCGATATTCGATCATCTGGTGACGATCGTAAATCTTCATCATTCTCCCCTGCTTCTATCCCGCAAGGCTCTTTCAATATCGCGTTTGGCGTCTGCTTTGGCTGAATCTCCGCGTTTATCGTAGAGTTTTTTTCCTTTGGCTACGGCCAGTTCCACTTTGACCAGGCCTTTTTCATTCAGATAGATCTTGAGTGGAATAAGGGTGTAACCCTTTTGGGTGGTGTAACCGATGAGTTTCTTGATTTCCTGCTTATGCAGGAGCAGTTTTCTCCGGCGAACGGGATCCGGATTATAACGGTTACCCATTTCATATGGACTGACATGCATCTGCACAATCCAAACCTCAGCGTCCTTCACCTCAGCGAATGACTCATTGATACTTACCTTGCCCAACCGCATGGATTTAACTTCCGTACCTGTTAGTGCAATTCCCGTTTCAAAGGTTTCTTCTATGAAGTACTCGTGGCGCGCTTTTTTGTTTTGTGCCAGCAATTTGCCGATTCCCATGATTTTTCCCTGCACCCATTACTATGTTTCAGCAGAGCATAGCCTTACTGATACTTTAATCTTATCATAAAAGTCAGAACTTCGCAAAAAGAGCTTCAATTGCCAATAAATGTTATCATTCCTGTTTAAAGGGTGTCTGGTTCCTTGCGGTGATAGATACGCTTTGACGTCCCGACTGTCTCTTTTATCAGCATATCAATTTCTGTCAGCTTTTCATGAACAACCTGAAGAGCCTCATCTGACACTTCAAAATAGAGATACAGGTCCTCAAAACGTTGGAAAACCCTGTGAAAGTCCTTGCTAACATGGATGAAGGGTTCGATATCCTTGTGCATAATTATAGCATTCCGGAACTGATCCAAATCGATTTCAATGATTTCAATAAGCCTTTCTTCCTTTACGAATTCTCTTAAAGGAAGCGGATAGGGTTTGATTCGTTCCAAATAATATTTACCGGAGGTATTGATGCTGTATGCGTACTCAATTTGAATCCCCTCTTCTTCAAACTTAACGTAAACCATCCTGCTGTTTACCGACTGGATCTTTGCGCCCATCTCACGAAGTTTCATCGTCTCAGCCAATGCCATCGTATTGATTAATCCTTTCATGGCTTTCCCTCCCCGGGATCATGCAAAGTCTTCTTATTCATTTATACCGCGAAACCCCGCATTTTAAAAGTACTTCTAATATTAATTTACTGATCGGCATCAGCCTATGAGATTTGTCATGAAAATGTTTTCATTAAATCCTTGTAAACCTTAGTACTATGCATTTGCAAAGATATGTCATTTTTTAACATTAGTTGTTTTGACTAGGGAAAACGATGTCACTCGGCTATATGTCTTTGTGCATTTCGCACAATTTTAAATATATATATCGTCGTTTTTTGTGCATTTCAACTAATCATACTCTCGAAACAGGCTTTTCGAGTGAATATTCTGACTGTTTGCTTGACAGCCATATAAATCGGTGCTATATTGCGCTTAAATCAGGGCAAGAAAACAGTGATGAGCACTATCAAAACCTATTGTTTTCTCGGATTTGATCCACGCAAGCCTTGAAACACCTCGTTTATTTTAACTATTAGCAGTGCCGGGTTCCGGAGCCCGACATTGCTGCTGACATCGAGGGATCATGATGCATCCATCTTAAACTCCTTCACAACGACGTGGGTGAGCCAGTCAGTCACTGACCAGCACCGGAGTTTCGGCGAACGCCGACAGCTCTCACTAATGATACTGCAGAATGACAGATTTCTGCAGCACCTCACGGGAGGAATAGCCATGAAACTCAAAGTCCTTATCACTTCACTTCTTATGACATCGACGCTCAGCTTAAGTTCTTATGCTGACTCCGCAATGACGGTAGATCAACTGGCCGTTTCACTCAATACGGTCTGGGTTCTGATTGCAGGTTTCCTGGTTTTCATAATGCATGCCGGATTCACTTGTGTAGAAGTGGGATTCTCCCAAGCCAAGAACTCCGTGAATATCATCATGAAGAATATCATGACAGTTTCCATCGGCGTTCTGATGTATTACCTGATGGGTTTCGCTCTAATGTTCGGTCAGGATAACATGGGATTAATCGGAACATCAGGCTTTCTGCTCAGCAATCCCAGCCAATTCGATTTTGGGATTCCTCTTGAAGCCTTCTGGTTCTTTCAAGCAGTTTTCGCCGCTACCTGTGCAACTATCGTTTCGGGGGCTATGGCTGAGAGGACCCGTTTCAGCGCTTACCTCTACTTTACTGTCCTTGTCACAGCAATCGTTTATCCGGTCGTCGGTCACTGGATATGGGGCGGCGGATGGTTGAGCAGACTTGGATTCATAGATTTTGCGGGATCCACTGTTGTTCACGGCGTAGGCGGTGTTTCCGCTCTTATCGGAGCATGGCTGGTAGGTCCCCGCGTTGGCAAATATGATGGCAAAACTGTCAATGCAATCATGGGACATAACATCCCTTTGGGCGCCATAGGAGTCCTACTTCTCTGGTTCGGTTGGTTCGGCTTTAACCCGGGCAGCACACTTTCCGGAACCAATCCGGATATTGCAGTCATCGCGGTCACAACACTTCTGGCTGGAGCATCCGCTATGGTATCCAGCATGCTCTTCAGTTGGCACCGATACGGCAAACCGGATGTCAGTCTTACCTTGAATGGCTGTTTAGCCGGTCTGGTTGCAATCACAGCTGGCTGCCAAGCGATTGATCCTATATGGTCAGTTGTCATAGGTTTAGCTGTCGGGATTGTCATGATTTTTTCAGTAGAGTTTTTCGATAAAGTAGCTCGGATTGATGATCCAGTAGGCGCCATCTCTGTACATGGCGTATGCGGTGGATTCGGAACGCTGATGGTCGGCTTCTTTGCACGCGAAGGCGGACTTTTCACAGGAGGCGGGTTCCATCTCCTGCAGGTACAGGCTCTAGGATTCTTCTCAGTCATCCTCTTTGTTGGAACCATGACCTTTGCCGTTTTCACAGTGATTAAAACACTGGTAGGGCTCCGACTTACTGATAACGAACAGAATGAAGGGCTGGATTTGGGCGAACACGGCGTAACAGCTTACTCCCAGTTGGAGCGTTCCCCTTATGACGGATTTGTCACCGAAGAAGCAATCCTGTCCAAGTAATTCACTAAAAGGAGAACGATATGAAGAAAATTGAAGCGATCATCCGCTCTGGAAGACTGGACCGAATAAAGGAAGCCTTGAACCTTCACCGAATCCAGGGGCTTACAGTCACCCAAGTCATGGGCTGCGGGAATCAGAAAGGGCGCAGAGAAGTATTCCGCGGTACGGAGATCAATGTGAATCTTACACCGAAAGTAAAGATTGAACTGGTGACACCTGATGATGTGGCGGAAGCGGCCATTGAAATCATTATCCGAGAAGCTAAGACGGGCGAAGTCGGTGATGGAAAAATATTCGTTTACGATGTAATTGAAGCTATTAGAATCCGTACGGAAGAACGGAATGATTCTGCTGTATGATAGGGTCCCAGAGTCCTTGGCAATGCCGAGGGCTCTTTTTTTTTTTTGAAATTATCAGACGCAGAAGAAATCTCAGTTTTCTATTGCAATAATAAACACTTGTTCAATATTGAGATTTGACATGGTCTTAGTATGGTCTTAAACTGAAATTATCCATCAATAATGAACAGGAGTTTACTATTATGCAGGTACTCAAGGATTCTGTCAGGAACAAGATCATCAGCAGCGCAAAACGGCTTTTCGCCAAACGAGGATTCAAAGAGACTTCGATGCGTATGATTGCTAAAGAAGCCGGAATCACCGCGGGTAACATATACCGTTACTTCGATACGAAAGATCAGATACTGGAACCGATCATGGAACCTCTGATCCGTTACATCCAGCAGTTGATCAGCGAACATGAAAAAGAGGAAAACATACATTCTGAAGAGGCTCATCGTTCTTACCATGAATTTGTCGCGCGCAGCATGGTAGATATCTACCTGCACTATCGCCAGGAGTATACCATTTTATTGCGTAAGGCCGCAGGGACTACCTATGAGAACTATTACGAGACACTGGTGAAGCAGATTGGCAGGAAAATGTTTGTTTTCAGTTCTGCCTCCCTTAAAAAGGTGAACATCAGGAATCCGGAGATATTTGAAATCCTGGCCAAAAATCATGTGGATGCCATCATCTATACCCTGGAACACGTGGAGGAGCTTTCCCGCAAGGAAGAGGTCATCAAGGAGTATCTGGATTTGCAGTTCGGCATCCTGTTTCACCCTCAGAAGGCTGGTGATGATCGATGAACCGAAAAAAAATTGTATTGTTTTCCGTTGCTGCAATCGTACTTTTTCTTATCGGGTACCGATTCCTTGGAAATGCCGGTCAGAACGATGAGGTTGTCGTCCCGCTTGAAAAAACCGTCAAAACCATGACCGTTGAAGCAGTCAGCAGACCTGCCCTTCTTGAATACATCGGTACGGTGGATTCGGAAAAAAACCTTTCACTCAGCTTCAAAAACGGCGGTACACTTAAATCTGTTCTGGTGAAAAAAGGCGACACTGTCAAGCCCGGCACGCTGCTGGCCCAACAAGACGCCACCGACTATCGTCTGGCTTCCGAGGCTGCAAGTGCCCAGTCTGAAGCCCAAAGAGCTCTCTTGGAAAAGGCAGAGAACGCTCTGTCCTATACAGAAAAACAATTTGCTCGGATTGAAGCACTGCATAGTGAACAGGCTGTCTCGGACAGTGAATATGATCAGGCTCTGCTTGAACTGGAGCTTCGCCGGCAAGAAGTACAGGCCGCCAACCATACCCTGGCACAGACAGCATCCCAGGTTCATCTTTCTCAAAACGCATTGTCGGATACCCGGTTGAATAGCCCAGTGGCCGGATATGTGGTGGATGTCCCCTTTGATGCCGGAGAAATCGTAGGTGACGGGGTCCCTGTGGTAGTTCTGCGAAGCAAACAGCAGTTGATCCGATTCGGCGTCTCACAGAAAGACCTTCCTCGGATTGTCTTAGGAATGAAGGCGCTTATCGATGTGGACGGCAGGATGGACGAAGGACTTGTCACCAGCATCGCTCAGGTACCGAATCCACTGACCCGCACCTACTTGGTTGAGATTCTGACCACCCTTAACACGTATCCTGTCGGTGCAGTCGGTAAAGTGACCCTGCTGGGGCCTGAGGAACAAGGCATCCTGATTCCCATCGAATGCGTGCAGGCAAGCACCATCAGTTATGTTTATGTGGTGAAGTCCAACATTGTAACAAAAAAAGAAGTCGTCCTTCAAAAGCCTGAAGGTGCCATGGTTTTCACAACGGGCATTTCTCCTGGTGACGAACTGATTGTTGAAGGCATGAAGCGGGTCCAGCCGGGAGACCGTGTCCAAACGATGAAGGGTGGGAACTGACCTATGCGCAGGTTATTGAAACGTGTGATCCTTGATCGGAAAATCACGCTCTTCATTCTGGGAATGATCATCGTCTCCGGCCTATATGGCTACCATGTGATGCCAAGGCAGGAAACGCCGGATATCAGCGCTCCGGTTGCTATCATCACCTGCACTTATCCAGGCGCATCTCCCCATGATGTGGAACGTCAGGTGACCCGTAAAATCGAGGATGAAATCAAGGAAATCGAGGGTTTGGACCTGTACCAATCTACGGCCATGGATAGCGCGTCAGTTACAATCGTGGTTCTTGAGGTCAGCGCGGATCTCAAGGAATCCTTTGCTTCTCTGCGCGAGAAAATGGACGGCATCCAGAGAGAACTGCCCTCAGAGCGCAGCGACATCACAGTCAATACCGACTGGTTCGAAACTACAGGGATGATGATCAGCCTGTCAGGCGCATCGTACAGCTACGAAGATCTGGCAAGCTATGCTGAGCAAGTAAAAAAACAACTCCTTAAAGTGAACGGGATCGAAAAGATAGAGGTTGTCGGCAAGCTCGATAAAGAAGTGACCGTGGAGATCGATGCTGCCCGCCTTAATTCCTATGCCCTATCCTTCAGCGACATTCAGAAGGTAATCGCCCTGCAGAACACGGAAATTCCCTCCGGCAAGCTGGACGGGGTTTCCGGGAAGCTGAATGTGAAGGCAGAGGGCACATTTCGTGATATTTCTGAAATCGAACAGATTATTCTCGCAGTATCCCCTCAGGACGGTTCTCTGGTTCAACTGAAGGATGTGGCCGATATTCGGTTGGACCTGGAGGACTCCGCTCAAAAAATCAAGCATAATGATGAAAAAGCCGTTCTGATCACCGGTTATTTCAAGAAAGATAAGAACGTAGTCCTTA
Source organism: uncultured Peptostreptococcaceae bacterium (assembly GCA_964511875.1). Classification (GTDB taxonomy): domain Bacteria; phylum Bacillota; class Clostridia; order Peptostreptococcales; family Acidaminobacteraceae; genus CAZEHS01. The sequence continues at coordinate 14,279 of CAZEHS010000047.1, forward strand.
TTGGCGAGAATGTGCGGCAGGAAATTAAAACCCTCAAAACTCAGCTCCCCGCCGGATTGGCTTTTGATGAAATCCTGTATCAACCGGAAACAGTCCGTCAGTCCGTGAACACTTTCATTATCAACCTGCTTCAGGGAATCGTCTTTGTGCTGGGAGTCGTCTTCCTGGGAATGGGATTTCGAAATGCGCTTGTGGTTTCCATTGCCATACCGGCATCGATGATTACGACATTCACTGTCATGTGGGTGACCGGCGGAGAGATTCACCAGATCTCTATCGCTGCTCTGATCATCGCTCTAGGGATGCTGGTGGACAATGCCATTGTCGTCAGCGATGCGATTCAGGTTCGGATCGATCAGGACGAAGACCGCCTTTCTGCTTGCGTGGATGGAACACTTGAGGTAGCCATGCCGGTGCTGACATCCACCCTGACCACCATGGCGGTCTTCCTTCCCCTGCTGTTCCTGGATTCCATGGCTGGTAAATTCATAAGCAGCATTCCACTGGTCGTCATGGTATCGCTCTCCGCTTCTTACCTGGTAGCACTGTTCATCACCCCAACCCTGGCCTATCTCTTCTTTAAAAAAAGTTCCGGTTCAGAAAAAGTAGGGCGGGCACGTAAGCTTTACAATCGGGCGATACAGTACAGCTTCGGTCACAAGGCTCTGGTTTTGGGCGTCCTGTGTCTGTTTCTGGCTGGGGCCTTGTTCCTGACAGGCCGCCTGGGACTGGAATTTTTCCCAAAGGCAGATACGGACCTTCTTTATATCAACCTCACAAACGACTCAGATACCGATTTGGAGCAGACGGAGGTTCTGGCTGATCAGCTATCCGCCATCCTTAAAAAGCAGCCGGAGATAACCGATTGGACCGTTTCCATAGGGGACAGCCTGCCCAAGTTCTACTATACCCTCCCCATTTCGGCAGCCTCTAAGGATTTCGCACAGTTTGCCATCCATGTGGATCTTGACGCTGGAAAACGATATGAACGGAACAGCATCTTTGTTGATGCTCTTCAAAAGGAGCTGGACAGCAAACTATCCGGTGGAAAGGCCACTGTGATGCAGTTGGAGCAAGGGGAGCCGATGGGCGCTCCGGTTCGTTTGAAAATCAGCGGTTCTGACAGCGATGCCCTGTTGCGCGCAAAAGACCTGGTAGTTGGCTCTCTTTCTGAAATCCCAGGTACCATCAACGTTGAGGATGATCTGGACGATAATGTTTATGAATATTATGTGGATGTTGATTTAAAGAAGGCCAGTTTTTTCGGAATCACCAAGTATGATGTTCAGAACGAAGTGAGTATCGCCCTGTACGGCAGAACCGCCAGCGTTTTCAGAAGCACGGACACTGAGCAGGACATAGTGGTTAAATCAAGCATCCGCACAAAGGAATCCCTGGAAAACCTGATGATCAAATCGAGCTTCACAGGTAACAAGATCTTGCTCAAAGATATCGCAGAAATCCAGCTGCAGTCGAAAATTCCGACAATCCGAAAATATAACGGCGAAGTCACTGCCAGCATTTCAAGTCAGGTTAAGAGCGGCTTCAATAGCGTTGTCATCCAAAAACAGTTGAAAGAAAAGCTGATTGATATGGATTTAGGCCCTGTCACATCAGAATTTGACGGAGAAGAACAAAGTATAAATGAGGAGTTCGGCAGCATCGGCAGCAGTGCCATTCTGGCTCTGTTCCTCATCTACTTCATCCTCCTGCTTGAGTTCAAGTCCTTCCTTCAGCCCCTGATCATCTTCCTTACCATCCCCCTATCTGCGGTGGGATCCGTTCTTGGACTCACCATCTTTCGCCAACCCCTTTCCTTTACTGCCTTATTAGGTTTGGTCAGCTTGTTCGGTATCGTGGTAAACAATTCCATCATCCTCATTGACTTCATCAATTTTGAGGTCGCCGAAGGGAAAGACATTAAAACTGCCTGCCTGGATGCGGTACAGAAACGGTTCAGACCCATTATGCTCACGACTCTTACAACTGTAATCGGGCTTCTTCCGATGATTCTCAGCCGAACAACGCTTTTCACCCCCATGGCCATCTCACTTATGAGCGGCCTGATGTTTTCCACCCTGCTGACGCTGATTGTGGTTCCATTGGTGTATCACAGTGTGATTAACCGGGTTGTTGTAAAAAAGACTTCATGATACAGAAACGGCAGCCGCATTTTTCGTGCAGGCTGCCGTTTTGATGCTATCTTTTAGGTTTGCTTGACTGGGGTCCTTTTGAGCCTTTAGATCCTTTCTTGCGTCCGAAGTTTTTTCTGGCTTCTCCGGGTTTATCAGAACGCCCCTTGCCAGAACCACTCGCGGCTGGTTTTTGCTTCCTTCCGCCTGCACCTGTGCTTCGAACAGCTGTTCTTGGCACAATGGCTTTCCGAACAATCCCTTTGAGACCTTCACCCCGCGCCTGCGGATTGATCTCCAGGCTTTCAATAATGACAAAACCGATTTCCCGCAGCTCCACATTGGCACGATCGACCCTGATCTTAACACGGTCCCCGATTCGGTACACTTTCTTCTTACGCTCCCCAAGTAGCTGAAGGTTCTGTTCATCATAAAGGTAATAGTCATCATCCATGTCGCTCATGCGGCATAGGCCTTCGATCGTGTTTTCCAATTCGATGAAAAGTCCGAAGCTGGTGACGCTTGAGATGATGCCGTTGAATTCCTGCCCGACAAACCGCGTCATGTACTCGGTTTTCTTTAAATCATCCACTTCCCGTTCAGCCTGCTCAGCGTTACGTTCACGCTCGGAGCTGTTATCGGAGGCAAGCTTCACAATTCCAGCAAGCTGAGCCAACCGATCCTGATTCAGCCTCTTATGCAGCATGTCCTTGATGATGCGGTGAATCTGAAGATCGGGATACCTCCGAATGGGGGAAGTATAATGACAATAATATTCTGCAGCCAAACCGAAGTGGCCGAGACATTCAGGAGAATATTTTGCCTGCTTCAAAGACCTCAGCATCAACCGATTGACGATATGCTCCTCAGGTTTGCCTTCGATTTCTTTCAATAGTGCCTGCATGTTCTTGGGCTTGACATCGTCAGTGACCCCTTTAAGAGTGTAGCCGAAATTCCATATGAATTTCTTGAAATTTTCTATTTTAGTAGGATCCGGGGTTTCATGGATCCGGTAGACAAAAGGAACCTGAAGCTTGTGGAATGCTTCTGCTACAGTCTCATTGGTAACAAGCATGAACTCTTCAATGATACGGTTCGCCACGCGCCGTTCCCTTTCAAATACATCAACAGGCTTGCCTTCGGCATCCAAGGTGATATACGGTTCTGGGAAATCAAAATCGATCGAGCCCCGCAGCTCCCGGCGCTGATGAAGCATCTTGGCCAGCTCCTCGTATAGCCTGAAATCATCACGAAGGTACTCAAACCGTGCCAGGTCCTCCCGACCGACCCCCTCCAGCATATCCGATACATCTGTATAGATCAGTCGTTCCGTCGTGTTGATAACGGTTTCTGCCATCTCATGCCTTACGACGATCCCCTGTCCATTGATTTCCATGAATACGGACAGCGTCAGCCGGTCCACATGAGGATTCAGGCTGCATATCCCATTTGAAAGCCGGGGCGGCAGCATGGGGATCACCCGATCAATGAGGTACACACTGGTCCCTCTTTCGAATGCCTCCATGTCGAGTTTGCTTTTTTCCTTCACATAATGGGTCACATCGGCGATATGTACGCCCAGCCAGTAATGGCCATTGGGGAGTTTTTCAAGAGAAATGGCATCGTCAAGGTCTTTTGCATCAGCACCGTCGATTGTCACGACGCGCTTATTCCGCAAATCCTTGCGACCGATCAAATCCCCCGCAGCAATCTCCGTAGGAATATCCTCCGATTCCTTCAGCACCTTCTTGGGGAATTCTTCCGGCAGTTGATACTGGCGTATGATGGAGAGAATATCTGTGCCCGGATCCCCTTTGAAGCCGAGGATTTCAGTGACAACACCTTCAGGATTTCGGAGCTCTTCAGGCCATTTCGTGATGGTTACAACCACCTTCTGCCCTGTTTGAGCCCCTTTGAGTCCCTTGGAAGGTATATATATGTCCTTATTGATCTTCTTATCATCAGGAACGACGAATCCGTAATCTTCCTGGCCGGCGAACGTGCCCACTATATTCCAATTGGCCCGTTCTACCACCTGCACTACGGTTCCCTCTTTCTTATTTGGATCCAGCGTACTTTCTACCACCTTTATCAGCACCTTATCCTGGTGCATGGCTCCCCCCAATGAGGACGGAGGGATGAACACATCATCCTCACGTTTACCGGTGACACTGACAAAGCCATAGCCCTTTGTGGTCATCATAAGCTTACCGTTAACCAGTCCAAAATGCTCCGGCACGGCAAACTTCCGCTTTTTCGTCTTTATTAGCGCCCCTTCGTTTGCCAGTTCCTCCATAAGCTCTATCAATGCACCGACATCAGCACTTTCAACCTTGAGGAATTTTGCCACATCCACATCCATCAGGGGATGATCCGCTTCCTCTTTGAAAAATCTCAGCAGTTCCTGCTTGGTAATCATTCAATAGCCTCCTATGAATGTGGTCAGTATGATGAATATTCATAAACGATATCATCATCATAACATAAGTTACCCCGCTTGATATGCTTTAAGCATTACTCGAGAAGGTCTGTGCAGGATTCCTCATATAAGCCGCAGATTAAAAAAACCGAGCCCCAAAGAGGACTCGGCAGTATTGATTGAATCAGTTGAATGCTAACGATTTCAGGTTACGGCTTATTAACCGAGAATCTTGAGGAAAAGAGGTGCGAACACAAGTGATACGATCGTCATCAGCTTGATCAGGATGTTGATTGATGGGCCGGAAGTATCCTTGAAAGGATCTCCGACTGTATCTCCAACGACCGCTGCATGATGGGTAGTGGAACCCTTCCCGCCGTAATGACCTTCTTCTACGTATTTCTTGGCATTATCCCATGCGCCGCCGGCATTGGCCATGAAGATCGCCATGAGCACGCCTGTGACCAATGACCCTGCCAACATACCGCCCAAAGCGTTTGTGCCGAGTATGAACCCAACTGCCAGCGGAGAAATTACCGCCATCAGACCCGGGAGAACCATTTCACGAAGGGCTGCAGTTGTAGAAATATCAACGCATCTGGCATAATCCGGTTTTGTTGTGCCTTCCATGATGCCGGGCATTTCCCGGAACTGACGGCGCACTTCATCAATCATTTGGTAAGCAGCTTTTCCAACAGCTTCCATAGTCATGGCAGAGAAGAGAAATGGAAGCATGCCTCCGATAAAAAGACCCACTACTACGGTCGGGTTTAACAAATCGATTGAAGTCAGATTAACTGCCTGGCTGTATGCTGCGAAAAGAGCCAAGGCTGTCAAAGCAGCAGAACCAATTGCAAAGCCTTTCCCGATAGCTGCGGTCGTGTTACCGACTGCATCCAGTTTGTCAGTGATTTTCCGCACTTCTTTTGGCAGCTCGCTCATTTCAGCGATTCCGCCTGCATTATCGGAAATTGGGCCGTAAGCGTCTACGGCGACGGTGATCCCTGTGGTTGCAAGCATCCCTACAGCGGAAAGAGCAATACCGTATAGACCCATGAATTGGTATGCGACCATAGTAGCAGCACAAATGCAGATGACCGGCCATGCTGTGGAGTACATTCCAACCGCCAGACCACTGATTATTGTAGTTGCCGGTCCAGTTTGTGACTGTTCAGCAATTTTCTTGACAGATTTGAAGTCGGCCGAGGTATACACCTCAGTAATTGCACCAATCACAAGACCGGCAACCAAACCCACACCTACTGCAATCGATGCATTATAATCACCAAACATCATTTTACTGAGAATAACCGCACCAACAGTCGTGATACCGCCGCTCACATACATAGCCATCTTAAGGGCTTTATGCGGATTTGATTTCTCATCTCCCTTAACAAACAGCGCACCGATAATTGACGCACCGATCCCAAGTGCAGACAGCACCATGGGGTAAATGACACCTGCCTCAGGGTTATCGATGAGAATTCCAAGTGTTACAGCGGCAATAATCGAGCCTACATAGGATTCGAACAGGTCGGCCCCCATCCCAGCCACGTCTCCAACGTTATCTCCAACGTTATCTGCGATAACCGCCGGGTTCCGAGGATCATCCTCCGGTATACCTGCCTCAACCTTACCGACCAGGTCGGCGCCGACGTCAGCAGCTTTGGTGTAGATACCACCGCCAACGCGTCCGAACAGAGCGATTGAGGATGCACCCAGACCAAAACCGGTTATGATCTGCGAATCCCCAATGAGGATGTAAAGCGTTCCGACACCCAGAAGTCCCAGGCCTACAACGCACATCCCCATGACGGCGCCTCCGGAAAATGCAATCTCAAGAGCCTTGTTCATGCCGCTTACGCGAGCAGCATTAGCCGTGCGTACATTCGCTTTCGTAGCCACTCGCATACCGAAATAACCAGCGAGGGCAGAAAAAAAAGCACCGTTGATGAAACACAGAGCTGTCAGCATATTTATCCCAAATGCAATTATGGTTGCTAGTACGACTACAAAAACAATCATTGCGCGGTACTGGCGCCGTAGGAATGCCATGGCCCCTTCCTGAATGTAGGAAGCAATTTCTTTCATGCGATCCGTACCTGGATCCATCTTGTCGATTTTCTGAGCTAAAAACAACGCAAACAGTAACGCGCATACCCCCAAGGCGGGGGAAAGATACAACAAACTCCCGTTCATTTATAATCCTCCGTCATCCATTGAATTTTACTTCTCAAGGAACACCAACAATAATGCTGAGATGATGAAAAGTACTGCAGAAGCCTTGCTGACTTTGTCGAAAATTGCATCATATCCACGTGCCTTTTGCTTGCCGAACATTTGCTCCGCCCCGCCGCCGATGGATCCGGACAAGCCTGCGCTTTTGCCTGACTGCATCAAAATGCTGCCGATCAGTACAAAGCAACATAAAACCAGTACCCCAGTCACTACCATGATCATATTATTTCTCCTTCCAGTCAATTGACAAGGTAATCATACCATAGGACTTTAACCCAAGCAAGGGAGATTGATAATTGCTTGACGTGAAAACCTTTGCCTGTTTATTTGAAGTGGCGTTAAATGTATTCATAACCATCAAATGTATATGTTGTGCTTTGATTTCTGCTATTGATATCTGCTAAATCCGCTTATTCCAACATTTTCGTCCGTAGGGACGCTTTCGGTCCCTGCATCACCGACAAAAGGCCCGCCCTTAAAGACAATTAAGAGGCGGGCCCTGCCAGGGTTAAACTTTTAGGGTTTGGAACAAATATCTAGCGTAAGTTATAGAAAGCGTCCATGCCGGCATAGATTGCCGAATCATCGAGCATTTCTTCAATACGGAGAAGCTGATTGTATTTCGCAACACGGTCGATACGGGCAGGTGCGCCGGTTTTAATCTGACCGGCATTTACTGCCACAGCCAGGTCAGCGATTATTGATTCATCGGTCTCACCGCTTCTGTGAGATACAACCGCTGTGTAGCCAGCCCGTTTAGCCATTTCAATTGCATCCAGGGTCTCTGTAAGAGTACCGATCTGGTTCAGCTTGATAAGGATGGAGTTGGCTGCTTTTTCCTTGATGCCTCTTGAAAGACGCTCTGTGTTCGTTACGAACAGATCGTCGCCCATAACCTGGCATTTTTTACCGATTCGGTCGACCATCATTTTGAATCCAGCCCAATCTTCTTCATCATGGCCGTCTTCAATTGAAATGATGGGGTATTTGTCCACCAGCATCTCGTAGTAGTTAACAAGCTCTTCGGAAGTCATTTCCACGCCTTCGCCTTCCAGAACATACTTTCCTTTTTCCTTGCTGTAGAAGGATGAAGCAGCTGCATCGATTGCAAGCATGAAATCCTTGCCTGGAGTATAGCCTGCTTTTTCAATGGCTTCGATTATAACCTGGATGGCTTCTTCGTTGGATGCAAGGTTCGGAGCAAAACCGCCTTCATCGCCTACTCCAGTGGCAAGATTTCTTTTGTTCAGAACGCCTTTAAGCGCATGGTATACTTCTGCACCCATGCGAAGGGCTTCTCTGAAGCTTGGCGCGCCAACAGGCATGACCATGAACTCCTGGATATCAACGTTGTTGTCCGCATGGGAGCCGCCGTTGAGGATGTTCATCATCGGGGTAGGAAGGGTTTTACCGTTTGTTCCGCCGATGTACTGGTACAAAGGCATGTTTCTGGAAACCGCTGCTGCTTTGGCCACTGCCAGGGAAACTCCAAGGATAGCGTTAGCGCCTAGTTTGGCTTTGTTAGGAGTACCGTCCAGAGCGATCATCAGTCTGTCGATGGCTACCTGATCCAGAGCGTCCATGCCTACAACCTCGGGAGCGATGATCTCGTTCACATTCTTGACAGCTGTCAGAACGCCTTTGCCAAGGTAACGGCTTTTGTCACCGTCACGAAGCTCAACCGCTTCATACACACCGGTGGATGCGCCGGAAGGAATGCCCGCGCGACCCATGGAGCCGTCTTCTAATACTACCTCTACTTCAACAGTCGGGTTACCGCGGGAATCAAGAATCTCACGTCCGTATACGCTTACGATTGTTGCCAT
>CAZEHS010000048.1:0-22872 GCA_964511875.1 uncultured Peptostreptococcaceae bacterium
CAAATCCTGCGGTCTTGCAGACCGGAAGATGAGCCCATGCACAAGCTGCCTCATTCTCGATGCAGTTTTTTTGTTGCAATCATCATCTGCACGCTCATTGAGACTATTTCATATATGGAGGAAATACGATGTTGAGAACCTTTGATGAAATCAATGCCAGGATCAAGGCAGGCACAGCTGTAGTTGTTACTGCAGAAGAAGTGATCGCGATGGTAAAAGAGGAAGGCCTGCAGGCTGTGGCTGCGAAGGTGGATGTGGTCACTACAGCTACTTTCGGTCCTATGTGCTCCTCCGGAGCTGTCCTCAATTTCGGTCATTCAGATCCTCCGATACGGATGGAACAGATCGAACTGAACGATGTGGATGCTTACGGCGGGTTGGCAGCCGTAGATACGTATATCGGCGTAACTGCTGAAAGCCGCACAGAGGGCATAGAATATGGCGGCGCCCATGTGATCTGTGATCTGGTTGCCGGGAAATCAGTCCGGTTGAAAGCCAGGGGTAAGGGGACGGATTGTTACCCGCGTAAAGAGATCGACACCGTAATTTCTCTTGCTGACATTAACGAAGCCTACCTTTTCAACCCAAGAAACTGTTATCAGAACTATGCGGCGGGTGCAAACACCTCCAATCGGATCATGCGCACATATATGGGGGTCCTGCAGCCTGGATTGGGGAATATCAACTATTCTACCGCAGGAGAGCTCAGTCCCCTTCTGAAGGATCCCAGCCTTCGCACAATAGGCTTGGGAACGCGGATATTCATCGGCGGGGCTGTCGGATACGTGGGATGGAACGGCACGCAGTTCAATACCAATACGGAACGTGATGAGAACGGTGTACCTAAAACTCCCGGAGCGACACTGGCCCTGATAGGAAACCTGAGGGAGATGGATCCGGAATACATTGCCCCGGCAGTGTTTGAGGGCTATGGGGTTTCACTCAATCTGGGCGTCGGAATTCCTATACCTGTACTGGATGAAGCGATTCTGGCGGACTTGGCCAGGGGAAACGATGAGCTGTTCACCAACATTGTGGATTACAGTGTCCAGAGCCGTAAACGGCCGGTGTTAGGGCGAGTGAGTTATGCTGAACTCCGAAGCGGTACGGTAGAGCTTGATGGCAAGACGGTCAAGACAGCCCCAATTACCAGTCTCTACAAATCCAGAAAAATTGCTGAAGAACTGAAGAAGTGGATTGCAGAAGGAAAGTTCTTTCTCCAGGAACCCATTAAGACCTTCCCACAGGGGAATGCGCTCAAACCACTTGAAATCAAGGGAGGAAATCAATGATGCAGACTAAACTCCTGTTGCAGTTCGGTCCTGAGACCGTCAATCATCCAGCGGTTTATGACCTTATCAAGAAATTCGATCTGCATCTTAACATCCTGAAGGCTTCCATCAATTACAACATGAAGGGCGAACTGCTGATGGATGTTGAAGGTGAAAGCGAAAAGATCACAGAGGCAATGAAGTTTTTAGAACATTTAGGGATTAAGGCGGATTTTGTGCTGAAGTCCATCCGTATTGATGAAGAAAAATGCGTGCACTGCGGCATCTGTACCAGCGTATGCAGCAGTCGGGCCTTATTCCTGGGAGAAGATGCAAAGCTCAGTTTCGAACAGAATCGCTGCGTCGGCTGCAATCTATGTGTGAAGGCATGTCCTTCACGCGCAATAAGCGCTTAGTTAAAGAGGAAATAATGTATCAGGAACGAACCTATCGTGAAAAACACAAGGGGACCGGACATCTCCAGTATCAGGTCATCGTTGAAGAAACAGATCTCTGGATTTCGGCGGACCGTGATCTGACTGAGGAAGTGACCCGGTGGGTAATGGACCTTCGCCATCAGATTATCCAGGCCGATGTGGATTTTCCGGGATTTTTAGACAGTCTTATTCCGATTCCGTTTTCCAGTGAAATTCCTTTGATCAACAGGATGCTGAATGCTTCTTCTCTGGCAGGCGTGGGTCCAATGGCCGCAGTTGCAGGCGGGATATCGCAGGCGGTGGGGGAATTTCTCCGGAATGAAGGCGTTTCACGTAACCTATGTGTTGAGAACGGCGGAGATATCTACATGGACTCTGAAGATGACCGGATAATCCTTATACATGCGGGTGGTTCACCTCTGTCAGAGAAAATCGGCCTTCGGATTCACAAAGACAGGTTCCCGCTGGGAATATGCACATCAGCTGGAACGGTTGGGCACAGTCTCAGTTTCGGTAAAGCTGACGCAGCTGTTGTCCTTGCAAAGGATGCAGGGCTGGCTGATGCAGTAGCCACCGCTGCAGGGAATCATCTGAAAACGCCGGGGGACATGCAGATTACGCTGGATTTTGTCAGAGGCATTCCCGGCACTCTGGGATGTGTGCTGATCATCGGTGATCAGTTGGGAGCCTGGGGAGATATTGAGCTGGTAAAGGTGTAAATAATAGGAGACTTTTGGAGGAGCTAAATGCGAATAGCAGAGTTGTTTAAAGAGAAGAAGACGGTTCTATCCTTTGAAATATTCCCCCCAAAACGTACTGATCCGGTTGAAACCGTTTATCAGACCATTGATGCACTGAAGGATCTGTCACCTGATTTCATAAGCGTCACCTATGGGGCAGGAGGCAGTACGAAGGGGAACACGGTGGAAATAGCATCTCATATCCAGCGGAACTGCGGCATCAATGCTCTGCCTCATCTGACGTGCTCCAGCAGCACACGTCGGGAGATTGAGGAGGTTCTGGGCCAGCTGGAGGAAGCAGGGGTTGAGAATATCCTGGCGCTTCGGGGTGACCTTCCCTTTCAAGCGGACTGCTTACCCGCATCCGGACATTATAAATATGCGCAGGAACTGATTGAACATCTGAAAGCCAGAGGAGGATTCTGCCTTGGGGCTGCCTGTTATCCGGAAAAGCATCAGGAGGCAACCGGCCGCAATGCCGATATCAAATATCTGAAAGCCAAGGTGGATGCAGGAGCAGAATTCCTGATCAGTCAACTGTTTTTCGATAACGAACTTTTTTATGACTTTATGGAAAGGGTAGACCTCCTGGATATAAAAGTGCCGATTACAGCTGGAATCATGCCTATGCTCAATCGCAACCAGATTGCTCGGACCGTTGAACTGTCAGGCTGTACCCTGCCTAAAAAATTCCTGCGTATAATGGACCGGTATGAACATGATCCCGTTGCCTTCAGAGAAGCTGGGATGGCTTATGCAATCGAGCAGATCATCGATCTCATGTCCTGGGGAATTTCTGGAATACATCTGTACACCATGAACAAACCGGAAACTGCACGGATCATAGTGGAAAGCATTTCCTCAGTCCGTCAGTCCCTGAATCGATAGGAGGTCAAGCTTTTGGGAATTTTCAGTATCATTGAGAACCGCATTGTTGTAATGGATGGTGCGATGGGGACCCAACTTCAGGAAAGGGGCCTGAAAACCGGCCAGCTTCCTGAACAGCTGAATTTCACGCATCCGGATGCCATAGTTGAAATCCATGCTCTGTATGCGGCTGCCGGGGCCGATATAATCACAACCAACACATTCGGTGCAAACCGCCACAAACTTTCCGGAGTCGGACTTGAAGTGGCTGATGTGGTGAAACAGGCTGTTTCACTTGCCCGAAAAGGAGCTCCCGGGAAACTGATCGCCTTGGACCTTGGACCTATCGGGGAACTGATGAAACCGATGGGAACACTGGATTTTGATGATGCAGTTGAACTATATGCCGAGCAGGTACGTGCCGGTTCTCAAGCAGACTTGATTCTGATTGAGACAATTGCTGACATACAGGAAGCCCGAGCTGCCATTTTTGCCGCTCGGGAAAACAGTTCTCTTCCAATCTGGTGTTCTCTGACGTTTTCAGAGAATGGACGTACTCTTAGCGGAGCAGATCCAGTAACAGCAGTGATGATCCTTCAGGATTTGGGAATCGAGGCAGTTGGAATAAACTGTTCTCTCGGCCCGGATGAAATCAGACCGCTGATTCAAATCCTTCTGGACACGGCACGGATCCCGGTCTTTGTTCAGCCGAATGCTGGTCTTCCGGTTCTGTTGGATGACAGAACCGTATTCCCTGAACGCCCTGAGGATTTTGCCGTAAAAGCACTTGACATGGCAGAGGCTGGAGTACGGGCAGTTGGCGGATGCTGTGGCACGTCACCGGAATTCACCCGTCAGATAGTTCAGGCAATTGAAAAGTGCGAAGTTAAAGCGCCGCAAGGAAAACCGGTTTCAGCTGTATGCTCAGGAAGCATCACTCTTACCTTCGATAAGAGAATCAGAGTCATCGGAGAGCGGATCAATCCTACAGGAAAGAAAGCTCTCAAGGAAGCCCTGAAGGCAAGGAATTGGGAATATGCTCTTCAGGAGGCCGTACGCCAGCTGGAAGCCGGAGCGGAAATTCTGGATGTCAATGCAGGAATGCCCGGTATCGATGAGAAGGAAGCGGTCCTAAGGATCCTTGGCATTCTTGAAGGCGCGGTTCAATGTCCGTTGCAGATGGATTCCGCGGACCCTGAGGTGCTTGAAGCCGCTACGCGAAGAACCTGCGGCAAGGTTCTTCTTAATTCGGTGAACGGCAAACAGAGCAGCATGGATACGATTCTGCCTGTGGCTGCCCGCTACGGTGCCAATATTGTGGCCCTGATGCTTGATGAAGATGGAATTCCTGCAGATGCGCAGAAACGGATTGCCATAGCCGAACGAATCATCAATGAAGCTGAGAAATATGGAATCGGACCGGAAAGGATTTTTGTGGATTGTCTTGTACTGACCGCCTCTGCAGAACAAAAGCAGGTCAGGGAAACGCTGAATGCCATACGAGCGATAAAAGCCCGCTGGCCTGTCCATACGGTGCTCGGAGCCAGCAATGTCTCCTTCGGTCTGCCTAACCGCAGTATTCTTAACCGGACATTCATGGCCATGGCGCTGGAAGCTGGGTTGGATGCGCCGATCACTGATCCGTTGGCAGAGGGCATAATGGATACCATCCGTTCGTTTGAGGTGCTAAGCGGGAACGATCAGGACTCTGCACGGTACATCACTGCTTATGGTGGTCAGGAACCGCAAAAGGCCGGCAGCGTTACCGAGAACAGGACACTGGAGCAATGTGTGTCAGCGGGTCTTAGAGAGGAAGCTGAAAAGCGTACGCTGGAGCTTCTGGAAACCAACGAGCCCCTTGCGGTTGTTGATGGCTACCTGATACCTGCCCTTGAAAAAGTTGGCAAGGATTTTGAAAGCGGTCGGATCTTCCTGCCACAGCTTCTGAAATCGGCTGAAGCTGTAAAGGGCGCATTTGACCTGGTACGCGAGAATATCAGAAAGAGCGGCGGTGCTCAGGTGAGCAAGGGCAAACTGGCTCTGGCAACCGTCCACGGTGATATTCATGATATAGGAAAAAACATCGTGAAGGTATTGCTGGAAAACTATGGCTACGATGTCATCGATCTGGGCAAGGACGTTCCAACTGAAAAAGTGCTTGAAGCCATTGAACAGAATGATCTGAAGCTGGTAGGCCTCAGTGCCCTGATGACGACTACCGTCGTTTCAATGGAAAAGACCATCAAAGCGATCCGCGAGAAATTTCCGGAATGCAGAATATTTGTGGGTGGTGCCGTGCTCACAGCGGATTATGCCGCTAAGATAAAGGCCCATTATTACTGCAGGGATGCACAGGAGTCAGTCCGGGTTGCAGGGGAAATTTTCGGTTCGTAGGAACTAAATATGCTGTCTGTCATTGCGAGCGAAGCGCGGCAATCTCTCCCTTCGGTTTAATGCAAATAATCGTGTGAAGAACAGTGACTAAAGGGAGAGATCGCCGCTCCGCTGTGCTCCTCGCGATGACAGGAGCAGGTTAGTCATTCAATTTTAATCCTGCTGAAATACAATAATTTCATAAAAAGCGATATAATTAAGAAGGAATCCACTAACAGATTCCTTCTTAACCTTTTTCATGGAACTTTTTTAACGCATCTGCGTCTAAACAGAATAAGGAGGCGATAAAAGATGATGAAAAAAATCGTGGCTTTTGCAGTAGGTGCGCTATTACTGTCTTCGGTCAGTTTTGCAGATTCAAACATCAGGATTCAGATTGATAACAAACCGCTTGCCCTTGAGGTTCCTCCAACAATTGAGAACGGCCGGACGCTTGTGCCATTTCGAGCAATATTCGAAGCACTGGGATTGCAGGTGGACTGGAATGACGAACTGAGGATTGCAACTGCATATAATGACATCATGAATGTTTCTGTCAAGCCCGACGGCACCTTCGGTTCGGTGAACGGAGAATTGAAAGCATTGGATGCGCTTGCCCGGATTGAGAAGGAAAGAATTCTGGTTCCGCTGAGATTCATATCCGAGGCCTTTGGCAATGAAGTGGCCTGGGATGCAGCCGAACGGATCATTTCCATCAAAAGCGGATTTAAGCCGTACACATATACGGAGGCACTGCCTGTAGTGGGGTCTCTGGATAAGCTGAAACTGATTCTGGATTATGCAGGCAAGTATAACCAGCCAGTATATAGAACCATGGACTCCGTGACTACGGACTCCAGTGAAAAATCCGCTGCACCTGCTGCTCCGTCTGCAGCTGGAGCGGATCACAGCAGCACCAACGTTCAGGTTGCCGGTGTCGATGAAGGGGACATTGTAAAAACCGATGGCCGGTATATCTACCAGCTTCGTTCGAATGATCTTAAAATAACCCGTACTGACGGGCCGGCCCTGCAGAATGTTTCAACTCTGAATTTCGACAAGCAGATGAATCCCACGGAATTCTACCTTTATGGGCAGAAACTGATTGTCATCGGAACCAAACAGCAATTCGTACCGTATGATACACCCGACATGCCTCAGGTGAAAATGATCATGCCGCCGATGCAGTCTCCAAAAACCCAAGTGATTTTCTATGACATATCAAATCCTGAAAAACCTCAACTGGTACGGAGCTATGAGTCAGACGGCTCGTATCTTACCTCCCGTCTTACAGGCGGCAAATTGTATCTGGTTGCCAATAAGTATCTGAATGTCTATGGACTGAAAGATGATGAGATTCTGCCCACGTTCAGGGACAGTGTGACTGGAAAAACCCAGACTCTTGGTTACGATCAGATCCGTTATTTCCCTGACACAGTGGAGTCGAATCTCATGATCACCCTGGGCTTCAATCTTGATGATGTGACAGCGGAGCCGGATAAAGGCATCTATCTGGGTAGCGGCAGTACGGTATATGCCAGTACGGATTCCTTGTATGTTTCAATGAACCGCTATCATTACCGGATCATGACCTTCGCACCGGAACCGTCCTTCGAGCCAACAACTGAAATCTTCAAATTCGGGCTGGCTGATGGGAAGGTACAGTTCAAGGCAAAAGGATCTGTACCGGGGACCATCATCAACCAATTCTCCATGGATTCCCAAGGAAGCACCTTCCGAATCGCAACCACCTCAGGAGAAGCCTGGAACACAGGAGAGAACACCTCCAAGAACAATGTCTATGTCCTTAACAGCAGCATGGCAGTTCAGGGCAAGCTGGAAGGCCTGGCTCCGGGTGAGCGGATATACTCCGTACGATTTCTGGGTGATCGCGCCTATATGGTTACTTTCCGCCAAGTGGACCCGTTCTATGTCATCGATTTGAAAAACCCATCTGCACCTTCAGTGCTGGGATATCTGAAAATCCCAGGATTCAGTGAGTATCTGCATCCCTATGATTCGAACACCATCATAGGTTTCGGTAAGGAAACAGTTCAAACCAAGAACGGCGTAATGACTGAAGGCCTGAAGATCGGTATGTTTGATGTCAGTGATGTCCAGAACCCAGTCGAAAAGCATAAATTGATCCTGGGCGGCGCCGGATCCTGGTCTGATGTTCTGAGCAACCACAAGGCGTTATTGTTCTCCAGGGAGAAAAACCTTTTTGCATTGCCTGTAACCCTGTACGAAACCCAAAACGGGATGAGCCAGTTCACCTGGCAGGGGGCCCATGTGTATACCATCGATCCTGTGAAGGGGTTTACTCTTCGGGGGACTTCAACCCATCTCAGCGATCAGGAAATCGCCAACGCAGGGATTCAGTGGTATGACAGCCAGAAAAATATCCAGCGCATCATCTATATCGGCGATTCAATATACACCCTTTCCGATTATGGAATAAAGGGGCACGACTTGGATACCATGAAATATGAGCGGCAGCTCAATTACGAGTGAGTCCTGCAAAGAGCCCTTAACGGGCTCTTTGTTCTTTTAGGTGCCCATCAGAGTCCGGAATATGCTAAAATGTCATTAAGAATGAAAGATTCCGGAGGACTATCATGAAACGTGTCGCTGTTCTGGACGGAACGTTCACCATACGCAACAGAATCAAGGAACTGGCAGCACGTGCGAATATCGAAGTGATTGAGACCACAACGCCCAAACAGCTCATGAACATATTGAATGCACCGAATGATATCGGTCTGATCATAACTGAATTGGAATTTCCTTCAGAAGACGGTTTTGCTATTTTCAGTGAAATCAAGAGCCGAGCCGGTGAAACACCGGTGATGATCCTGACTGCCGAAAACCGGCGGGCTTCCTTTGTTAAGGGCATTCGCCTTGGTGCCGCGGATTACGTTTTGAAGCCCTTTGACGGGGAGTTCCTTTTCAAGCGGATTGTCGATCTGATGGGCACAGAATCGACGGGTCTTCCAACCCCTGCAACGGGTGCGATCATGCAGGGCATACCAGCCATGTATGTGGATTTCAAAAGCTACGTGGATAAGGAATTGAAGAAGGCCGGTAAAGGAAGGTACGCTGTCAGTATCATGATTTCATTGCTCATAGATCCGGGAAGTGAGATGAATGCTTCCCTGGACAGGCGATATCAGCGGATTTCAAATGAAATTCATCATGATTTGAGTGCTGCCCTTTTCGATACGGATCTGTTCATGAAATATGGCTCCAGAAGCTTCATCGGTGTATTCCCATTCTGCAGCCCGGAAAATCAGGAACTGATCGATGAGAAGCTGAAGCAGGTCTTTCAGGTATACAAGAGCAGGAACAATATGG
Organism: uncultured Peptostreptococcaceae bacterium; assembly: GCA_964511875.1. GTDB lineage: Bacteria > Bacillota > Clostridia > Peptostreptococcales > Acidaminobacteraceae > CAZEHS01. The sequence continues at coordinate 9,043 of CAZEHS010000048.1, forward strand.
AGCAAACAACCTTGTTATTGAGTAATTTTGCGTCATACCCTGAAGACGGTCATGACAGGGAAGAGCTGATGGCAATTGTAGAGGCGCGGATGACAGATGCAATACGTAAAGTGATTCCTGGTGAAGCTGAGGAATTGTTATGAGGAGAATGTCATGAATAAGACGCTTGAGATCATACAGGATCCAAAGACAACATATCATCAGAAAGTGATTGCTCTTGCTCAGGCAGCTGAAGGGAGCTACGATGGCATCCAGCTTAATCCAGAGGAAAAATCAGCTTTTGAATCCGGATTGATCTGTGACCTGTCAGAGGGATCTGCTCCCTATCGTCCCAGATACATCCTGCCGGACTACGACAAGTTCATGCGCGAAGGTTCCGTATTTTTACGATTATCACCACCTGTGAATCTTCAGGAAGCGATTCATTTTCTGCTGATTTTTTATAAACATATACCTTCCGTCACAACGATGCCTGTTTATCTGGGCAACATCGACACATTACTGGAGCCATTTATCACCGATGATGAGAAGGATTTTGATGCAATCAGGCTCTTCCTGATTCATCTGGATCGGACCATCACGGATTCATTCAGCCATGCCAATATTGGACCGGCCGATACCCGTGCGGGGCGACTGATTCTTCGGGCGGAGGCCGAACTGAAAAATGCTGTGCCTAACCTGACCTTGAAATATAGCAGCCAAACTCCGGATGATTTCGCATTGGAAGCCATCCGTACCGGTCTGGCGGCCTCAAAACCCAGTTTTGCCAATCATGAAATGTATGTGGAAGACTACGGGACCGATTATGGCATTGCCAGCTGCTACAACGGGCTTCCGATCGGCGGCGGCGGTTTTACTCTGATGCGAATGAATCTCCGGCGGGCGGCACAGGAGGCTGGTTCCTTAAAACGATTCATGGAGGAGGTACTGCCGGATACCGTGACATTGATGGGATCAGTCATGGCAAAGCGGATCCGGTTCATTGTGGAGGAAAGTCGTTTTTTTGAAAACAACTTTCTCGTGAAGGAAGGATTCATATCCAGGGAGCGGTTTTTGGGAATGTTCGGTGTGTTCGGCCTTGCAGAAGCGGTCAATATCCTGATTGGATATGAAGGCCAGGACGGCCATTATGGCCATGACGAAGGCTCGGGACATCTTGCTGAGGCTGTTATCGTGCGGCTGGAAGAATTGGTAAGCAAGCTGGTCGCCCCCCACAGCCCGTTGACGGGAAACAGGTACTTCCTTCATGCACAATCCGGTATTTCCACCGACATCTTGGAAACGCCCGGCGCCAGGATTCCTTATGGTGACGAGCCTGAAATGATGGATCATCTGATTTTCACGTCCAGGATCCATCGCTATTTCCCTACGGGGATCAGTGATATCTTCACTTTTGATGAAACCAGCAAAGGCAATGTGCAAAGCGTTTTGGACATAATCAAGGGCGCAATGAAAAGTTCACTGCGTATGTTCGCTTTTTATTCTGCCAGCAGTGATCTTGTGAGGATCACAGGATTTCTTGTCAAAAAATCGGATATCGAGTCCCTCAGAAGAAACGAGGCGGCTCTGCATGATACAGTTGCGCTGGGAATGGATGCCATAGAAAACCAGCGGATTCTGCAGCGAAAGGTTCAAACCAGTCATGAATAAAGGTGCAGTAGTCAGAATAATCAACTTCAGCCCCGTAGACGGACCGGGTAACCGGATGGTGGTCTTTCTTCAGGGCTGTAATTTCAACTGCTTGTACTGCCACAATCCTGAAACGATTTCCCTGACAGGATCTCGGGAAATAACCGTACAGGATATAATCGAACGGTATCTTAAAGCAAAGCCATTTATTTCCGGCGTAACATTTTCCGGAGGAGAGTGCACCGTCCAGTTTGAGTTTCTGCTGGATGTCTGTACTGCCCTTAGATCACTTGGGGCCCACATACTCATTGATACCAATGGTCAGCTCGGTGAGGATGAACTCAAGCGGCTGTATGCCGTAACTGACGGATTGCTGCTGGATATCAAGGCCATTGATCCGGATGAGCATAGAATACTGACAGGGGTCGGGAATGAACAGGTGCTCAGGACCTTCCAATCGGCATTGGAGATGGGCAGACTTGCTGAGGTTCGGACTGTGATCCGCGGAGGGGCGCCGGACGCATTGGATACGGTTGCCTGGGTATCGGGAGAATTGGCCGCGGTGGACCCTGATATCCCTTACAGGATCATTCGCTATCGCTCTAATGGCGTTAGGAAAGAAATGCTGTCAGCACTGCAGCTTCCAAGCGAGGAGCTGATGGCCCAGTGTAGAGCAATTGCAGAAGACGCAGGACTAAAGCGGGTCATAGTTGTGTAAGGATGAAGGGAGATTTCCGTGCCTGCGGCTCCACTGACGAATGTACTGTCAATGGAAGGTGATACGGTCATCTCCTTTCATATTAAAAGACCGCTATACTTCACCATAAACCGTTCCCCCGAATGTATGTTTGTGTTATCATGACTCTAGACTACATAAGAAGAGGTAATTTCATGCTGGCATATATCAAAGGGAAGGTTACTGACACCGGATTGGACTGGCTGGTGCTGGAAAACGGAGGCGTCGGCTTCAAGGTCATGACATCGGCCAACACGTTAGCCGGGTTGGTTCGGGAAGCTCCGGACACCTTGCTCTTCACAAAATTGAATGTTAAGGATGATCATTTGGAACTGTGCGGATTCAAGTCCACCATGGAGCTGGAGCTCTATGAGAACCTGACCTCGGTAAGCGGTATAGGTACACGGGGCGCCATTGCCATCCTGTCAGGTCTTTCTGTAGAATCATTGATTGCAGCTATCATTCAGGAAGAGGACGGCCGTTTGGTAAAGGTTCCTGGAATCGGCAAAAAAACTGCACAGCGGGTTATTCTGGAACTGAAGGACAAATTCAAGAAACGCTTTGCAGTGGTTTTCGACGCCAGCGGAGAAGAACCCATGTTTTTTGGCGGCAAGCCGGAAGGAAAAGGCCAGGAAGTGCTTCAGGCCCTCACTGCATTAGGCTACACCCCAAAAGAGGCTAAAGCTGCGGTTTCAAAGCTGGATATGGATGTCCTGGGTCTTGAAGAAGGAATCAAACAGGCTTTCAGACTGCTTGCAAGATAAGTTGACAATAGACAGGCGGATAAATATGGAGAGAATAATCGCACCGGAATTTCATATCGAGGACGTTGATGACGACAAAAGCTTGAGGCCGCAGAGGCTTCAGGACTATGTGGGTCAATCCCGTACCAAGGAAAAACTGGAGATTTTCATTGAAGCCAGCAGACGGCGGCGGGAACCGCTGGACCACGTGCTTCTCTACGGCCCTCCGGGGTTGGGCAAGACGACACTGTCCAACATCATATCAAATGAAATGAATGTGAATATAAAAATCACATCAGGACCGGCCATAGAACGGGCCGGAGATCTGGCAGCGATTCTAACCAGTCTTTCAGAGATGGATGTTCTGTTCATTGATGAGATACACAGACTCAACCGCAGTGTGGAAGAGGTTCTGTATCCGGCAATGGAGGATTATGCTCTTGATATCGTGATAGGAAAGGGGCCAGGAGCACGATCAGTGCGATTGGACCTGCCCAAGTTCACTTTGATTGGTGCAACTACCCGCGCCGGAAATCTAACCTCTCCGCTTAGGGATCGTTTCGGCGTGGTCTGCAAGCTGGATCTTTATGACGATGCAGAACTTACGACCATCATCAACCGATCAGCCCGAATTCTGGATGTGTGCATTGATCCGATAGCAGCCGGGGAAATTGCAAGCCGGAGCAGGGGCACTCCACGAATTGTAAACCGATTGCTTAAACGGGTACGCGATTATGCTCAGGTAAAAGGCGATGGGACAATCACGCTGGAAATGGCTATGAAGGCCCTGGAACTGTTGGAAGTCGATTCTCTGGGGCTGGATGCATTGGATATTAAAGTACTGGAAACCATCGCTGTGAAGTTTGAAGGCGGTCCCGTCGGTTTGGAAACATTGGCAGCTTCTTTAGGTGAAGAAAGCATCACCATCGAGGATGTCTGCGAACCATTCCTGATGCAGCTGGGCTTCATCAATCGGACTCCGCGAGGGCGCGTGGCTATGAAACGTGCCTATGAACATCTGGGGCTTCCTATTCCCGGAATCGCAGATAATCTACTAACTGGAATGATCGAATGAGGTGCATATGATGCAATCCAATAAAACAATCATGACAATGACATTTACACTGATTCTGATCCTGACATTGGGGATGACACAGTCCTGGGCTGATGCACTGGTTCCGGATCGGATTAAGATCGGCCTTGTCCACAATAATCCGGAGCAAGCGACACTGCAGATCACCGGGTACGGCGAAATCGGTTTTGGAACTTTCAGCGGCAACACCTTCAACGAGATTACCCGATTCAACGGAGTCAAGGACATCACAGCATCAAAGGATTATGCATGGCATATCATCGTCGGCAGCGGGTTGTCAGACCGGAGTCAGTTTGATGAGCTGAAACAGACCCTTATCGATGTGGCTCCTGATGCAGTACCGTACTATGAAAATGGCTGGAATATGATGGCTGGGGATTTTCTTTCAGAAGCGGAAGCCTATATAAGGCTCAGTGAAATGCAGGTTGTATTTCCTGAACTGGAAATGTCTGTGACAGGCCCGTCGGTTGACCGGGTCCGGATACTTACGGGGCAGAACCTGATCTGGGTGTATAATGCGAATGAGCAGGAATATGCATTTAAAGAAGTTGCGGCGGATCCCTATTTGAAATATAATGGTGTGGCTTACCGCGGCGGTATGATCATTCGGCGTTTTGCGGGAAGTGATCTTACACTTATCAATACAGTGACGCTGAATGAATATTTATATGGAGTCCTGCCGAAGGAAATGTCCGGGGAATGGCCGCTGGAAGCGTTGAAAGCTCAGGCTGTAGCTGCCAGGAATTACGCGGTTACCAGTATGGGGAAACATATCTCCAGGGGCTTTGATTTATGCGCAACTCCGGATTGTCAGGTATATGGCGGTTATCGCGTTGAAAACCCGGTGTGCCGCCAGGCCGTGGATGAAACAAACGACCGGTTTCTAATGTACGGCGGTAAGCTGGTTCAGGCATTTTTCCATTCAAACAGCGGTGGTAAGACCGAAAATAGCGAGAATGTCTGGAGTGCGGCTATTCCTTACCTGATAGGAGTCGATGATTCCTATTCCATAGGGGCTCCCAATACGGACTGGACTAAGGTGTACACTAAGACTGAAATCGAGCAGAGACTCATTGCAAACCAATTGAACGTTGGGAGCGTTACGAACGTCTCTGTAAGCAGAAAATCAGAGAATGACAGGGTGCTTGAGCTGTTAGTTCAGGGAACGCAGGGTGATATCACGCTGACCAAGGAACAAACCAGAAAAGTGCTGGGTTATAACGATCTGAAAAGCACTTGGTTTGATGTGTCCGGGGGTGCTGCTCTGCGGGTACAGCGCGGTTCCGGCCTGGCAGACATGCCATTGGAAGCAGCTGTAATCGACGGTTCAATGGATACCAGCGTCATCGCTGTGAACGGGTTGGTGGCAAGAACCGTTAACGGCAATGAAGCGATTGACGCGACGATGGGAGATGCAATCTCGTTTACAGGCCACGGCTGGGGTCACGGACTGGGTCTCAGTCAATGGGGCGCAAAAAGCATGGCTGAACAGGGCTTCACTTATGAGCAGATCCTGCTCCACTACTATACGGGGACGACATTAAAATAATGCTGACACGAGACTTTTATTTCGACCTGCCGGAACGGCTTATTGCGCAAACACCTTTGGAACAGAGGGATCAAAGCCGACTTTTGGTTATTGACAAGTTCAGCGGGACTATTTCACACAGACAGTTTTTTGAACTGTCTGATTTCCTGCGTACGGGGGACTGCCTGGTACTTAATGATACACGGGTGCTTCCCGCACGGCTTCTGGGCCATAAGACCAGTGGCGCTGCAGTTGAATTCCTGCTCCTGAAGCCTGTCGGTTTCAATATGTGGCAGACATTGGTGAGACCGGGAAACAAATGCAAGCCGGGATCGGAATTCATTTTTGGGGACGGACGCCTGAAAGCCGTCGTAGAAAGTGTGGCTGAAGAAGGCACACGGATTGTAAGGTTCGACTGCAGTGAACCATTTGAACAGGTTCTTGATGAGCTCGGCCATATGCCATTGCCGCCCTATATCACAGAAACGCTGCAGGACAGAGAACGGTATCAGACCGTATATTCCAAGGCTACCGGTTCAGCAGCGGCCCCAACTGCCGGCCTGCATTTCACAGAAGAACTAATGGAAACCCTCCGGAGCAAAGGGGTTGATATTCAGACTCTTACCCTCCATGTCGGGCTGGGCACCTTTCGACCGGTCAAGGCAGAAAGGATCATGGACCATGTGATGCACTCGGAATTCTATTCTGTCGATCCTGACACGGCAGCGGCCATCAACGCCTGCAAGGAACGGGGAGGGCGAGTGATATCCGTTGGCACTACATCGACCCGTACTTTAGAAACATTGGCGGATGAGAAAGGTCACATCCGGAGCGGATCCGGGTGGACAGAAATTTTCATCTATCCTGGTTATCAATATAAAATAGTGGATGGACTTATCACCAACTTTCATCTGCCGGAATCCACGCTCATCATGCTCGTATGCGCCCTGGGCGGGACGGAGCTTGTTATGGAAGCCTACCGGATTGCAGTCGAGAAAGAATATCGTTTTTTCAGCTTTGGGGATTCTATGCTTGTTATTTAAGGAGAAGATATGGCTATCAAATATGAACTGCTTCACACCTGTAAACAAACGGGTGCCCGCCGGGGGCGGATACACACCCCTCATGGGATCATCGAGACTCCGATCTTCATGCCGGTTGGAACTAAAGCCACCGTTAAGGCCATGACTCCTGAAGAACTTAAGGAAATCGGTTCACAGATCATACTCAGCAATACCTATCATCTTTATCTGCGCCCGGGCCATGAGCTGATTGCCAAGGCAGGAGGCCTGCACAGGTTCATGCACTGGGACAGACCCATCCTTACGGACAGTGGCGGCTTTCAGGTTTTCAGCCTCGGAGAACTGCGTAAGATCACTGAGGAAGGGGTGGCCTTCCAATCTCATAATGATGGCAGCAGGCATTTCATATCCCCAGAAAAAGCGGTGGAAATACAGACTGCTTTAGGATCCGATATCATGATGGCTTTCGATGAATGTGCACCCTACCCGGCTGAGCACGATTATGTGAAAAAATCCCTTGAACGGACCACCCGTTGGGCTGCACGCTGTAAGGAAGCTCATACGAACACAGATGAACAGGCGCTTTTCGGAATCATCCAAGGCGGGATGTACAAGGATTTGCGTGAGCAGAGTGTCAGGGAGCTGTTGGAGCTTGATTTTCCCGGTTATGCCATTGGGGGACTAAGCGTCGGTGAGCCCAAGGAGCTGATGTACGAAGTGCTGGACTATACAGTCCCCTTGCTCCCTGCAGATAAACCCCGGTACCTGATGGGCGTCGGCACACCTGATCACCTGATTGAAGGGGTCCTGCGAGGCATTGACATGTTTGACTGTGTTCTTCCAACCCGTATCGCACGGAATGGAACAGCCTTGACCTCATTGGGAAAGGTAGTCATCAAGAACAAGAAGTACGAAGAGGATTTTTCTCCACTGGATCCCAATTGTTCCTGCTATGCGTGCACGAACTATTCCAGAGCTTATATAAGGCATTTGTGCAAGGAGAATGAAATTCTTTCTTCACGCCTGCTGACTACCCACAACCTGTATTTCCTCCTGAATCTGATGTCGGGAATCCGTGGAGCCATAGAAACGGACTCACTGTTGGATTTCAGTAGAAATTTTTATGAAAAATATAACAGCAAGTAAAGGGTTTTTTAAACTGGTGGAGAATTATACACTTCATGTGAAGGAGGGGAAACGATGAATACGATGTTAATGGTAACTTACGGGATATTTCTGGTTCTGCTTTATTTTCTTTTGATTTACCCCAAAAACAAGCAGGCTAAAAAAATCCAGGCAATGCGCAGTTCGCTTAATGTTGGGGATGAGATCGTCACAATCGGCGGTGCAGTAGGTAGGATCACTCGGGTTGACGAGGAAGAAATTACCCTGGAAACAGGTCCTGACAGAGTGACAATCCGCTTGAAAAAGTGGGCTGTTGGCAGTCTCAACGAGAAGAAATAGAACAAAAGGTTTAACCCTGGATATGCCTGTGCTATAATAGGTGGGTGAATAAAGCGAGGAGGTGCAACTATGAAGCATATTAAAACCATCAGCAGCGGTTCCCTGAAGGAGAGCGCGGTTCATGGCGGTTGCGGCGAATGCCAGACATCCTGTCAGTCCGCCTGCAAAACGTCCTGTACGGTAGCCAATCAGGAGTGCGAAAAGAAATGACCATCAAAAAAAGCAGCCCAAGCTGCTTTTTTATACTGTTAACCCTTAATACATTCATGGAAAGCAGGTTATCATGATTCATAAGTTCATTCAGAATAATCTCCATATCGTAATGGATATCAGCAGCGGCGCCATTCATGCAGTGGACCCGTTGGTATATGAATTGCTGGATCACTATCCGGATCCGGATAAAGTGCAGGCAGAAGAATCCCTTAAGGGACAATTTGGCGCAGAAGCTATATTGGAAGCATTTGAAGAGATAGAATCCCTGATTGCTTCAGGTCAGCTGTTCTCTGCGGATACACAGATCGAGGCTTTTCGACTGAGCAGGCACAATCCGGTCATCAAGGCTCTCTGCCTGCATGTAGCACATGACTGCAACATCCGGTGCCAATACTGTTTTGCAGCACAGGGAGCATTTGATGGACACCGAACGCTGATGAGCTATGAAACCGGCGTTAAGGCTCTGGATTTCCTGGTGAAGAATTCAGGGAACCGAAGGCAGCTGGAAGTGGATTTTTTCGGGGGAGAGCCCCTGATGAATTTCGAAGTCGTCAAAAAGTTGGTCACCTATGGCAGGGCCCTTGAAAAGGAACATGGCAAAGTGATCCGTTTCACGATGACTACCAATGGCGTCCTCCTTGATGCGGAAAAAATCGCCTATATCAATGAAGAAATGCACAATCTGGTTCTCAGTATCGATGGCCGGAAGGATATCAATGACCGGATGCGTGAAACCATCAGCGGAGACGGAACCTACGACCTGATCGTTCCGAAATTTCAGGAAGCTGTTGCCACACGGAAAGGAAAGTCCTATTATGTAAGAGGAACCTTTACCCGTTTCAGCAAAGATTTTTCGAAAGACGTGCTTCACCTTGCAGAGTTAGGGTTCGATCAGGTTTCGGTTGAGCCGGTAGTCGCTCCGAAAAATCAGCCCTATGCGCTTCAGGACTCCGATGTCAAGGAGCTCTGCCATGAATACGAAATGTTGGCTGATGCAATCCTGGAAAAAGAAAAAATTGGAGAAGGTTTTAACTTTTTTCATTTTCAAATTGACCTGAATAGGGGACCGTGCATAATAAAACGGGTCTTGGGTTGTGGTGCGGGTGCTGAGTATCTTGCAGTGACTCCGGAGGGCGACATCTATCCCTGCCACCAGTTCGTTGGAATGCCGGAATTCAGTCTTGGCTCAGTATATTCGGACCAACCGATCAACCCGGCTATCGTTAGCGAGTTCGCATCCGCTACGGTTTTCACTAAAGAGGATTGCAAGGAATGCTGGGCCCGTTTCTATTGCAGCGGTGGTTGCCATGCAAATGCATGGCATGAGAATGGAACAGTCCTCAAGCCTTACAGGATCGGTTGCGAACTTGAAAAGAAACGTGTAGAATGTGCTGTTTATCTACAGACTAAAAGGTTGATGGAGGAAAACCCATGATACGGGATTATCAGGAGTATCACCCTCAGATTGCAGAAGACACGTTCATCGCTGAATCCGCCCAGGTGATCGGCCGCGTTCATGTGGATGCAAGAGCCAGTGTATGGTATGGCGCTGTAGTCAGAGGTGACGACAATATGATCAGTATCGGGGCGTATTCCAATATACAGGATAACTGCGTTCTGCATATCACAACAACTGAGACCTGCATCGTCGGCACCCACGTTACAGTGGGGCACAGCGCAGTACTTCACGGATGCACCATAGGTAATGAAGTGCTGGTTGGAATGGGTTCTATCATTCTGAATGGAGCCGTGATAGAAGATCAGGTGATCATTGGAGCGGGGACGCTCATTCCTCCGGGGAAAAGGGTACCTGCACGGAGCCTGGTTGTGGGATCACCTGCAAAAGTAGTAAGAGATCTGACAGAAGAAGAAATTCGAAGCTTGAAGCAAAGTGCTGAACATTATGCGCTTTTAGCTGACAAGCATCGTTAGGGGGCTCTGTATGAGCGGAAAGAACATATTTACATTAGCTGGCATCTGGGTGATGATCGCAGTGATATCATACGCTGCATTATTCGGAATCACTGCTGGCGGAATCGGCATCAAATCCATAGGTGACTCTATGAAACTGGGCCTGGATATTGAAGGAGGCGTGGTTTTGGTCTATGAGGCCAAAACAGATAAGTCGGGTCCTGAACTGAAAGCCCTGATGGATCAGGTCAAGGCTGTCATGGAAAAACGGATCAATGAAATGGGCCTGACAGAGCCAAAGGTCTCTGTCAGCGGAGACAAACGGATCCGTATCGAATTGCCGGGAGTAGCTGATGCAGATGCGGCCATCCAACAGGTCGGCAAAACCGCAAAGCTTGAATTCGCTTTGGTGAATCAGGGTGCAATGGTTCAGGACGGCGTACCGTTTGATCCGTCCATGGGCAGCGTGATGCTTACAGGCGACAATGTTCAGAATTCAAGATATGTGACGGACGAAAATGGCAGACCAGCCGTATCGCTTGAGTTTGATAAGGATGGCGGGACCAAATTCGGTGAAATGACCACGTTGGCATCCGTGAGCGGCGGGCTTCAGATCGCCATCATACTGGATGGCAAGGTTATATCCGCTCCCAGAGCAAGCAAGCCGATTCCTGACGGCAATGCTCAAATCACAGGAAATTTCACAGTTGATGAAGCTTCCGGCCTCTCAGCTCTGATCCGTGGAGGAGCACTTCCGGCTGAGCTGGTAGAGGTTCAGACATCCATCATCGGCCCGACATTGGGTAAGGATTCACTGGTTAATGCAGTGATGGCAGCTAAGATAGGATTTGCACTGGTAGTTGTGTTCATGATCGCCTATTACCGCATGCCGGGCGTTGTGGCCAGTATCAGTCTGGTGCTGTATGCTTCCCTTGTGCTTTTCGTCATGGTTGGCCTTGGTGCAACGCTGACGCTTCCGGGGGTAGCAGGTATTGTCCTCTCTGTCGGAATGGCGGTGGACGCCAACGTCATAATATTCGAGCGTATCAGAGAAGACATACGGGATGGCAAAACCATTCGCTCAGCAGTGGTCTCTGGGTACCATAAAGCGATGCGCACGATCATGGATTCCAATATAACCACGATCATCGCAGCTGTTGTGCTTTATTTCATGGGTGAGGGGCCTATTCGTGGCTTTGCTGTTACCCTGATGATCGGTATAACGACCAGTATGTTTACAGCCATCATCATATCCAGAACTCAGATGATGCAGATCATTGAGATCGATAAACTTAATGTAGACAGTCTTTATGGCGGAAAGAAGGGGGTCCAGGCATGAAAGTCGTATCAAGAAGCAGGATATGGTTTGGACTATCCATTGCCATCATGGTTATCGGGCTGGTTTTTGCCATAGTCAGAGGCATCAATGTAGGGATCGACTTTACCGGAGGCACCATGATGCAGTTCGACATGGGCAAAACTGTGGAGGTTTCTGCAGTTGAAAAGTCGCTGGAACAGTTCCAGCTTGCTCCGGAAATCCTGCATGCAGGCAAGGACAAGACAGAAGTCATTATCCGAACGAAAGTCGATTTGAACAATAATCTTCGGACGGAGATATTCCAAGTCATGAAGTCAGAATTCAAGTTGAATGATAATGCACTCATCAGTGCAGAACAGTTCGGGCCTTCCATTGGTAAAGAAATACGAATGAAGGCTGTTTACGGAATTTTAGCCGCCTGTTTTTTCATGATGATCTATATCTGGTTTCGGTTCGAAGTCGTATTCGGCGTTGCTGCGATGATTTCACTGGTTCATGACGTTCTGATCCTGTTGGCAGTGTATGCTATCTTCTACATCCCGATTGATACCTCATTGATTGCAGCAGTGCTTACGGTTGTAGGTTATTCTATCAATGACACCATTGTTATCTTCGACCGGATCCGTGAAAATGCAAGATTCCTGAAAAAGAATGCCTACGATGAACTGGCTGACCAGAGCATCAACAGCACTCTTGGCCGTTCAATCAACACCTCGTTAACCACACTTATTGTTATTTTCGTGATGTATCTGCTGGGCGTTGAATCCATCAAGAACTTCGCATTTCCCCTGCTTGTCGGTATTGGGACCGGAACCTACTCATCCATATTCATAGCCAGCCCGATCTGGGCAATGTGGAAGATGCGCAAACGGGCACAGACAGCATAATTAATACCATTTATGGAGGAGCATGATATGCTCCTCCGTTTTTTTTTATGCTATAATGAATCATAGATATAACAAGGAGGTAGACCATGCAGATTTTTTTCATATTATGGTTGGTATTTGCAGGTGCTGTGACGGTTTTTGCAGCGCTGAACGGAACGCCGGTGAGAGTGAATCTGATATTCAACAGTTATGATGCTTCTTTAGCTCTGGTTATTCTTGGATCAGCCATCGTTGGTGCTCTGGCGGGTTATACCGTTGACATGGTCCCACGCATCAAGAACAAGATGAGGATCCATGACCTTGAAAAGAAACTGAAACAGACCGAATCGGATCTTAACAACAGTCGGGCTCAGCTTGATAACATTGCCGCATCAAACGCTGCTCCAGTTGTTGAAAAATCGGAAAAGTATCAAGAACCCATATGAAGCATTTTGACAAGATCTGGCGGGTACGTTCAACTGATGATGTGATCGTGAGGACTCTATCCAAGGATATGGGCATATCTGAGGTTCTGGCCCGTGTTCTGGTCGGACGGGGTTATGCAGAAAGGCCGAGGGTAGAGGCCTTTTTGAATCCGTCATTGGATAAGCTGCTGGATCCCTTTCTAATGAAGGGTATGGCAGATGCGACCGAGCGGATTAATCAGGCGATGGAGCGGAATGAAAAAATCTGGATCTATGGCGATTATGATGTGGACGGTATCACGGCTATCAGCCTGTTGAGCCGTTTTTTTATGTGGCTGGACTATCCGGTAGGCTATTACATCCCTGATCGTCTTGAAGAAGGTTATGGCATCAGTGAGGCCGGCATATTGCGAGTCAGGCAGATGGGATGTGATCTGATGATCAGCGTCGATTGTGGAATAACATCCATGGATCGGGTTGAGCAGGCACGAAGCCTGGGTATGGATGTCATAATCACTGATCACCATGAGCCTCAGGATATCCTGCCGGCTGCCATTGCTGTCATCAATCCAAAACAGAAGGATTGTCCCTATCCTGAAAAGCACCTCTCAGGTGTAGGGATAGCTTTTAAACTGGCCCAAGCCCTGAAACCCGATTTCCTGGATGAACCTGTTGCTTATGAACTGCTCCAGATTGCAGCTCTGGGAACAGTTGCAGATATCGTACCCCTGATCGGCGAAAACCGGATACTGGTTAAGCACGGAATCGAAGCGCTAAGGAAACATCCGATCGCGGGAACCATCGCATTGATGAAGGCCGCCGGTGTGGATCCCGCCAGGGTGAGTACCGGACAGATCGGCTTCATGCTGGCCCCGCGTATCA
>CAZEHS010000049.1:0-22459 GCA_964511875.1 uncultured Peptostreptococcaceae bacterium
AAACTCCAACGTCACTACTCATCTAATATCTCATGAATGGCGGTTTGTGTCAAGAGAATCACGGAAATTACTTGAAAAAAGTCATCGTTTTTACGGGTTAATCCTTTTGGAAACGGCTTGTTTCAATAAGTTCAGTAAGTGCTCTTTCAAAAGCCTGATTATTATCCGAATTTCTTTTTGAGGCTTTACCGGCATGGATCCCATGCTTGCGGCGGAGTTCCTGATGGAGGTGGCGCCGGTCCAGAAGCAGGTCTATGTTTTCGTCAGAAATCCTTATTCCGTTCTGATTAAGACATAGACCTCGCTTTGCCAATACCATGGCGGCCAGACCGTTATCCTGGGTTATGACAAGATCGCCGGCCTGAATGTGATTGGCAATGTAAAAGTCCGCGCTGTCACGGGATTTATCCACTGTAACAACCTTAGCCGTATCACTTTGGATTTCATGGGCATGATTTTTTACAATCACTGCTTCCAGATTGTAATTCGAGGCGATACGTGCCGCCGCGGCTACTACCGGGCACCCGTCCGCATCGATCCAAATAGTCATGTGAACTCCTTTCGCCTTTGCAGAAAACAACTCAACAGAGGCTGTCTAAATGATCAATTCGCGTTGGCGATGATTTTGATGATCTCTTCAAGATCCATGCCCGTCTTGAGTTTGAAAGTACCGCTGCGCAGCTTGGGCCCCAGGCTCATTTCGTCAACTTTTTTAATGAATGTGTTCACATCCGTTATCAGGCTTTTGTCTTTAAGGATTTTACCTATCGCCACACCGGGTGATCCTTCTGGAATCTTGACTGTGATTTCCTTACCTGTTACGGTCTTTGGCAGGGTGGGCTTGATAGTGATGGGTTTATCGGCATCGGATGCGTCCGTTGATTTGTCCGGTTCAGATGAATCATCCAATACCGTCTCGGCCTGAGTGGCATCAACTTCAGAATTTTGAGCCGGTGCAGGTGTTTCAACCGTTTGAAGAGCCAAGGACGTATCGATGGGGATTGACTCGTTCAGCTTCCAGGAAATCACCATGAAAATGGCTGCAATAATCAGCAAAGAAATCAGCAAGTCACTTATATCAAATAGAAAGTCTCTGATTCGTTCCATAGTATCCTCCCAAGTCTTAATCACTATTCAGTTTAGCATAAAAAAATGAACGGTTGAAGTGCTATGCAGAAGAAAAACTCCTGAGGTATCAGGAGTTTTAGAAGGTCGGAATTCTGAAATGTCATCGGTTCGATGACCAGGTTTTTACCGGATTCTCAGTCGTGTTACCTGAACCTCGCCATACGGATGGTCTGAGGTCTCTGGCGGCAGCAGTGCTTATTTCTCCTGTCATGGCGAAGATCAATCCTGAAGTTACAAAGAACAGAAGACCGCCCTGAGGAACCAGGATGATGAAATCAACCAGTCCATGACCGATAATAAGCGCCTGGATGGCAGCTAAAAGGGGTGTTAAGCTGCAGCCGTTGCTATGAAGGAACTTAAGACTTCGAATCAAATGGTATTTAAGGTAGAAATAGGCGGTAAGGCCTACGGAACCAAGAGTAGCTGCAACCGTGAACCAGATATTATGGCCGTGAATTTCGCCGGAGTATCTGTAAATCCCCAAAAGACCCCACCCGGATATGGGTTTTTGCTGAAACATCTCTTTGCAGATATCCCAAATGGCCTCTCGGCTGTTAACTGGGTGACTGATTTCAGGTATGACGAAAGTCAGGCCAACGACCAAACCGAACATCAGACCAAGAGGAACAAGACTTCCCTGATCCTTTCGGAAACAGGCATAAACAATGAAGCCGGAAACCAGACCCAGAACTGCGCCTCTGGAACCGGTGAAGGCCATGACCACCGCGAATAGGACAGCCGCCAGGAGGAAAAGAGTTTTCTTCCGGCCGGTTTCTTTTTCGAAGAAGAAGTAACTGACAAGAACCATTGCGGCAAACCATGCTCCCGTAACATTGGGATTTCCAAAGGTGCTGTATATCCTGTGTGCATCAGGATCCGGAATATATGTGGGACTCCAGAAAAACCTTGAAATCCATGACATGTCATAAAAAAGCGATGCGGCCTTTTCAGCCAGACCGAGGGCAGCGGAAAAAAGCGAGAATTTCAGGACGGACTTCATCAGCGTCTCAACCCTTGATTCATTATTGCAGAACATCTGAAGATAAATGCTTAGCAGCAGATAACCTAAAATCACGAAGGCGGCTGCCAGGGAAAGCTTATCCAGATTTACAAATCCTACTGCCGCAGACCACATGAACACGAAAAACAGCCCAATATTCCATGGACTTTTCAATACTGCGGGATTTTGAAGAACTGCATAGCGGTTCTTATATACCAGGATGGCCGTATAAAGCACCGGAAGCAGGGCTGTGTAGGGCGATAAGACAACCAGAAAAACACCTAAAGACATCATGTATGTGCACTCCTTCATAATCTGTACGAGAATTAACGTGTATACAAAATAATTCCCTATACATCATACCAGAAAAATCGAGAGAATGCATGTCTACTTGCAGTAATCGAATTAAAGGACGGCATGAAATCATGAATAATCAAAAAGAAAATCCCAAAGGAACTCTGGGATTCATATCAATCGGACATTCTTTTCTGTCTGCTCTGTTCGCCGAAAATATATGATATCAGCCGGGACCGATCCTTTTCAGAAGTATCAGTGAAGCGTATACGGATAATGAAACGCTGCGACGGCTCGTCGAATACCATCGTCTCCAAAACTTCTCCGGTAAGTTCAAAGGATTCCTTATTCAAATCCAGCTTCACTTTAAGTTTCGCACCAGCTCTTGGCCGCATTGGGAGGATGCATCGGATCCCCCCTGCACTGATGTTCTGAGTCAGGCCGTCCTGAAAGCCCTCACCGCTGATCGCTAATTGAACATCCCGGAGGATCGGAAGACGGTAGTACTGGCGGCGCTGTGTCTGACAGACGTCTTCAATCAGTTCAACGACGAGTGTGGAGGTATCGCCTTTTCGCTTGCACTGGAGGATTCTACCGTTCATCTCCAATATACCGGAAGAATCTTTGCTGGCTACCAACCTTATCGTGTGATCAGAACAAAGGGATCCGTGTGCATGATGGACAGGTGCCTGAATAACGAGTGTATTATTATCAATCAAAGATTCAAAGGATGACTCCAAGGTCAACGGGGAGCCTTCAACTGCTTCGAATGATAATTCCAATTTATCTCCGGCGGACAGCAGTTTGTTCAGCCGAGTATTCATGATACACACCTCCTGGAATGCAGTGAAAAAGAAATTCGCTTTCGTTCTGTATTGATAAGGGGTTGATATCTACTTTCTGGCACAGTCCCAGGCTCGTCCTGTTAGAATTTCCAAGCCATGGTCCAGAACTTTTTCAAGGGTGCTCAGATTTTCCGAAACAGCTTTGGGGCTGCCCGGCAGATTGATGATGAGGGTACTGCCCCGCACTCCTGCAACCGCGCGGCTGAGCATGGCTCTGGGAGTGATTTCATAGCTGGCTGCACGGAGCATTTCAGGGATTCCTGGGGCCGGTCGATGAATCACATCCATTGTGGCTTCAGGTGTCCAATCTCTGGGGGATAGACCGGTACCACCACTGGTCAGGATCAGGTCACAGGCTGAATCGTCACACAGTCTGATTAATTCCTGTGAAATGATGGCACGTTCATCGGGTATGATTATTCTTTCTATTAGGATATATCCTTTATCGGATAAGAACTGCTGAATGACGTCGCCGCTGACATCCTGACGTTCGCCGCGGGAGCCTTTGTCACTGGCGATCACTATTGCTGCATTAAACATGGCTGCCTCCTTTTAATTCATTACTAATTATACATGTAACGGATGGGGAAGTGAAGAAGGTTCGCTTAAGTAGCATAGAAGCGTGTAAAAGTGGTACAGCCTTGCTCAGCGGGGTATAAAAAGGTATACTGAATGTATTTGATATCAGTATTAATAAGGTGTCGTGAAGACGCAAAGTCTTTGAGACTGAAAGGGTAGAGGGAGAATAATGAATATCGACGGCCTGGAATCAGAATTGAAAAAAATCTTGGAATCGGACCGCGTTCTAATCAATGAGCCGATGCACGCCCATACATCATTCCGTATCGGGGGGCCTGCGGATATTCTGGTCCGTCCCCATTCAATTGAAGAACTCAAGGCATGTCTGAAAGTGTTCAGGGAGAATGAGATCCCTTGGCGGATACTTGGTAATGGCAGCAATATTCTGGTTTGTGATACTGGAATTGCAGGCGCCGTAATTGAAATTTCCGACCAGTATAGTCAGATTTGCATTGACGGAAATCACATCAACGCTCAGAGCGGTGCATTGCTATCTCAGGTAGCAAACCAGGCACTCCAGGCACATCTCACCGGATTTGAATTTGCAGGCGGAATACCTGGTACCCTTGGCGGGGCTGTGGTTATGAATGCGGGTGCCTATGGGGGCGAGATGAAGGATGTCATCGAATCCGTCACCGTACTGGACCGGCAGGGAGAAGTGCAGAATCTGGACGTTGAGGCGTTGGAATTAGGTTATAGACACAGCTGCATACTGGAAAAGGAATACATCGTCCTTGGAGTCAGACTGTGCCTGGAACATGGTGATCCTCAAGTAATTCTTGAAACCACAAAGGATCTGACTCAGAGAAGGACATCAAAACAGCCTTTACATCTGCCAAGCGCTGGAAGCACCTTTAAACGTCCGGATGGCCACTTCGCCGGGCAATTGATTGAAACGTCCGGATTGAAGGGCGTCCGTTATGGTGATGCGCAGGTATCGGAGAAGCATTGCGGGTTCGTTGTCAATGTTGGAAATGCAAGCTGCCATGATGTTGTTACCCTGATCAGTCTCGTAAGGCGAGTCGTACTCAATCGTTTCGGAGTCGATCTGGAACCGGAGGTGAAGTTGGTTGGGAGGAGCTTTGATGCTGAAACTCACTGCTGACTACCATACCCATACCCGATTCAGTCATGGCAAAGGAGATATTGAGGACAATGTCCAAGCAGCACTCCGACTGGGCTTGAAAAAAATCGCCATTGCTGACCATGGATATGCCCATATGGGTTTTGGCATTCGCAAATCAGATCTGCCCTTGATGAAAGAAAAAATCCTGATCCTTCGAGAACGCTATCCTGATATTGAAATCCTCCTTGGGATGGAAGCAAATATCCTTGACCCGGATGGGACTCTGGATGTGGATGATGAGGATTTGAAGCTCCTGGATGTTCTGCTGGCTGGATACCATTTCGGTTCTGCTCCGAGTGGCTGGTCCGGGATAAAGTTCCACGGGCTGAATCTTATTGCCCGGGGGGGCTATGAGTCAGCCGTGGCAAAGGAACTCAATACTCAGGCCTTCTGCAATGCAATGCTTCGTTATCCTGTCAACATACTTACCCATCCCGGTGCGAAGGGACCTGTAGATATCTTGAGAGTGGCAGCAGTTGCTTCGCAAAGGGGTGTTTGGCTCGAAATCAATTCCCATCATGGATTTCTGACAGTTGAGCAGATAAGGGAAGCGGCACCATCTGGAGTGAAATTTGTTATTGACAGCGATGCCCACCGTCCACAGGACGTCGGAAAATGCGATGAGGGACTGAAAAGAGCACTGGATGCGGGGATCAGTACCGATCAGCTGGTGAACTTCAGATTGGAGTGATGACATGAAAATCACGATTGTCACTGGATTATCCGGTGCAGGAAAGAGTCAGGCTGTAAAAGCTTTGGAAGATCTGGGTTATTACTGCGTGGACAATATACCCCCGGTTCTGGTTCCGAAATTCGCAGAATTATGCCAGAACAGCACAGAGGGGATTGATAAACTCGGTCTGGTGATGGATATTCGCGGCGGTCGCTTCTTTGATGATATTTTTGAAAGTCTTGATGGACTGGACCGCCTGGACATGCAATACGATATACTATTTTTGGAGGCTTCGGATAACGCGCTGATCAAACGATTCAAAGAGACGCGAAGAACGCACCCTATGGCAAGGGAAGGCCGATTGGAAGCCGGAATCGCCAGGGAACGAAAAAAACTTGAGCGTCTGAAGAATCGTGCGGATACGATAGTCGATACCAGTGATATGACAGCAAATCAGCTGAAAAACGAAATAAGTAAGGCGTATAAGGAAGGACTTTCACAACCCAGCATTACCATCACTGTCCTGTCATTCGGTTTCAAGGAGGGAATGCCAAGGGATGTGGACCTGGTATTCGATGTGCGTTTCCTGCCCAATCCGTTCTATATTGAGACCTTACGGTCCATGACAGGAAATGATGAGCCGGTTCAGACCTATGTACTTTCATTTGAGGAGACGAAGATATTCATGGATAAGCTCATGGATATGCTGATCTTCCTGATTCCCCATTATGTTAAAGAAGGAAAGAACCAGCTGACAATCGGCATCGGCTGCACTGGAGGCAAACACAGGTCCGTGACGTTGACCAATAAACTGGGCGAGAATCTTAGGAACTCAGGGTACCGGGTCGTTGTCGTTCATCGTGACGTGGACAAAGGGAGGACCGAATGACCGGGGGGCCTAAGGTTGTCGTGATTGGCGGGGGAACGGGTCTCTCTGTCCTGCTTCGGGGTTTGAAGCATTACACCTCGAATATCACTGCGATTGTAACTATGGCCGATAATGGCGGTGGTTCGGGGATATTAAGGGAAGACTTGGGAATGTTGCCTCCCGGAGATCTTCGGAGCTGCATCCTGGCATTGTCCAACACTGAACCGATCATGGAGCGATTACTGCAATATAGGTTCGAAGAGGGCACTCTGAAAGGGCAGAATTTCGGTAACCTTTTGATAGCAGCCATGGTGGGGATATCTAACAACTTTGAGGAAGCAATTGAAAGAGTCAATGACATCTTTGCAGTGACGGGAAAGGTTCTACCTGCTACGACGACATCGATCAATCTATGGGGTACTTTGAAAAACGGCACGCAGGTTCATGGGGAGTCTGAACTTCCACGCAAGGCGCTTGCCGAAAAATCACCCATCCAAACAGTGGGCTTGATCCCCGCTGATGCACCGCCCCTTCAGGAAGCTGTAAGAGCTGTATGTGAAGCGGATCTGATAGTTCTTGGGCCCGGGAGCCTGTTTACAAGTGTCATACCAAACCTTCTAATCCCAGAACTGGCGGAGAAAATCGAAAATTCTGCTGTTCCAAAAGTCTACATCTGCAATTTGATGACCCAACCGGGTGAAACAGACCAATTGAGCGTTTGGGACCATGTGGAGGCAATTCTACGCCACACATCAGAGAAGATGATTACGGCGGTCATGGTTAATACCGGCGTAGTGCCTATCGATATTCAGAACAAGTATCAACGGGAGGGCGCTCATCTGATAACCCTTGTGCAGGATGACCTGGAAGCCTTAAAGAACAGTGGGATTAAAATTTACGATGATGATTTCGTGGAGATCAGGAGCAACTATTTACGACATGATGCAACCCATCTTTCAAGGAGCCTTTTGTCTCTGGTAGATGAATTGCATTATCCGCGAGCAGTAAAATTTTAGAGAAATTGCTTTTGCGGAAGGAATTAGATGGGTACGGAAAGAACTATCTGTAAATGATGACGTTGTAATCAGGATGTGATGTGTATGCGAGAAGAAAACAGTGCCGGCGGTGTCGTGTTTTATCAGAATCGAGTATTGCTCCTGCGAAAAAAAAGGGGTTACTGGGTTTTGCCAAAAGGACGCATCGAGACCGGTGAAGATATGCAGACGGCGGCGCTCAGGGAAGTACAGGAGGAATCAGGGGTCCGAGCCGCAATTGTCAAATACGTCGGAGAAATAAATTATACGTATAAGAATCAATGGACGAATTATGAGTGGGTCGTCAAAAGAGTCTGTTGGTTCCTGATGACTGCAGAAAGCAATCACTGCCGGCCCCAGACCGAGGAGGGCTTCTCGAGCGCCAGGTTTCTTGATGGCGAAGATGCAGTACGGCTTCTGCGTTATGATGATGAACGGAGAATTCTGATTGAAGCGTTGGATCAGGCTCAGGCGGAATTTCCAGAAACATTCACAGGCATGGATCGAGGGTGAATCAATGTCCTTTTCGTCAAAAGCAAAAAACGATCTGGCCAGGCTGATTTCCGATGACAGGTGCTGTCATGTGGCAGAATTGTCTGGAATCCTTCGCGTAAGCGGCAGTCTTCATCCAGGGTCGGGGGGCATTCGTGCCTTGCTGGCCACTGAGAATGCTGCAGTAGCCAGATTGATTTTCACATTATTGAAAAAGACATTCAATGTCCATGCAGAGGTCCTGACAACAGTGAATCGAACCCTTAATAAGGGTCACACATACACAGTGCGGCTGAACGATGCTGAAGAGGCACTGAAGGCGATGGAAATCATTGATGCAAGCGAAGAAGGGACTGTCATCCATTCCGGTATTCCAACAAAGCTGCTCAGGAAGAGCTGCTGCAGACGGGCTTATCTCAGAGGGGTTTTTCTGGGAAGCGGTTCAGTCAGTGATCCAAGCAAAGCCTATCATCTTGAATTTGTGACCCATGATTCCACTTTCGCAGAATCCTTGAGGGATCTGATCAACAGCTACGAGCTGAACTCAAAAATCGTCTCCCGGAAGCAGAATACGATCGTATATCTGAAAGAGGGAGATCAGATAGTGGACATGCTCAATATCATAGGTGCACACACCGCCCTTATGGCTTTTGAAGATGTCCGCATCATCAAGCAGATGCGAAATGACGTGAATCGGATAGTCAACTGCGAAACCGCCAATCTCAATAAGACAGTGGATGCCGCTGTCAGACAGATCCATGCTATACAAATCATCCGTGATACAATAGGACTTAGCAGTCTTCCTGATTCGTTGGCAGAAATTGCTGAACTCAGGCTTGAAAACACGGATTTGACACTTACTGAATTAGGGGCTCTACTTTCACCTCCCGTTGGAAAATCCGGAGCGAATCATAGATTGAAGAAACTTGAAAAGATCGCAGAAAACATAAAAAGTACTTAGGAGGATACCATGATTACGAGGGAAATTGAGGTTTCAAATGACGCAGGTCTTACAGCCAGAGCGGCGGCTACCTTTGTACAGCATACTAACCGTTTCTCTTCAGATATCTACATGCATCTGCCAGGTGGAACCGTGGATGCGAAAAGCATCATGGGAATCATATCCATGGGAATCCGCAAGGGCGCGCTGATCACCTTGACTTGTGAGGGGATTGATGAGAATAAGGCAATGGACGATTTGGAACAACTGCTTACCCAGGGCTTTAACCGCTGAAAACAGTTATCAAATAATTACATTTTTACTCTGAGACGTCATTTTAGGGATATGTATTAAGATCTGATTGGGATGGTCAATTGCGTGTACCGGATGATTCTGCGATTTTGACGAATGAGACATTGATTTTGCAGCCTTCTTACACTATAATGAGGCTGTGTGCAATTGTCGAAAATTGTCGAAAATTGTTCTACAGACAAATTGGCCGGAGGTCGGAATGGATGTCATCCTGAAAAGGATCCCAACAGAATCGTTAGAGGCCGGGATGGTGCTGGGCGAGACTATATATGACCATGTGGGGAATGTCCTCCTGTCAAAGGGTATAGAGCTTCGCCATGTATATATCGAAAAAATCAGCCTTCTGAATCTCGATACTGTACTTGTAAGTGATATTTCAAAATACATATTTGAAGAGCCCACACTTTCTGTGGTTGATCCGGTCCTGAGCATGGTGAACCGCGACATCATTGTTGCAGAAACCCGTTCGGACGCGACAATACTGGTCAGACAGTTCATGGATGGACTGGGGGGGCCTTCTGGAACCCCCAATATTGATAAGTTCCTCCTGATTGTAAATCAAATCATTGATGAAATTCTGAAGAATGATGAGATCGCTTTTAATCTTGGCGAGCTGAAATCGGTTGACGATTACACTTTCGAGCACTCCGTCAACGTCTGCGTATTGGCACTCTTATCCGGTATTTCATTGGGTTTCAAAAGAGTGTCCTTAGTGGAGTTGGGAATCGGTGCGATTCTTCATGATATCGGTAAGATACTGATTCCTCAGGATGTACTGAACAAGCCGGGCCTTCTGGATGATGAGGAGTTTGACATGGTCAAGCGGCATGCCCGACTGGGCTATGATGTGCTCAACCGCATCAAGGGTGTCAGCCAGGCTTCTGCTGCTGTTGCAATGCACCACCACGAACGCTATGACGGCAATGGATATCCGGATGAATTGAAGAACGAGGCGATTCCGCTTTACAGCCGGATTGTAGCAATTGCTGACGTGTTTGATGCATTGACCAGTGATAGGGTTTACAGCAGGAAAATCAGTCCATACAAGGCCATGGAATATGTGATTTCAATGGTTGGTGCTCATTTTGATCAGGAAATCGTAAAAAGATTCACGAAACAATTAGGGTTCTTTTATAAGGGACTACATCTGGAACTGAATACCGGTGAGCTTGCCGTAGTTGTGATGCCGCAGATTGCAAGGCCGTTGGTACGAGTTCTCAGAGATTTCCAGGGAATGGACATGAAAGATCATTATGAAATCGATATGCTGAAGAATCCCGGTATCCAGATCAGAAATGTGATTTGTCCGGAAGAATTTTTAGAAATGTCCGGGATTAGCGGGTGCACCAGTTGAATGCATCATCGTGCTTCATTTTTCAGACACGAGTTGAGGCTGATTATTTCAGCCTCATTGTTATTTTTTGTTTGATGGTTAATAAGCAGGAATTCTTTATCCAGTGGAGAAATTATAGACTTAGAAAATCGTGCAGGAGGCACTCATGAAACCGAGGCATAAATTAATCGCGTGGATAGCGGCAGCCTTGCTTTTGCTATCCGGCTGTGATGTATTTGATAATAGGCCTGGCGTAACAAGGGATTGGCGCCTGGTTGAGAGGAGCGCCCATGGGACATCTGTAAATCTTTACGCCTGGGGCGGCGATAGTCAGGCGAATAAGTGGTTTGACGAAACCTTGAAACCTTACCTGGCTGAGCAATACCAGATCGAGCTGAATCGTATTCCTATGAATTATGATGATATTTTTTCCTTGATGGTTGCAGATGCTGAAGCGAAGCGTTCCAAAGGAGATATTGACCTTCTCTGGATAGGGGGTCGGAATTTCGAATTTGCGAAGACCGGCGGCTATCTTTTCGGACCTTTTTCGGACAAGTTACCGAATGTAAAGGTGTATCTTGACCCTGCTGATCCGGAGGTCGTCAGTGATAGAGGTGTCCCGATTGAAGGGTATTCTGTCCCTCTTGGACATCGGCAGCTGACAATGTTCTATAATGAAGATGTGATCTATGATCCTCCAACGGATCTGGCTGAGTTATTGGAAGCGGTAAAAGCAAATTCAGGGAAATTCACTTATCCGAAACCTGACGATCCGGCAGGAATGGCGTTCATACAGAGCGTGATATATGCGAAGGCAGGATATAAAACCATATCAGAATTGAATGGCAGCAAGGAATCAATGGCGGCGGCAATACAGCCTGGATTGGATTACCTTCTGGCCCTGAAGCCTTACCTTTGGCAGGAAGGAAAACAATACCCAGCCAATGAAGCAGAGCTGGACAACCTGTTTTCTGAGGGTACACTGGCGATGTCGATGAGCGTTGATCATAATCACGCCACACGTCTCATAGCGGATGATAAATACAATCCCGGAGCAAAACCGTTTTTTTTGAAAAACGGTGCCGTTGGAAGTACCCACTATCTGAGTATCCCGTGGAATGCACCAAATAAATCCGGGGCCATGGTTGTGATCAATGCTGCACTGGATCTGAATATGCAGGCTTCGAAATTTAAAACTGCAGGGTGGGGAGACATTCCGGTTCTCAATACGCAGTCTCTGAATTCGGAGGATTTGAAGCTGCTGAAAAAGAGTGTTACTAAAAAAACCTCACCCAGATTGGAAGATCTGATAATCAGCCGTCAGCCCCAAATGTCCATAAATTTAGAAACTATAATAAAACAGCTTTGGGCGGAAAAACTGGCCCAGTAAAATTAGCCCCGGTTAAAAAACCGGGGCTTGTTACCCTTTCAGGAGGAAATATGAGACCATTCGTGCATCTGCACTTGCATACGGAATATAGTCTGCTGGACGGTTTTACCCGTATCGGTTCCTTGTTTGAGCGGTGCAGGGAATTGGAAATGCCAGCGGTGGCAATCACAGACCATGGGGTCATGTTCGGAGCTGTGGAATTCTATAAGGCGGCAAAAAAAGCCGGAGTCAAGGCCATTATCGGTTGTGAGGCTTATGTTGCGCCCCGAAGCCGGTTTGATAGGGCCGGCAGTATTGATAAAAGCGGATTCCATATGGTGCTGCTGGCACGTGATCTTGAAGGGTATCAAAATCTTATACGGTTGGTTTCCCTTGGTTTTCTGGAAGGTTTCTACTATAAACCGCGGATAGATGATTCGATTCTTAAGGATCACTGCAAAGGGATCATTGCACTCAGCGCCTGCCTTGGAGGAGAGATTCAGGTTCTGATTTCTGAGAACCGGTATGATGAGGCAAAAGCCAAAGCGCTGTATTATGAAGGCCTTTTCGGGCGGGGGTGCTACTACCTGGAGCTTCAGGACCATTTCATCGAAGAACAGAAGTCAGTCAATCTCCAGCTTGTAAGATTGAGCAGGGAAACCGGGATTCCCCTTGTCGCCACGAATGATGTCCATTATCTGGACAGGGAGGATCATGAAAGCCATGACATCCTCCTGTGCATCCAAACGGGAAAAACATTAGCGGATACCGATCGATTGGCCTTTCCTACAAATGAGTTCTACCTGAAGTCAGGAGATGAGATGGCTTCTCTTTTCCCATATGCCCCCGAAGCCATCTCTAACACACTGTTAATTGCTGAGATGTGCAATCTGGAGTTCGAATTCGGCCAACATCATCTTCCTGAATTCCCTCATGGACCGGATGTGAATTCAGGTCAACTCCTGAATGATCTTTGCATTGAAGGACTTAAAGCACGTTATTCTCAAGTGAATGAAACGCTTATGGACCGGATGAGGTTCGAGCTGGAGACCATTTCGCGTATGGGATATGAGGACTATTTTCTCATTGTCTGGGATTTCATCAAGTATGCCAAGGATCACGGAATCATGGTGGGACCTGGCAGAGGAAGCTGCGGAGGCAGCTTGGTTGCTTATGTCCTTCGCATAACGGACGTTGATCCCATACGTTATGGGTTGATCTTTGAGCGGTTTCTTAACCCCGAACGGGTAACGATGCCGGATATAGATATTGACTTTCAGGATGATCGCCGGCAGGAAGTCATTGACTATGTCATTGAGAAATACGGGAAAGAAAAGGTGGCGCAGATCATCACCTTCGGTACCATGGGAGCACGGGCAGCTGTTCGGGATGTCGGAAGGGTTGTCAACATGCCCTATTCAGAAGTCGACCGGTTAGCCAAATTGATTCCGTTCAACATTGGAATGACTATCAGCAAGGCACTTGAAGTCAGCAGGGATCTGAAGAGCGCTGTTGAGAATGATCCACAGGCAGCGAAAGTCATCCGTATAGCAAGAAGTCTGGAAGGGGTACCCCGTCATGCTTCAACCCATGCCGCCGGAGTGGTCATATCCCGTAAGGCCGTGGATCAGTATGTGCCGCTTTATGTCCAGGATGAGAACATCACGACCCAATACAACATGAATCTGCTGGAAGAGCTGGGTCTTTTGAAGATGGATTTCCTGGGTCTACGCACGTTGACTGTTATTCAGGAGACGTTGGAGCAAATTGAGCGAAGCCATGGCATGCGGATTGATTTGGAGACTTTGCCATTAGATGATCCCAAGCCTTTCGAGCTTATCAGCAGCGGGGATACACTGGGGTTGTTCCAACTGGAAAGCGCAGGCATGCGCCGGTTCATGAAGGAGCTTAAGCCCTCAAGTCTGGAGGATATCATTGCAGGGATCTCGCTGTACAGACCAGGCCCTATGGATTCCATCCCAACATATATCTATAACAAGAACCATCAGAATGAGATAAAATATCTGCACCCTGCTTTGGAACCCATACTTAAGGTCACTTACGGCTGCCTTGTCTATCAGGAGCAGGTCATGCAGGTGGTCAGGGAACTGGGGGGCTACAGCTATGGCCGAAGTGACCTGGTACGAAGGGCAATGAGTAAAAAGAAGATGGATGTGATGGAGAAGGAACGCCAGGCATTCATACACGGTATTGTGAACCCTGACGGATCCATTGAACTTGAAGGATGTGTACGGAGGGGCGTACCGGAGGATGTCGCCGATGTGGTATTTGACGACATGATTGATTTGGCAAATTATGCTTTCAATAAATACCAAGCAGCCGGCCATGCACTTATCGCTTATCAGACAGCCTGGCTGAAAGCGCATTATCCCCTGGCATTCATGGCCGCTCTCATGACCAGTGTCATGGGCAACCATCCGAAAATCGCCCAATATATACAGGACTGCCGACAGATGGGAATCAAGGTGCTTCAGCCGGACATCAATGCCAGCCAGGCAAAATTCTCAGTGGAAGGCGATCGGATCCGATACGGTCTGATGGGAGTCAAGAACGTTGGTGAGGGTATCGTCCGTGCAACCCTGGCAGCGCGAAAAGCCGAGAAAATTCAGAATCTCATGCAGTTCTGTGATCTGGTGGATACACGGGAACTCAATAAGAGGGCGGTTGAGAGCCTAATTAAAGCCGGAGCCATGGACAGCCTTGGAGTTCACAGATCTCAGCTTTTGGCATCCTATGAACGTCTTATAGATGGTGTCCAGCATGACAAGAGGCGCAATGTCGAGGGGCAGGTCTCCCTCTTTGGTGGTGGAAATCCTGAATTTTCAGGAGCTTCAGAGGAACAGCTGTATCCGGAAATAGATGAGTTTCCGAATAAATACCTGTTGGATTTTGAAAAGGAAATGCTGGGCATCTATTTGAGCGGCCATCCGCTGGGTGAGTTCGAGGCAGGTATCCAGGCTTTGAACGATGTGAGTATAGCAGAGCTCAAGGAAACTGCAAAAAACCTGGAGGAGAGCGGATATCGCGATGGTGATTCATTCACTGTCGCTGGTATAATCATTCGAAAGGTGGAGAAGGTGACCCGGGCAAATACCATGATGGCTTTCGTCACAGTGGAGGATCTTACTGATACTCTGGAGGCTGTGGTTTTTCCGAAAATTTATGAAAGAAGCGGGCATCACCTCCGCACTGACAGCCAGGTCATCCTGTCCGGAACCTTGGATTTCAAAGAAGATGAAGATCCGAAGCTGATTGTGAACAGCATCCATGAGCTGACTCATGAGAATCTGGCTATGCTGTCAAAAAAAACCCTTCGGAATAATGGACGAGAAAAACAAGAGGATGGGTCCAAACGCAAACTCTATATACGATTTCCACAGCGCAGCGACTTGGATATGCAGCAGCTGACATCAGTCCTCAAGACAAGTCCAGGGTCTGTGGAAGTGATCTGCTATATCGAGTCAGAAAAAGCGAAGCTCAAGGCACCTGATTCCTTAAGGGTTAAAGTGACTTCTGACTTCCTGCGAAAACTGGAAAGCGTTTTCGGCCCTTCGTGTGTTAAATTTGTCTAACAGCTTTGTAGAATCCTACAGCGCCAGTTTCATTGAATTGCAGGGTTAAATCCTTTAAACTAGGGATGTGGCGGTAATCCGTCAACCCATCGCTTACAAAGACCAGGAGGGAACATATGAATCGAATCGGTGTCCTGACCAGCGGCGGCGATGCGCCGGGAATGAACGCGGCTATCAGAGCAGTGGTGAGAACTGCCATTGCCAACAATCTGAAGGTCTCCGGAATCCAAAGAGGCTATCAGGGGTTACTGGATGCAGACATCATCGAGATGGATGTTGCTTCTGTCGGAGACATCATTCAGCGGGGCGGAACTAAGCTTCAAACCGCGAGGTGCCTGGATTTCATAACGGATGAAGGTTTTGCAAGAGCGTTGGATGTAGTGAAAATGTATCATATCGACGGAATAGTCGTTATTGGAGGAGACGGCTCATTCAGAGGCGCTCAGCGATTAAGCCATGCGGGAATCCCCACGGTCGGAATCCCTGGAACCATCGATAACGATCTTGCTTATACGGAATATACGATAGGTTTTGATACGGCGATCAATACGGTGGTCAGTGCCATAGGCAACCTCCGTGACACATCATCATCACACGGTCGGACCAATATCGTTGAAGTCATGGGTCGGAACTGTGGAGACATAGCGCTTTATGCAGGCATTGCAGGCGGAGCCGAAACAGTCATCATTCCAGAGATTCTATACGATATGGATGAAATATGCCGAAAGCTGATAAACGGCATGAACCGCGGAAAACGGCATAATATCATTCTGGTTGCTGAAGGAGTGGGTAAGCCTTTTGAGATTGCCAAAGAAATTGAAAAAAGAGTCGGCATTGAAACCCGTGTCACGATTATGGGTCATCTGCAGCGGGGTGGGGTCCCCAGTGCATTTGACAGGGTTCTGGCCAGCCGTTTCGGACATCATGCAGTTGAAGCACTGATTGCCGGAAGGGGCGGGCGCGTTGTCGGAATCAAAGGCAACGGCGTGTTTGATACGGATATTGATGATGCTTTGGCTATCAAGAAGCAGATAGACATGAAATTGGTCGAAATGACCAACATGTTATCGATATGATAAAACGACAGTTGTAAACATGCGCATCTGCGCTTCCATGGGGGGAAAACAATTGAAAAAGACTAAAATCGTATGTACAATCGGTCCAGCCAGTGAGAAAAAGGAAATCCTTAAAGAACTGGTACTCAGCGGGATGAATGTAGCCCGATTGAACTTCAGCCACGGCAGCCACGAAGAACATCAGGCACGGATTGACGTCATCAAGGAAGTTCGGAAGGAACTGGGTATTCCGGTAGCCATTCTTCTTGATACGAAAGGGCCTGAGATCCGTACCGGTAAATTCGGTCCTGAATTTGTCGAATTGAAGGAAGGGCAGACCTTCACACTCACCATTGATGAGGTCCTGGGCGATGAGAATCGCTGCACGGTGTCCTATAAGGGATTGCCCGGTGATGTTACTGTGGGCGACAGGATACTGATCGATGACGGACTTGTGGAGCTGCAGGTTTCAGAAAAGCCGACAGCCAACAATATTGTCTGCCGCGTGAATAACAATGGAATCGTCAAGAACAACAAAGGGATCAACGTACCCGGCGTGAAGATCAATCTTCCTGCCATAACAGAAAAAGACATTCAGGATATCCTTTTCGGAATCCGGAATGATCTGGATTTTGTTGCAGCTTCATTTATCAGAAAAGCAGATGACGTCCTTGCAATCCGCAAGATACTTGAAGATAATAACGGACAGAGCATCCATATCATCTCAAAGATAGAAAACCAGGAGGGCGTTGATAATCTGGATGAGATCATCCGGGTTTCCGATGGTTTGATGGTAGCCAGAGGTGATCTTGGAGTTGAAATCCCCACAGAGATGGTGCCCCACGCCCAAAAGAGCATGATCAGCAAATGCAATGCGGTTGGAAAAGTGGTAATAACAGCTACTCAGATGCTGGATTCCATGATGCGCAACCCACGCCCTACCCGAGCAGAAACGACGGATGTCGCCAATGCGATTTTTGACGGCACGGATGCCATCATGCTTTCAGGTGAAACTGCTGCAGGGAAATATCCTGTGGAGTCGGTGCGTACCATGGCGGTAATTGCTCAAACGACGGAACAGCATCTGGATTATGAAAAAGCACTAAGCCGAAAGAATGACCGTAAAAAGTGTGATGTCACTTATGCCGTCGGCCATGCCACCTGCGCCTCGGCACTGGAGCTGGAGGCATCTGCCATCATCACAGCCACAGCCACAGGCTTTACGGCCCGTAAGATTTCTGAATTCCGACCCAAGTGCCCCATCATTGCAGCTACTACTTCTGAGGCGGCTCGTCGCAAACTGTGTCTGGTTTGGGGTGTATACTCCCTGATGATCCGTGAAGGGGAAAGCACTGATGACATCTTTGATATGGCTTTGGCCGCTTCCCGTAAGGCAGGATTCGTTAAGGAAGGTGAACTGGTGATATTCACAGCAGGGGTTCCGGTCGGCGTAGCCGGTGCGACAAACCTGATGAAGGTCCACCTTGTCGGAGAAATTCTTATAAAAGGACTGGGAATCGGTAAAAAGGTTCTAACAGGAAATGTCTGTATCGCTAAATCTGCCGAGGAAGCACGTGCGAAACTCAAGGATGGCGAGATTCTTGTCACTAATGCAACGGATAAGGATATGATGGATTCCGTACAGCGAGCTGCTGCCATCATTGTAGAGGAAGGCGGCTATACCTCGCACGCCGCAATCGTGGGCTTGAATCTTGGAATCCCAGTGATTGTCGGTGCCAGTGATGCGACCCGCAGTCTTCATGACGGTCAGCTGATCACCCTTGACTCATTCAAAGGTCTGGTATACTCAGGCCGTACAAGAGTCCTGTAATACCCATCATGCCGACGAAGGCCTGGAATCCCTATGGATTGCAGGCCTTCTTCTTGATTTGGCGTCAAGTAACTGTTACAGTGAATATATCGGACCAAAAGATGCAAAATGCGGGAGGATATGCAATGAACAGAACCATCGGATTCATCGGGTCCGGGAACATGGGGCAGGCAATGATCGGCGGCATTCTGAAAGCCGGGATGGTGGCGCCGGAACGAATCATCGTCTGCGACACGGATAAGAACAAGCTGGAAGCTCTGAAAATCAAAACGGGAATCAGCATAGTATTCAAAGCTTCAGAATTGGCTGCTCAATCGGATGTCATCGTCCTGGCTGTAAAACCGGATATCTATCCCATTGTTATGAAGGAAATCGCAGGCTCCATAAAAAAAGACGCAATCATTGTGACAATTGCTGCCGGGAGAAGCCTTGCAGAGGTGGAAAGCATCCTTGGGGCTGACGTTAAGGCTGTTCGGACCATGCCCAACACTCCTGCTTTGGTTAACGAAGGAATGACTGCAATCTGCCCCAACGGTAACGTGACTGAGGATGAACTGGCTGCGGTCCGGGATATTTTTGAGAGCCTCGGCAAGGCAGAGGTGATTCCTGAAAAACTGATGGATGCAGTCGTAGGGATCAGCGGATCATCACCGGC
Organism: uncultured Peptostreptococcaceae bacterium; assembly: GCA_964511875.1. GTDB lineage: Bacteria > Bacillota > Clostridia > Peptostreptococcales > Acidaminobacteraceae > CAZEHS01. Next base: position 19,128 of record CAZEHS010000049.1, read on the forward strand.
CTATGTGTTCATGTTCATAGAAGCTCTGGCAGACGCAGGAGTAAATGGCGGGCTGCCGCGGGACAAGGCGTACCGCTTTGCTGCTCAGGCAGTAATGGGCTCAGCAAAGATGGTGCTGGAAACCGGTAAGCATCCGGGTGAACTGAAGGATATGGTCTGTTCACCAGGCGGGACCACCATCGAAGCAGTTTCCGTACTTGAAGCGGAAGGGATGAGATCATCTGTCATAAAAGCAGTTGCAGCATGCATCCGTAAATCAGGAGAACTGGGAAAAAAATAAGACATATGGAGGATTACATGTTTAAAACCAATACTTATTTTGACGGCAAAGTCGTATCAATCGCATTTGAGAATAGCGAAGGTATTGCAACCACAGGTGTAATGGCTGTGGGCGAGTACGAATTCGGTACTTCCCAGCACGAAACAATGAAGGTGACAAGCGGAAAGCTTCAGGTTAAGCTGCCGGGAGCGGATGAATTCGTAGAGTATGGGTCAGATACAGTATTCGAAGTTCCTGCCAATTCGAAGTTCAAGGTCAAGGTGCCGATTGAAACTTCCTATCTGTGCTGGTACAAGTGATCAAAATGGACATCCCCTTGAATGAATGTGTTCAAGGGGATGTTTTCAGAGGAGGTCTTATGTATACGAATGATGCTGCAGTCAGGCCCCGCTATGCAGAAACGGATCAGATGGGCGTAGTGTATCACGCCAATTATCTTACTTATTTTGAGGTAGGGAGAAGTGAATTCTTCAGATCGCTGGGGTACACCTACCGTGAACTTGAGCAGCAGGGGATCATCCTTCCCGTGATAAAAGCTGAGGTTGAGTACCTGCAGCCTGCCTTATATGATGATGAGCTGCGTATCCGTACATGGCTGAGCCATCTGAAGGGGGCACGGCTGGAGCTCCACTATCAGGTTCTTCGAGGAGGCGATGGGAATGATCAGGTGCTGGCCCGGGGGAAAACCGCCCATGCTTTTGTGGGCAAGGACTTGAAACCGCTGAAATTACGGAGCGCAAACCATGAGATGTGGGCGCTTCTTGTGAAATGCATGGAGGGATATACACATGAGTAAGAGGATTCTCGGACGCACCGGATTAATGGTGAATGAAATCGGTTTTGGGGGCATCCCCATGCAACGGGTGAATCAGGAAACAGCAAAGCTGCTTATTTCTGAGGCTGTCAGCCATGGCGTCAATTTTTTCGACAATGCTCGCGGATACTCCAACAGCGAGGAACTGATGGGTAATGCGCTTAAGCCCTACCGGGAAAATGTGATCATTGCCACAAAGACGATGGTGAGGGATTACTCTGGGATGAAGGGCGAATTGGAAACCAGCTTGAAAAATTTCCATACGGACCATATCGACCTGTACCAGTTCCATTTTGTGAACTCGATGGAGCAGATGGATCAGCTTTTAGGTGACAATGGAGCTTACAAAGCCCTGGTTGAAGCTAAGGAAGCCGGAAAAGTGGGACACATAGGCATAACCTGTCATAGCGCGGATCTTCTGGAAAAAGTGCTGACATTGGACGTATTCGATACCATTCAGTTTCCGTATAACCTTATTGAACGGCAGGGTGAAAAAGTTTTCAAAAGAGCCCGCGAGATGAATGTAGGAGTCATCGCCATGAAGCCGATGGCAGGCGGCGCACTGGAACAGGGGGAGCTTTCCCTGCGATTCATACTTGAGAATCCGGATGTTTCTGTGGCAATAGCAGGGATGCAAAGCGTCGACGAGGTTGTTCGCAATACAGCAGTGATGGGGCTGCCGCCCCTGAATAGTGAGGAAAAAGCCGAAGTGGAAAGACTTCGCGAAACACTGGGTACTGATTTTTGCAGAAGATGCGGCTACTGTATGCCATGCCCGCAAGGAATCAACATCCCATCCGTTTTTCTTTTCGAAGGATATCTGACAAGGTATGAGCTGTCTGCCTGGGCCAAAGAACGCTACAGCTTCATGACAAAATTTGCTTCCGACTGCGTGGAATGCGGTATATGTGAGCCCCGCTGTCCGTACGGCCTGAATATTCGAGAGAAGATGAAAAAGGCTGCAGAATTGTTCGGAAAGTAATGCATGGAAGGGTGATTCTTAGAGCTGTTAAGCATCGGATGAATGCGATATGCTGTAAATAATTTTTTGGACGACAGTTGAAATGGTGCTTATCACAGGTTTATTCAGGTATAATGAAAAAGAATCATCACAAAGGGGGGAGCACTGTGGACGCAGGGCCTGGAAGTTCGTGCGATTTATGCGAAGAAAATAAAATAAACCTGCTGTTCATGGGTCCTTCGAAGTGTTGAAGTAATTCAATCCAGCTGAAGGCTGGTTTTCTTTTTTTGTTGAGAAAGCATCTGCTCCCAGGACAATGAACGGCCTGAAAGGAGACACGTATGCTTCAAATCCTGAAAACAGTTGATGACGCCTTGATTCAACTGGAAACACTTGAGCATGGGGCTTGGATCAACCTGATCAATCCCACAGAATCGGAGCTGAACCAGATCATAGAACAGTTTCCGATGGTAGATCCAATCAATTTGAAAGCGGCGCTGGATGAAGAAGAACGTGCCCGAATCGAAATTGATGAAGTCTATACGCTCATTCTCGTCGATGTTCCGGTTGTTGAACAATCAGCAACCTCAAGTTATTTTTCTACGATTCCTTTAGGAATCCTGCTTTTCAAGGAGAACATCATCACAGTCTGTACCAGAGAGGTTCCCCTGCTTAAGGATTTTCTTACAGGTAGGGTCAAATCCTTCTATACCTATAAAAAAACGCGCTTCATTCTGCAAATGCTCCATCGGAATGCCACATACTACCTGCAGTACCTTAAAGGCATCGACAGGGCTTCCAACCGAATTGAGCGGCAGCTGCACCAGTCCACAAAGAACAAGGAACTGATCAAGCTGCTGGAGCTTCAGAAATCCCTGGTATATTTCAGCACATCTCTCCGTTCCAATGAAGTGGTCATGGATAAGATGATGCGTCTGGAGGTCATCAAGAAATATCCGGACGACCAGGAGCTGCTTGAGGATGTCATCATCGAGAACAAGCAGGCAATTGAAATGACGAATATATACTCCAACATCCTCAGTGGAACAATGGGGGCGTTTGCATCCGTTATTTCCAATAATCTGAACATCGTCATGAAGGTCCTTACGAGTCTTACTATCGTTCTGGCCATCCCTACAATGATTTCCAGTTTTTTCGGTATGAATGTTCCGAATACATGGGAGCACAATCCGCTTGCGTTTCTCTATATCGTGTTGATAGCACTCATCCTGTCAGCAATCTCAGGGCTGGTAGTATTCAAGAAGAAAATGTTCTAA
>CAZEHS010000050.1:0-22231 GCA_964511875.1 uncultured Peptostreptococcaceae bacterium
CCAGTGATGCTATCTTTTGTTTTATTACCTGTCTACTTGACAGGGGGCGGTTCAGGAATTGGCGCAGTAAGGAGCTTTTTGATGGCTGGGTTAGTCATGCACCGGGGTCTTCAACCCTTCCAGTGTCTTCTCAATGCGTCCCATGGCATATTCCAGTGTGCTTCTCGGGCAAGCCGCATTCATCCGTGCATAACCGAGGCCTTCCCGCCCGAACCAGAACCCGTCGTTCAGTGCCAAGCGGCCCTTGGCCTGCAAAAGGCCCATCAGTTCATTCTGATCCAGACCCAGTTCCCTGAAGTCAAGCCATGCAAGATAAGTGGCTTCGGGTTTGACGAACCGTACACCTGGAAGCCGTTCATGGACAAAATCCGAGATATAGTCCATATTCCCTTGAAGATATTGCACTAGAGCATTCAGCCAAGGCTCTCCCTGTTCAAATGCCGCTTCCGTCGCAGTCAGGCTGAATGGACTGTAGCGATTGCTGTCAACAAGGTTCAACGCTGCTTTGAATCGTTCCAGCTCTTCCTGACGGGGAAAATGAGCGAAGGAAGCCTGAATTCCACCCAGGTTGAAGGTCTTGGTGGTTGAGAACAGGGTGATTGTAATGTCTTCCACTAGCTTTGAGAGCGAGGCGAAGGGGATATGCTTGTGATCATTGAAGACCAGATCACGCCATACTTCATCACTGATCACCCTTACCTGATGCTTCAGGCATATTTCGGCCAGCTTCTCCAACTCGGGACGGGTCCAGACCCGCCCAACAGGATTGTGGGGATTGCAGAGGATAAACCATTTCAATCTCGGATTGCTGGCTTTTAGTTCGAAATCCTCAAAATCAATGGAATATTTGCCATTCTCTTCTTTTAGGGGACTTGTCAGCAGGGTTCTGCCATTGTTGATGATTGTTCTGGCGAATGAACCATAGACAGGCGGCTGGATGAGGATCATGTCCTCTGAAGAAACAAAATCTCTGATCAGAAGGGACATTGAAGGAACCACACCTGGTGAAAACGCCAACTGGTTTGGATTCACATCATGATCATACCTTCGCTGTGTCCATTTTACAGCCACATTGTTCAGATCTTCAGATGAATTCACATAACCGAAAATCTTATGGTCAATGCGTTGATGAAGGGCTTCAACAATTTCAGGAGCGGTTTCGAAATCCATATCAGCCACCCAGAGAGGCAGTACATCTGTTTCTCCATAGTAAGTATCCAATTCGTCCCATTTCATGGACCGGGTACCTCTACGTTCGATTTTTTTGTCAAAGTCATAGTTTTGTGTAGACATTTTCAACTACCTCCGTGCTTTTCAAGGATCACTCAGGATCGTATTATGTAACCTCACATTCAGCGTATACTTCAAATAAACTGTTGTCCAATAGTACAATATTAAAAAACCATTTCAATTTCTGAAACGGCCTTTTGCAGAGCTTAAGAAGATTCATTTTTTTTAGATAAAAAGCGCATATGACAGATATATTACGTGAACCATGGGGATGATATCTGTTCATTTCCTGTTTTTCTTCTCATAAGCATTCTTGGTGTTTTCTGCCACCCGGTACGTGACGATCCTGCTGATCAAGTCATAAGGAATCGGGCTTGATAGGGGAAACTGAATGGAGCCTTTTGCGCTGACATACTCAACCAATTCATCCTTGAAACCATCAACGCCGCTTGGTGTCGGATAGAATCCAATATGGTTTTTAAACGCTGCAAAATGAACAAGGTTGCCATATAGAACAAACGTAGGCATCTGATAACTGATTTTTTCCTCCGCGTCGGGTGCTGCCGACTTTATGGTTATTCTGATCTTCTGCAGTATATCCTGGATTTCTGGGGGAAATTCCGCGATGTAATCATCAATTGTAGAAACCGGAGGTCTGTTTTCCTTCATGTTGTACCCTCTCGTGTGTGCATCACAATCTGAATATGCCTCTTATACGCGCACTCACCTCTGGAGGCAATTCGGCTTCCAGGGCTCTAATTAGCAGTGATTGGTTCTGGAGTCCATGTGAAAGCAGGTACTCTTCTATTAAAGCCACCTTTGTTTCGCGGCCTGGAATCAGCTGATAGATTACGTACCAGTCCTCAAGTGCCATGCGAGGAATGATTACATCATCAATCACTTCATAATCCGAAACCGACTCGGTGTCAAAGGGGTACCGATAGATTCCTGTAGTGTGGCTGATGGCGAGGCCCGCCATCATATCAATTTCATAGCCGCTAACCGTGTGTTCGGAAAAATGCTCGGTAAGGTAAAGCTCTGATTTCTCTTGAAGTTTACGTGGGCCAAAGCGATTCATCAGAGCGTCCGCTTCTTCTACATCATCCAGGGAAACCAGCAGGTCGATATCCCCGGGCTGATCAATCAGGCCGTGTCGGTTCAATAGCATGGAGCCGCCGACGGCCCACAAGATGTAATTCTCATTCAGGGAGCGGGCGATTTGGCAGAGGACTGTAAGCATCGTTTCACCTCTCTGTCAACCTCTCGTCAAATTCCACAGCCGGGTTTCGTTCTCTAATCGCTTCCACAAAGCCCCTTTTATCCTTCGGTGATACTAATGCGATACCATGTTCCCCGTAACTGACTTTCAATCTGTCTAGCGACAAAGCAGGTGATGAAAGAGGGTTCATGGATTTCTTTATGCTTTGGATGCTTTCCAATTGTATCTTAAATCGGATTGGACCGCTTTTTATCTTCAGCTCCTCATCCGTTATGGTATAGCCTGTATCAAACCAAATCCAACCCACAAGCAAGGCGACTGGGATAGAAAACAGGAGTGTAACTTCTTCGCCACCATCCCACAGTGTCATGATTAAGGGGAGAAAAACGGCTGTCAAGAGGATCAAGCCGAGCCACCAATCTCGTTTCGAAGGGAAATACATGGAATTTCACCTGCCTTTTGTTTTCATAACAGCATCCCAATACCGAACCAATCAATCAAGGGACTCCATCAATTCATAAAAATACCTGGGTTCATGGGTTCTGTAGAGCTGATACCAGGCATTGAGTGTTTGAGGTGAAAAAACATCCATGGCTTTCAGAATCTCCACGGCAAACTCCAGAGGTGCGACACCATTGGCTGTAATCAAGTTTCTAGATGTCACCGCTGGTTCTTGTTGGTAGTGGGATTCCCCTGTATATTCCGGACAAGTCAACTTTAAATACCCCAGATCATTGCTTGTATGCTTGGTTTCATTCAGCATTCCTATCCGGGCAAGACCAAAGGTGGCACCACAGATCGCACCGACCAGAATGCCGGCCCGCAGGGCTTCTTCAATTTTTTCAAGCATGGGGTCATGGATGGTATCCATCCAAGTATCCCCTCCGGGCAAAATAATCAGGCTGGCATTTTCAACCTCCAATTCCGAAACGGAAAGATCCGGCAGGATGTTGATGCCGCCCATAGTTGTAACCGGAGCCTGATCTATACTGAGTGTGATCACTTTCGCAATCGGTTTGTCTTTTGCAAAGTACCGGCCTGAATTCAGTTCTGCGCAAATATAACCGATTTCCCAGTCTGCCATCGTATCAAAAACATACAGATATACGTTCTTATGCATAATCCACCTCCGTGTATCATCCTTCATTTCTCAAAGTTCAGATCCTTCGTCGGGTAGCCTCCTGTATACTGGGGTGCATTCAATCCGGAATAAAAGCTACGGCATCTACTTCCAGCAGATATTCGGGCTTTCCAAGTCCTGCAACAAACAATACAGTAATGGGCGGGGGTGCAGGTATTCCCTCGAAAAATGGCTGGGCTGCTTGGTAGGCCTCACCGATATTCAGTCCCGGCACCAGATTGATATTCAGCTTTACCAGGTTCGCATAAGTTGCGCCACAAGCTTCCAATACCAGTCGGATGTTTTCCATCACCTGCCGGGTCTGCACCTTCAGATCCCCTTTGCCTACCAACTCGCCGCTATTGTTCACAGCATTCTGGCCACCCACATAAACGGTCCGGCCGTTTCCCTGAGTCATTACCGCCTGAGAAAATGCTGGGCTTTTCATCAGGACTCGGGGTTGATGTGCCTGATCTTTTCAGTCATGGTGCATCCTCCTTATCTGTAATTACGGTAAACGAATCACAACTGCCTAAATAAAGAATCACGATCAAAGCAGTCCGGATTTCTTCTGCTCACTTTTAAGCCGAAGCAGCCTCTCTTTGTCTGGAACATCATCCTTCAATAAAAATCCAACCCAGGGTGTATCCACTTTATCAATATGATCCTGCCAATATTGCAGGCGCTCATAAAAGAAATCACACTCCGCTTTACCACCGCATCATAGTGTTCCAACCCTTCAGCGTAAACAAATGCGGTCAGCCCGTAAAATACTTAATTACCGAGTTGTTCGGCCAGGCCGATGAGAAGTCCTTCAGGTCCACGGATGTAGCAGAGCCGATAGGAGTCCTCATACTGAACAACTTCCCCGACAAGTTGCGCGCCGCGATTTCGGAGCCTGGCGAGCGTATCGTCGATGTCTTCCACGGTGAACATGACGCGTAGATATCCGAGCGCGTTCACAGGGGCGTTCCGATGATCGGCGATTACAAGCGGGGTAAGAAATCGCGAAAGCTCGATTCGGTTGTTGCCATCGGGGGTGACCATCATGGCAATCTCGACACACTGAGTGCCAAGTCCGGTAACTCGCCCAGCCCATTCTCCCTCGATTGTAGCTCGCCCTTCGAGCGTCAGACCAAGCTCGGCAAAAAAAGATATGGCCTCATCTAGGGATTCTACCACGATGCCGACATTGTCCATTCTAAGTAAACTATTCGTTGTCATAGTATTATCTCCTTATGAATTAGTGTATAAGTGGTTCCTAGCCCCTTTGCCTCTATTTCTGTGTCTTGCATAATTATCGTGTAGATAGCGGTTCATATGGCTGTCAGCAATGTTGTGAACCACTTGTCTAATAGTCCATTCCCTCTATTACCCTTACAAGAAGAACTTCCCGATCAAAGCCGCGATAAGAATCAGCCAGATTAGTAGGATGACACAGGCAGCAATCCGGTTTTTAGGTGCATTGCCGTCCAGCATCAACGCGGCTTCAATCCTGCACTCAGCCATTGTTTCGGGTGGAATCAAACGTATCGCCATAGCTAATCCCAAGGGGAGTAGCAGCAGATCATCCAGATATCCCAGCACCGGAATGAAGTCCGGAATCAGATCAATCGGACTCAATGCATATCCTACGACGATCATAATGACAATCCGTGCACGCCAGGGCAGATCAGGTCTTTTATAAGCCAGGTACAGAGCGGCCGTTTCCTTTTTCAGGAGTTCGGCATGTTCATTCAGCTTTTGAAGAGTCGTTATCATACGGTTCAAAGGGTGGACTCCTATAATCTGCAGCATTTTTAAAATTATTCTTTGGTGTTGGAATGGTAGCAAAGTAGAACAACGCCACTTGTGAAGGTTCTGGTCGACACGAGCTTCAGATTGAGGTTACTGCTGATGTTGTTGAATATTGGTGTACCATTGGCAATGACAACCGGATCAATCATGATCTGATATTCATCGATTAAATCATTCTCGGCCAGCTGTGTTACAATGCTGCCGCTGCCAAGTATAGTCATGTTATTGCCCGGTTCTTGTTTCAGCTTCTTGATTTCATCAATGATATCGCCCTTGATGAGCCGCGAATTATTCCACTCGACCTTATCGAGGGTTTTTGAAAAAACGATCTTCTCGGCTTTGTTCATGCCTTCTGCAACAAACGGGGAAGTTTCTATCGCCATCGGCGTAGGCCAAAAGCTTGCCATCATCTCATAGGTTACCCGTCCAAAAATGAGTATATTCATTGATTTGAGACTCTCTACAGAATACGCGGCTTCTTCCTCGCCGTGCTTATGCCAGCTGATGTCTTCATTAGATCCTTTATAACAGCCGTTCAGGGTGATGAAGGTAAATGAACTGATTTTTCTCATGTTTCCTCCTCTATTCCAGCTCTATGACCTTTAATGGCGTAGTTTGATTTGTTCCGTCAGTAGGAAGGCGTGCCGCTTATAACAGACTGCTAAGGATAGTTTCCATCGTAACCACCCGGGCAAAGGCAAAGTGGAAGTTCCCCAGAGCGCTCTGCTCGTCGGCGGGGGTGAAGGCTGCGGTGGCCTCCTGAGGCACGAAGACATTGTAATCCCGGTAGAAGGCGTCCCGCACAGTGGATTCAACACATACATTGGTAGCAATGCCGGAGACCACCAGGATATCCACCCCCAGGCCCCGCAGGATCTCTTCCAGAGGCGTATTATAGAAAGCGCTGAAGCGGTGCTTTTTTACAACATAATCATCCGCATCCGGCTTCAGGGCATCAATGATCTCGCTATCCCAGGTACCTTCCTTGCAGTGGCCCAAATCCATAATGGGCGGAAATACCTTTGCAATGAGTCCGGCATCGGTGCCGTCTGCCCGGTGTTCGTGGCGGATATAGATAACGGGCCGGTTTTGTGCCTTGAACGCTGCTTTCAGCTGCTGAACCGGTTCAATGGCGAGGGAAGTACGGGAGGTGTCGAGGCCCATACGAGACAGGGAACCCTCCGGGTGGATAAAACCGTTCTGCATGTCGATGATGAGAAGTGCACTACGGTCTTTCTCAAAGCTCAGATCTTTCATCGGTAGCCTCCTGTATATTGGGCGCTTTCAACCCGGAATAAAAGCCACGGCATCCACTTCCAGCCAGGCATGGATCTTATAAATCATGACTGTCTGTTATGTTATACCCAATGTACTATCTGGCTAACTGAAAATACAATAGTTGCCTGAATAAAGAATCACGCTCAAAGAAGTTGCAAAGCCTTGAATACAAGGCTAGCTTCAAATCGGGAACAACCACTGCGCCAGCGGAATCAGCACCGCCAGCGTTACCGCACACAGCAGCGTTGTAACCATCACCGTCTGCGATGCAAAATCCGGCTCATTATCAAATTCAACAGCAGCCAGTGCAGTGGTGACGGCAGAGGGGAGGCCTGAACCGATCAGGAGCACCTGGGCCATTGTGCCATGAATCTGCATAATAAGGAGCAGACCATAGGCAAGAATCGGGCTGATGAGAAGGCGTAGACCAACTGCTGCCCAGACTGTCGGGTTGTCAGCTCTAAAACGGGATTTTGAGAGCTGTACGCCAAGGGTGAAGAGGGCTACGGGAATGAGGCCGCCTTTAAGATATACGAGGGTTGGCCAGAAAAAAAAGGTTGTGGCATCGATGGGGAGTGCTTTTAATATCAGCGCGGCTCCAAGAGCGTACATGGCGGGAATGCCAAGGATCAGCTTAAACAGCTGATCCCTGTGCATCTGAGCGCGGCCGGCCAGATAAAAGCCTACGGTGTTCCCCGCGAGATTCTGGACAAGCAGCACCATCACCTGGGTTGAAAGGGCTAAGGGAGCCTCAGCGCTGTTCATGAATACCAGGGTGATCAGGGGGAGGCCGAAGTTGCCGCTGTTGTAGAACAGCACGCTGTTCAGGGTGGCGCTGCCAAGGGAATGACTTTGGCCGCTGATTCGTGAATACAGTGCGGTTGCCAGTCCTAGCGGGATCAGCAGTAGAACGGCGTAAACCAAGGCTTTCAGAAGCTCTGGGGGAATTCCGGTTTCGTAGAGCGTGACAAATATGAAGCCAGGCACAAGGGCATAAACGGTCAATCGGCTGAGGGTGCGGACATCCAGTCCGTAGCGCAGATTGATGAGCATGCCGGTGCCGATCAGTAAAAATACGGGTAGAATCTGGTACAATAGGATATGGATGATAAACGTCATTGGGTGTCCTCCATTCTTTGAAACAGCATATCTTAAACCCATAGGGATGGCAACAGGAGGGATGTCATGGATTTACTTGTTTCTGAAATCATGAATCTCCGGAAGCGGGGAAAGAATGTCCTTTACTGCTGTGTCCGACATCACGAAACAGTGCTGATGGACGAGTGGTTCGAAACCCTGAATCCTGAAGAGCCTTTGCCGGTGTTCTCTGTAAGCAAGACGGTGACAGCGCTGCTGGTTGGAAAAGCACTGGAGCAGGGATTCATCAAGGGGCTGGATGCAGCGATCAGGGAAATCCTGCCGGAATATGGCGATCTGATTCCAGAAAAACTGACGCTGCATCATATCCTGACGATGACCGCTGGGTACCAATGGCCTGAAATTGAAACCTTCGGAAGCCCGGACGGCGTTTTCCGTCAACTTCTGAATGCCGAGGACCCCGCTCGTTTCATTCTGGAACAGCCATTGGCGGCGAGTCCTGGCGAAACGTATGCCTATAACAGCGGTTTATCCCACTTGCTGATGATCCTGCTAAACAGAGTCACCGGTATGAACCCGCAGGCGTATGCCCGTGAAGTCCTATGGGCCCCCCTGGGTGTGCCTGACTGGCACTGGGCTTGGTCTGTGGACCGAAGGGGAATCCCTTATGGCGGTCATGGACTCAGTCTTACGGCAGAGGGAATGAACAGGCTAGGCAGACTGCTGATGGGAAAAGGCAGGTATGAAGAAAAACGTCTGATTTCCGAACCTTATATGGAAGCGCTTTCGAAGGTACAGGTGACTGGTACCCGGGGATATCTGGGCTATGGGTTCCAGACTTGGATAGGCGCGCTGGAAGGGAACCGGTTTTATGCGGCATTTGGCCATGGCGGTCAGCGGATTTATATTTTCCCGGAATTGGAGCTTCAGGTTGTCTTTATGTGCCGAAAGCTGCTGCCGGAATTTGGAATCCATGAGAGGCTGATCCGACTGGCAATTCTAAAAGCGATTTGACAGAATTCATTTAATTGATTACGATTATCATATACTAATTAATCAGGGGGAGACAACCATGCCTGCATCACTCGTGCTGAAAGAAATCATGACGGTTTTGGTCATTTTAGAGGAATCCGGAGGCAAATATTACAGGGAGCTGGCTGAAGCTCAGAAGGATCTGCAGATTCGAACGCTCTTTACGATGCTGGCAAACGACGAAGCACGCCACAGAAAAATCTATGGGGATATTTGCTGGCGATTGGGACTGAGTGCGGAGCTGCTCGCTGAGGATAGGTTTACAGTGGCGCGGATTGAAGAGGAATTCGGGTTGGAAGCTCATAAAGGCGCTTTCAGATCCATTGAGGACGCCATCGAAGCCAGCCTGAAGCTGGAACGTAAGACCATCCGTTATCTGGCCGATCTGGAAGAACATCTGCCGGAGCACGAACAGGACCGTCTGAAGCAGTTGATAAATGAAGAAAAGAAGCATGTTTCACAACTCTCAGAACTGAAGGCCCGTTTAAAAAAATAGCTTGAAAACAGAGGATTTTGGGTATTAATATCCAATAAATAAGATTCATATGACCTGAAAGGGGGCGTACTCATGAAGCGCTATCGTATCGCATTGCAGGAGGGTCTGGACGATCTGAAGAGGCTTCTGATTGCTTCCGGATTTGAAGTGGTCCCGCCGGGAAGGGAATTACAGGCGGAAATCACCATCATCGCCTATGGGGATGATGATGAGCCTGATGATCCTACACCAGCCAGAATCTCATATAAGGACCAGGAGAAAAAACACAGGATACTCATCGATGCATCACATCTTACTCCGGAACAGGTGTTGGAGCTGATCACGATGGATTTTAAAAAGAACGTTCATTGACCGTTCACAGGTTTGTCATGAATCTGACTTACTCCGTCACACAGACTTCACATTGGGGCGTTAATCTTAATGTATCCCCAGTGGGGAATTTGAGAACGAGAGGAGACAGAGAAAATGACAAACAACATTTCAGGGATGAAGAAAATCATCAGTGTAGTGCTTCTAGGAAGCCTTCTGGCAACAGGAGCAGTGGTCTATGCAGATACGCTGTCCACTACAGGCACCGGTATGATCAAGCATATGGAACAGAGAGGCGACCGTGGAGCCGGGATGCTCAGCGAGCTGGTGACTGCCGGAATCATCACGGCGGACGAACAGGCCACGGTGGAGAAGGCCATGATAACTCAGCGCGAAACGATGAGGGCGGCAGGAGCGGATATCAAAACACCTCCTGCTGCGGGAACTGAGAAACTCTCGCCCTTTGCAAGAATGGCTGAAGAAGGTCTGATTACTAAGACGCTGGCAGAAAAAATCGACACTTACATGATCGCCCAACGGGATGCAGCCTTTGCTGCAGAGGTAAAGCCCTTAGTTGATGCTGGTACTTTTACTGACTCAAGCGCTGTAAAAACGGCGATGGATGCTGTAAGAGAATCCATGATTGCCAAAATGGATGCGCTTAAACCATCGACTGCACGTGAAAAAGTCGATTTCGCGAGCATGACAGACGCTGAACGAACTGCTTTTAAAGAAAAAATGCAGGCTGAGCGAACGGCAATACAGGAAAAACGGGATGCTGCCATTAAAGAAGTGTACAGCAGTCTGGTCGGCGCTGGAACGCTGACTCAGGCTCAGGCTGATGGTCTGCAGTCATTGATGGAGAATCACGAATCCGGCGATCGTGGACACGGCCCCGGATTTGGAGGGAAGGGCCCTCGTGAAGAGGTTCCAGTGAAAACATCTGAGGTCGCTGAATAACGGATTGAGAGAGGTATGCCATGAATTGCCAGAGTACGATCCTTATCGCTGAAGACGAGCGTGGTATCCGGATGCTGATTCGGGACTTTTTGAAAAAAGAAGGCTACAATGTCCTTGAAGCAGCCAATGGGCTGGAGGCAGTGACAATGTTCGGACAGAATCCGGATGTGGATCTGGTAATTCTGGATGTGATGATGCCAGTACTGAAAGGTTGGGAGGTCTGCCGGGAAATACGGCAGACCTCTGACGTGCCCGTACTGTTTCTTACTGCACTGGGTGATACCCAGGATGAACTTACGGGCTTCAAATCCGGTGCGGATGACTATATCGTAAAACCCTTTGAATATGAAATCCTCATGGCACGGGTGAAGGCAATGCTTAAAAGAACACAGCCCAATCCCCGTCAGATTTTTCAGATGGGTGAATTGCTGGTGGATGAGAGGGCGCGTCAGGTAAGTGTTTCAGGGGTTCATGTGGATCTGGCACCCAAAGAATACGAGCTCCTTGCATTCCTCGTTGCCAACCGGAACATCGCACTGGATAGGGACACGCTGCTGAATGGTGTATGGGGTGCGGATTTTTTCGGGGATCCCAGAACAGTGGATACCCATATCAAGAATCTCCGGTCAAAGATCGGTACTGCCGGAGAACGGATAAAGACGGTCCGTGGACACGGTTACCGATTGGAGGTCTGAATATGTTCAGATCCATACGCACCAACCTGTTCACTGCCTTTTTAGGCCTGATAAGCCTGTTTCTCATTTCGGTTCTGGTCATCAATGTTTTTTTTCTGGACGATATCTTTATTTTTGGGAGCCGACAGGCCATGGAACGGACTGTAGACGGCTTGGCGGATGCGGTGAAAAAAGGTACCTTTTCGGAGGAAACTGTTGCGGAGGCTTCCTATCGTTCCGGACTGTTCATCGGGGTGCTTTCAGAGACGGGTATGCTGGAATACAATACCGGGCTTCCGCGGGCAAAGATGGCGAGACCAGTCGGCGCCGACCGGCCGGAATCGGATATTCGCAGAGACGATAACAACGTGATTGATGAATCGAATGATCTGCTGCGTAAGTTTGAATCGGAGCCTGAGAGCAAACGGCTCTTTTATACTGAAAAAGCAGAGGGACCCCGGCGGTCTGTCATAATGCTGGAGCGGCTCGACAACGGAAAGATCCTCCTGCTGACCAAGCCCCTGATGCCCTTGAAGGAAAGCAGTCAGCTGGCAACAATCTTCATACTTGCCTCCGGTGCAGTGGTGCTGCTGGTGGGTTCCATAGGTGTATTCCTGATTTCAGGGCGGCTGACGGCGCCGATCATGAATATGGATCGGGTAGCCCGAAAAATGGCGAATCTTGATTTTTCAGAATCTGTCGTCATTTCCAGTAGGGACGAGCTGGGGGCCCTGGGGTCAAGCATCCAGTCGATGTCTGAAAACCTGCACAGGACACTGAACGAACTGAAGGAAGCAAATGGCAAGCTTCATCTGGAAATTGAACATGAGCGGGAGTTGGACCGGCAAAGACGGCGATTCATATCATCGGTTTCTCATGAACTTCGAACGCCCCTCAGTATGATTCAGGGTTATGCGGACGGTCTTCGTCATGGTGTCGTTGATGACCCTGAGGATGTGCGTGAATATTGTGATGTGATTGTCGATGAAACGAAGAAAATGGGGGGACTGATCCGGGATATGCTGGATCTGTCCAGCTATGAAGCCGGTGCTTTCACTGTGATCCCTGCAACCTTTGATCTGGCTCAGATGATACGCACTGCGACCCAGCGGGTTGAAACGCTGAGAGAATCGAAGAATTCACCGATTGAAGTGATCGGACCGGACCCCTGCATGGCTTTTGGCGACGAAGGGCGTATCGGACAGATCCTCTCGAATTTCCTGAATAACGCACTGAATCACGGAACCCCTGGGGAACCCGTCAGTATCTCTTATGGAATCGAAGGTGGAGATACCTATATCAAGGTATTCAATCAAGGCTTGCCGATTCCTCCAGATGAGCTTGACCGGATTTGGGAACCGTTCTATAAAGCAGGTGAAGGTGCTGCTTCCCGGGGGGCAGGTTTTGGCCTCGGTCTATCCATCGCCCGGGCGATTGCTGAAGCCCATGAAGGAAACTGTTTTGCCGAGAATGCGGAAAAAGGCGTTGTGTTCGGCTTTTTCTGGCCAGCTGCCGCATCTTGAACAACCCTTAATGAACTGCACTCCAGAAGTTAGACACAAAATCTAACTTCTGGGGTGTTTTTTATAGCATCATCACAGAGCCGTCACAAAATTGGACTATTCTGTTCTTATCAGACAGGGACAATTGCATATATACCCTGCAAGCTGTAAAGAAAGAGGGAGGTTCACATGTTCAAAGGGCTGAAAGGCGGAAAAAAGCAGGGGGTCTTAGTGGTGGCGCTGCTTGTTCTGGCGGGTGCAGGCTATTATGTCGTGAAGGGGCAGACGGCGGATCCGTCTGAGCCGGTGATCACAGAAACAGTGGTCGAACAGGGAGATCTCAAGCTTTCCTGGAAGAGTGACGGCAGCGCGAAGCGGGATGAAATTTACCTGGATTTTTCTGTGGGAGGGGTGTTGAAGGCATTGAACGTCCAGCAAGGGGATACCATCACAGTGGGTCAGAAGCTGGCAGAAATCAATCCCAAAGATTACCAGAAAGCCGTAACGACAGCAGAAATCAATTATAAGAAGGCGAAGTCGGCTTATGATTCTGCGGTGAATTCTAAAAAAATCAGTGACCTGAGCGAACGGCAAAGTCTCAATTCAGCCAAAGCAGCATTGGATAAGGCTGCAGCGGATTATCTGCCTAAGACCCAGTTGACGGAGGCTTATTCTGCACAGGAAATCGAGCTAAGCCGCATGGCTTATGAATCCGCTAAGACCAGCTATGAAGGCGAACTTTCCCGGTTTGATCTGATGAAGCAGGACAATTCGAATATTCAGACTCAAAAGGCCAACCTCGATTCTGCTCAGATCGCTTTGGATCAGGCAAAGACTGACTTGGATGACACAGTGCTTACTTCTGATATGAACGGACGCATTGTGAAAATAACCGGTGTTGCCGGTGACTATGTCCGAAGCAGTACCGATGCGGCCTCTTCAGATCAAGGCCATTTGTTCACTCTGGCCCCCAATGAGAAGGTCAGTGTTGTCGTGGCCGTGCAGGAAATAGACTACTCGAAATTGACGATGGGTCAACAGGCTCAGGTAACGTTCGAAGCATCTGAAGGAGAAACGTATCCAGCCAAAGTCACTTCAGTGGAAGCGATGCCCACTATCGATAACAACGGCATTGTGACATATTCGGCCACATTGCTGCTGGATTCGGAAGCACCGAAGATACAGACCGGAATGTCCTGCACCGTGGAATTCATCCAGAAAGAGAAAAAGGATGTTCTGATCATCCCCAATAAGGCTGTTTTCATTTCGGATAAAAAGCAGATGGTCAAAGTGAAAACTGACGCCGGTGCTGTTGAGGAACGTGTGATCTCAACTGGGTTCACTGATGGGACAAAAGCAGAGGTCGTAAGCGGGCTCAAGGCGGGTGAGACCGTTCTGATTGAGACCGTAAAAACGGGGGCGACGAAATGAAGCTGAATCAGATCCTCCTGTCGGTCATCCTGAGTATCCGTGAAAACCGGCTGAAGGTTGCCCTGACTACTCTGGGGATTGTCGTGGGTGCTCTGACGATCGTAGTCGTTCTGGCCATTGGAATGGGCGGCCAAGCGGCCATAGAAGAGCAGTATAAAAGCATGAATGTCGGGACGGTCACTGTCATGAGCGGCATGGGCCGGGAGAATGCCAAGTACAGTCTGACCACAGAAGACTATACAGCCCTGACAGATCAGATATCCGGTATCCAGGCCAGCTCGATGATGCTCTCCAGCCGCGGTACTATCGCTTATGAAACGGAAACGGATACCTACACGGTTGCCGGGGCGACGGAAGCCATCATGGCAATCAACAATCTGGACGTCGCTTACGGAGCTTTCATTACAGAAACTGACAATGTTGAAATGAACCGGGTAGCAGTCATCGGGTACAGCATTGCAGACCTCTTTTTCCCGGACGCCCCAGAATCGGCCCTTGGTCAGAAGATCCTCGTCAATGGGAAACGTTTCGAGATAGTCGGTGTCTTAGGAGAAATGGGTGAAGCAGGCCCAGGCATGAATCCGGATGAAACCGTTTATGTTCCTTACAGCACAGCGGCCAAACAGTTGACCGGTCCCATGGCAGCTCCCCAGATCATGATCCTGGCCTCCGATATCGAGAATGTTTCAACAATCATTGAAGAAATCGGGACCACCCTGAACAAGCTCCATGAAGGCAACGGGGATAAGTTCCGGATCATGGATGCGGGAAAACGTCTGGAAACTGCGCGGGATTCGGCAAAGACCATGACCATGATGCTTTTTTCAATTTCGGTGGTGGTCATGATTGTCGGTGGAATAGGCATCATGAATGTTCTGTTTGTTTCGGTCAAGGAGCGCACCCGTGAGATCGGCATCCTGAAATCCATCGGAGCCAAGCGCAAGGATATCCTGCTTCTGTTTCTTTTCGAAGCAGTTTTGGTCAGCGTTGTAGGCGGCTTGGCGGGAATCCTTCTAGGGAATCTGGCATTACCAGTGCTTTCCGCCATGTCGGTTCAGGTGGTGGGCAGTAATTTGGGAAATGGACTGGCGTTCCTGTCATCCGGAGTCATCGGCACCTTCTTCGGTTATTACCCGGCGTCTCAGGCCGCAGCCCTGAAGCCTATTGATGCTTTGAACTACGAATAATCACATTTAGGGAGATGAACAATGAATAAACAGATTGCAATCATTACAATCCTGGCCCTGGCGTTCACGGGCTGTTCAGGTGGGAACGGGGCCACGTCACAGACCACGGAGACGCAGCCTCAAAAAACGGATACGGCGTCTGCCGGGACGGGCTCAGCCCAGGCAGCTGGATCAAACAGACCGGATGATCAGGACAGTGTCCCCCAAGGGAAGCGGGTTCGGGGACAGATCCAGGATATCTTGGGAAATGAAGTGACTTTAGCGCTGACGGAGGTACCTAAACGACCGGAAGGGACAACCGATACTACCCAAGCAGCAAGGCCCACAGGGGGCGATATGATTGGTGGCCCTCCAGAGGGGTTCAGTCAATCACGGACGGTCAAGCTGACAGGCGAAACCCAGTTGATTCAGATTCCGGTAGGGGTCCCGATTGTGTCGAGAGGACAGAGCGGAGAGACATCACTGCAGCTTTCGGATCTGATAACCGGTGATATCATCACGGTCCAATACGACACCGACGGCGTCACCATCCTACAGGTCAATGTCACCGCAGGGAGCGCCCAATGAACACCGGCGGCCCGGTCATCACACTTGAGAACATCATTAAAAGCTATAAGATGGGACATAACACCGTGCCCGCCTTGAAAAATGTGAGCCTGGAAATCAAATACGGGGAATTCCTGGCCATTCTCGGTCCCTCCGGTTCCGGTAAGACAACCCTGATGAATATCATCGGATGCATCGATATCGCAGATTCCGGATCTTACTCCTTGGGTGGGACAAACATCCTGGCCCACTCCGAGGATGAGCTTTCTGAAATCCGAAACCGCAAAATTGGATTTGTTTTCCAGAAATTCAACCTGATCGCCCGGTTCAATTCCCTGCATAATGTAGCATTACCCCTGTTTTTCAGGGGCATGGATAAATCGGAAGCCTATGCAGCGGCAGCAAAAACCCTGGATAGCGTGGGGCTGGGGGAGCGGATGCTCCATAAGCCCAACGAACTGTCCGGCGGTCAGCAGCAGCGGGTTGCCATCGCACGGGCTCTGGTAGGCGGGCCTGACATCATCCTGGCCGACGAACCCACCGGTGCCTTGGATTCCGCAACCGGTCATGAAATCATGGAATTATTCAAGGAACTGAATGCTCGGGGAATCACCATCATTGTCATAACCCATGACCATGAAGTCGCTCAGAAAGCAGGAAGAACTGTCCATATACTTGATGGAATCCTATCGTAAAATCGGGAATCAAAATGCGAAACCACCGAATCCACCGAGTACACCGACATAGATCTCTTCGGTGATTTCGGTGGATTCGGTGGTTCCATGGTCGTCTATTTTGTAAGCATCGGCGCTCAGCCGGATATTTTGGTGCCACAGCCTGGACAGAACTTTGTTCCCGGTTCGATTTTCATATTGCATGCAGGGCAGGTATTCGGAGCGGATTGGGACGCGCCGCATTCCGGACAGAACTTGGCATCAAGTCCCACAGGCCTGCCGCACTGGATACAGGGCTTCGTAACAGATCCGTTCTGAAGCGCACTGCCGCATCCGGCACAGAATTTGCTGCCTGCTGGATTAGGCTGACCGCACTTGGGGCAGGGAATTCCCGCTGTCTGATCGGTGGTTTGGGGTTTCTGCTGCATTCCCTGCTGCATTGCATTACTCATCATCTGGCCCATGCCCAGTCCGACACCGAGCCCCGCCATATCCCCTGCGACGCCGCCCTCGTTAGAGGCAGCATCCCTAAGGGCTTCAGCAGCCTGGAACTGGGTGTATCGGTTCAAATCGCCAAGAGCGCCCATGGATGAGCGCTTGTCCATGGCAGCTTCCACCTCTGGAGGCAGAGAAAGATTCTCAATGGTGAAATCCGTAATGGTAAGTCCCATATAATCGAATTTGTCCCGCATCTTCTCTTTAAGACTGGCTCCCATCTCGTCATAATGCATGGCCAGATCCAGAGCAGCTATCCTGGATTCGGCAATGAGGTCCGAAAGTGCTGATACTGCCTGTCGTTTGAACTGGGGTGTGAAGTCATCCGTGGAGGCCGAGAGATCAGTGCCCAGGGCGTTGGTCAGGAACTTTACCGGATCGCTTACACGGTATGAGAATGTGCCGAAGCCGCGCAACCGGACAATGCCGAAATCTGCATCCCTGAGCATTATGGGATTCGTGGTCCCCCATTTCTGATCGATGAAATTCTTCATGTTCAGATAATAGATATCCGCTTTAAAGGGTGAGTTGAATCCGTATTTCCAGGATTCCAGCGTGGTCATGACAGGCATGTTCTGGGTGGAAAGCTCATAGCGGCCTTCCTGGAACACATCGGCGATATTGCCTTCGTTCAGGAAAATAGCCACCTGACTGGGTCGTACAGTAAGAATCGCCCCCATCTTTATCTCGTTCCCCGCTACCGGGAATTTATAGATGATCCGGTCGGAATTCTGTTCATTCCATTCAATTACATTAATGAACTGCTTCTTTATCGCATCAAACAACCCCATATCAAAAACCTCCTTTATTTTTCCATATCATAATTATAGCACAATCATGAATGATGTTCGGCGATTCGCTCACATGAGTTTTTTTAAGACTGTCATTGCGAGGAGGTGCCACCGACGCGGCAATCTCTCCCTTTGGATGCTGTAATTAATGAGCATAGACAAAGGGAGAGATTGCTGCGCTATGCTCGCAATGACAGGCTTCGTGAATTGCCTAGCGATTGGTTTTAATAATCATGCCCCTCCAGTCGGAGCAGCTTCTTTTTCAGTTCGATTCCATCAGGAGCCGAGAATCCTGTCAGAGCGCCGCCGGCGCCCATGACCCGATGTCAGGGGATGATGATGGAGATGGGATTGCGGCCGGTTGCACCGCCGACGGCTCGAGAACCGCTGGGACTTCCAATCTGGGCAGCCAGTTCTCCATAGGTACGGGTCTGCCCGAATGGGATTTTGGATATTGCGGTCCAGACACTTTTCTGGAAGGGCGTTCCGACCAGATCAAATGCGCAATTGAAGTTTACAGGAACCCCTTCCAGATACAGGTGAAGCTGCTGAGCGATGGCTGAGTTGTGATGCCGGTCAGGCAGCATGGTAACGTCCGGATGGTATTCTCCGGGATCCGGCAGGGGATCTCCCTGGGGGATGAAATGAACCGACCGGAGTCCATTTTCTGAGGAAAACAGGATCAGCCGTGTCAGTGGATGTTCAACAAAGCTGTAATAGAGGGTCATGAGAGGCTCCTTACATGAATTTATCATAATAGATTCGAGTATCCGGCATGCCCTTGGCTTTCAATGCCGTGACCACTGAGTCTATCATATCATTATTTCCGCAGAGGTAAGCTTCTGCTTCAGCAGCATTTTCCACATATTTCTCAAGAAGATCAGGGACTCTTCCAACCTCGCCATCCCAATGGCATTCAGGTGTGGGTCTTGTCAGGGAACAGACAAGCTTGAAATTCGGGAGCGCTTTCTGGATTTCATCCAGTTCTTCGACCATATATAGATCCTTACGGGTTCGAGCGCTGAAGAACAGGGTTGCTTTCCGGTGGATTTCATTCTCCCGCATATAACGGAGGATGGACATGATAGGAGCCAGTCCTGTTCCGATGCAGGCAAGGACCATATCCCTTTCGGTGTCTTGATACCGGAATTCGCCAAAAGGCCCTGCCATAGTGAGGACATCGCCCACCTTCAGATATTGATGGATGTATGTGGTGCAGATTCCTTCAGGCACATAACCGATGAACAGCTGGATTGAATTTGTGCTGCTTGGGGAGGAGGCGATAGAGTAAGCACGATAGACCTCTTCCTCGATATCACCATAGGGAGGAGTCTGAATCTGGATATACTGACCCGGTTTGAACAGGATTTCTTTCTCAGGCGGAAGATCCAGAAATACCTGATTGATCTTCTCTGTGACAGGGACTATCTTTTTCACGATATAATCATACTGCTTCACATTGAAAAGCTCATCAGGAATCTGGATGGTCATGTTGTCCTTCACCTTGCACTGGCAGGAAAGACGGATGCCTGCTGAGGCTTCCTCAGGTGTTACATAGCCGCTCTCGGTAGGCAGGAACTGTCCTCCGCCCGATATGACATGGATCTTGCAGTAGCCACAGGACCCCTTGCCCCCGCAGGCGGAAGGGATGAAAATCTCATGCTCCATCAGGGAGGAAAGCAGTGTGCTGCCCCCTTCCACTACCAGGTCCCTTGTGTCATTGATCCGGATGTTCTTCTCCCCGTAATCAGCGATTGTCCGGTTTGCCATGGAGAGCAGAAACGCCAGGATCCCTGCGATGGCAGTAATCACTGATACTGTCAATAGAATACGTTCCATGAGGGGCCTCCTATTGTATCTGGACGATTCCGGAAAACCCGATGAAGGCCAGGGCCATGAGTCCGGTGATGATCAGGGTGATGCCGGGTCCTTCGAGGCCCTTCGGTAGTGGATTGTTCTTTATCTTCTGGCGGATGCCGGCAAGGGTGACGATGGCCAGTGTCCAACCCAACCCGGAGCCGACGCCGAAAGCCAGGGACTGAAGCATGTCGTAATCCCGGATGATGATGAAGAGACTGACGCCCAGAATGGCACAGTTCACAGTGATTAGTGGAAGGAAGATCCCAAGTGCATAGTAAAGTGTTGGGAAATAGCGGTCAATGATCATTTCCACCAGCTGTACAAAGGCAGCGATTATGATGATGAAAACGATGAACCGCAGGTATTCCAAGTGTAATGGAACAATCACAAGATGGTAGGCCATATAATTCAGTAGGGTCGTGAAGGTGAGGACAAAGGTGACGGCCTGTCCCAGATTCATAGCGGTCTTGATCTCTCCGGAAACGGCAATGAAGGAGCACATGCCCAGGAAATTCGAAAGGATCATGTTATTGGTGAAGATGGCAGCGAAAAAAATGATCATCGGATTGATTTCTATCATAAGCGGCCGCCCCCTTGCTTCATCGGTTCCTTAGCTTGGACAACCGGAAATGCATAATTGGACAACCAGATGACGACCGCAAGCATGAAGAAGGCGCCAGGCGGCATAATCATCAGTGTCCAGTTGATCCAACCGGCACCCAGGATATTGAACCCGAAAATGGATCCGAAACCCAGCAGTTCCCTGAAAAAAGCGATGGTAAGCAGCACACCGGTGTACCCGGCGCCGGCGGCGATGCCGTCCAGAAAGGAAGGCAGGGGGGGATTCTTCTGGGCATAGGCTTCACAGCGGCCCATAATGATGCAGTTGGTTATGATAAGGCCGACATAGGGACCCAGAGCCTTACTCATATCGGGCCAGTAAGCCTTCAGGAATATATCAAGGATGATGACGTAGGCGGAGATGATCAGCGTCTGGACCATCATCCGGATATGCTTTGGCGTTGCGGAACGCAGAGCTGAATAGGTTGCACAGGAAAAGGCCGTAGAGAACATCAGACCCAGCCCCATAACCAGGGAGTTCATCATGAGGTTGGTAACCGCCAGCGCTGAACAGATACCCAGGATCTGCCGGAATACGGCGTTGTCCTTTACCAAACCGTCGTGGAAGATTTTCTTGATGTTGGTTTTCACTTAATTCCCCCCTTTCAGCTGCCGTACGAAGCTGTCCGTATCTTCATTCAGGAGTTTGCGCACAAATTCAGAGGTCTGTGTAGCGCCGGTGATGGCATCCACATTTCCTCCCGATGCGGGCTTGAAAATGAATGAGTCTTCACCGGATCCCTTCAGAGGGATGTTCCGGAACTGCTCCTTGAACCACGACTCCGTGATCCGCCCCCCAAGGCCCGGTGTCTCATTCTGAACCGGTAGATCCATTCCCAGGAGACTGGAGCCTTCAGCATCCACAGCAGCATAACCGGACATCCTTCCCCAGAGGCCGGGACCCTCGATCGGAAAAGCAAAGCCCAGAGTCTTATCGCCTTCGACAGCCTCAAAGTATTGTTTCTCCGGCCGAATCAGCCGATCGAAGGTTTCCCGTACTGCAGCCGGGTCTTCCGGCACTTCCAGGTTCAGAACATACAGGATGGTCTGTTTCTGACGGGTTGCCTCCTGTTCTTGAATGATACCGATGGTCGCCTCGTTGATCAAGGCCAACGCCAGGGTATAGGCGGCCGTAACCGCCATCATGAAGAGTACAGGGTAAAGGACCGCTTTTTTCTTTCTGGTCAAAGGATCGCCCCCTTCTTGCCGGCTGCGGCATTCTCCATTGACTTGACGCCTTCATCCAAAATAGGAACGAAGGTATTGGCGATGAGGATGGCGAACATCATACCCCCGGCGAACAGTGCAAAACCACGTATGATGACGGTGACCAGGCCAATGAACAGACCATAGATCCATTTGCCCTTCTGGGTTTTAGGGGAGGAAATCGGATCGGTTGCCATGAAGACGGCGCCGAACAGGATTCCTCCGGAGAGCAGGCCGAACACTGGGGTGGGTACCTGGCTGAAACCCAGGAAATGAAAGGCGGCATCCGCCCCGATAAAGCCCAGTATAGTTGACAGGATGATTTCCCAGGACGCTGTTTTTGTATAAATCAGGTAGGCGCCCGCAAACAGGATCAGCAGGGCGCTTGTTTCACCCAGAGAGCCTGAGGTGTTTCCAAGAAACATGTTCTGGAGAGGCTCCATGAACCCACTGGCACGGTAGCTCAGCATGGGGGTAGCGGTGGTCAGTGAATCTGCAGGAGCGCCGAGCCAGAAGCCGAAACCTCCGGGAAACCCTCGTGAAGGCTGGGTCCACTGGATCGTCATGAATGCGGGAAAATTCACATAGACAAATGCGCGCCCCACCAGGGCGGGGTTGAAGACATTCCTGCCGAAGCCGCCGAAAACCTCTTTCGCGAACATGATCCCGAAGGCGATCCCGAGTGCGGCGATCCAGTAGGGCGTC
>CAZEHS010000051.1:0-22001 GCA_964511875.1 uncultured Peptostreptococcaceae bacterium
GGACCGGGACGTCCATGCCGGCTTATGCCCGGACTGCTTCCACTGAAAGCTTGCCTGTAGATCTGAGCAGAGACTGATAGTTCGGGATGTATTCAGGACCATCCTGTAAAAATCTGCCGTAGAGTCCTGTAGAAAAGAGCAGCCCAAAGGCATAGGGGAAGTTGTAATAACTGAGTGAGCCGCTGTAATAATGGGATTTGCAGATCCACATGCCGGGGTTGAGGAATTCCGGATCCAGGCCATCGCCATATGCCTTTTTCTGACAGTCCGCCATCAGGGCGTTCAATTCTTCAGGCTGAAGGCTGAAATCCTTGCGATTCCTGAAAACCTCGTTTTCAAAAATGAAGCGGCAATAGATATCGATAAGCACCTGTGAAATCATCTGAAGGCGCAGCTCCCGAATTCCCAGCTGTTCAGCGGGGGAGAGCCGCTTCATCAGTGAGTGGGCCATCAGGGTTTCGCAGAATATGGAGGCGGTTTCTGCCAGTGGCATGGGGTAGTGGATATTATGGATCGATTCACCTGTCAATTGTGCGCCGTGATAGCCATGACCGAGCTCATGGGCCAGAGTTGTTATATCATCCAGGCTGCCTGTGAAATTGAGCAGGATATGACTCTCACCCAAGCGATGGCTATAGGAGCAGAAAGCCCCGCCGACCTTGCCCTTCCTGGGGAGCCAATCAACCCGCCGGGAAGTGAAGGCATCATCTGCATAGGCCGCAAGTCCAGGGCTGAATTCACCGAAAACACTGAGAATCAGCTCCTTGGCCTCTTCAATACTATAGCTTTTTGTGGCGTTGCCGAGGGGAGCGAACAGCTCGTAGAATGGAAGCCCTTTATCATAACCGAGCCGTGCAGCTTTTTCCTTCAAATAACCGCGAAGGTCTGGAAGCCGGCCCTCAATGGCTGTTATCATGGCGCTCAGTGTCTCTGACTGCAGTCGGCTGCTGATCAGAGCCTCATCCAGTGGTGACTCATATCCTCTAAGTGATCCCAATGTAAGAACCTCACCCTTGATAGCGTTAAGTGCAAAGGCGGATTGGGCAGCAATTCCAGGATACGCGGCCAGCTCGGCCTGATAAGCGCGTTTTCTGATATCCCCATCTTGGTGAGAAGCCAGTCCGCGTATTTCAGAAAGTGTGAGTATCGTGTCGGCATCAGCCTTAACGAACGGGATCATCAGTTCTGATGTGATTTGGCTGTGCAAAAGCTCCCAGGAGCTGGAACCGGTGGATTTCAAGCGAGCGGCAAGAATCTCCTCCTGGGGGCTGAGCAGATAGCGGGCATGGTTTTTCAGTTCTGCAAGGATGAACCCATGGGCTTTAAGATAGGGATTTTCATTGATCAGGCTGTCAAAATCAGTGACTTCCCCAAGAAAGACGTTGAATGCGATTTCCGGCAGCGTCAACCGGGCGCTCAGGTCTTCAAGCCGCAAGAGATATTTTTGAGCCATTGGATGGGAGGTATCCACTGTATAGCTGAGTTCGCAGTATTGAAGAAGTCTGTCACGCAGGAGTTGGATGGATTCCTGGCTGGCCAGGTAATCAAGAGCGGTTTCGATAGGCTTGTCTTTATCGGGGCTCCATGTTTCAAAGGCGCTGATTTCCTGTTCAAGTGTTTTCATGTCGTTAAGGAATTCAGGAGAATCAAATCCTGAATAGAAGGGATCTAAATTCCAAGTAGTCATATTTTTTGTCCTTTCATCATATTGCAGGTTTCCTGATTAGGAGGCGAGTTTTGGGATATCAGTACTGAGAGAGGAGGGTTTGATCATGCGTATAATTGATATTTCCATGACAATTAGAGAAAACATGCCTGTTTTCAAAAACAAGGCGGATAGACGGCCGTTGATCTGGACGGCCAGCGGAACAAAGCATCCCGGTTATCATGAGACCCGGATGGATATCGACCTTCATACCGGAACACATCTGGACGCCCCGAAACACATGGTTGAGGGTGGGGATTCAATTGATCGGTTGGATTTGTCCAAGGTCATCAGTGAATGCCGTGTCCTGGATCTCACCGATGTAGAAGACTGCATCCGCGAAGAGAACCTGGCTAAACACAGTATCCAGGCCGGTGAATTCGTTCTTTTGAAAACAAGGAACTCATTTGAAGATAAATACAATGAGTCTTTCATATCGCTGGACCCTACCGGTGCCCAATATCTTAAGGATACCGGGGTCTGCGGAGTCGGTATCGATGCTCTTCGGATTGAGAAGGAGCAGAAACGACAGGATACCCATAAGATTCTTTTTGCTTCCGGTATTATCATCCTCGAGGGGCTTCGGTTGAAGGAAGCTGAAGCAGGGGTTTATCAGCTTTGTGCACTTCCTTTGAAAATACAGGGCGCAGAAGCATCCCCTGTAAGGGCGGTTCTGGTGAAGGAGGGTGATTAAACCAGCCGGTGCTTCGGCAGCTCCAGCTTGACCTGGAAGAATTTTTCCTGATACAGATCAACTTTCAACTGACCCTCCAGACGTCCGATTATGTTCTGAACAATCGAAAGCCCTCGTCCGCGGTCGGGGGATTTTTGTGAGTACCCTTCCCTGAAGAGGCGCTGAAGGTTCGGTGTCTGAGCATCGGGAAATGTATTGGTCAGGACGGCTATGGTGTCAATAGGATCGTCGTAAAGGTGCAGGATCACAAGTCTGTTATCGGGATCCAAAACGGCTTCTGCAGCCTCAAGTGAGTTATCCAGCAGATTGGCGAACAAGGATATCACCATGGGGATTTTTCTGGAGCCGATGTTCACTGGGGAGCTGGATGTGAACTGAAAGGTTATGCCCCGCGACCGGGCTGACTCAATCTTTGAGATGATGAGGATATCCAATTCCTCGGAGCCGGTTTTAACTGATATGAGAGCCGTTTTCAGAACCGAATCCGAATAATTCGCAACATAATCCTGAAGTTCTTCCATATGGCCCAGTCTGGCCAGCTCGTGGAGAACCAGCAGATGATTCTTCATATCGTGACGGTGTTTCCTGTAGCTTTGAAGCTCGCCTTCAATGAACCGGCAGCGTTGTTTCTCCAGTTCGGAGTTGAACAGCTGCTGTCGCAGGATGCGTATACGATAAAAGAGCGATGCGATCACACAATTGAAAGCTGCAATCAGCAGAACGGATGTTCCAAGCGCAGGACTGCGGTACAGATGGAAGAGCGCAGCCAGCAGATTCAATGATACCAACTCAATCAGTATGAACAGAAGGAACTCCCGGTAGATATCCCAGGGAAGCGAATAGCTTTTCATGATCAACCTCCGTACTTTCGTGGCAAGACGGGTCATTTTCATGACACTTTCTTAAAACAGGGGCAGGCTTAAGCTATAATTTAAGCAGGAAAAGAGGTGTTGACCATGATGATTTTTGGCGTTGAGGTATCCGTGATTCTTATATGGACAATCCTGGCGATCGTATTCGCCGTCCTTGAAGGAATCACACTGGGTCTTACCAGCATTTGGTTCGCTGTAGGATCCTTAGCCGGTATGGTAATGGCCATGCTGGGATTCGGGATTCAGGTTCAACTGGTTGCATTCATGGTGTCGGCCCTGCTTACCTTCGCATTTATCAGGCCGCTGGCCAAAAAAGTGTTCAAGGTGGGAGATACCATGACAAATGTGGACAGCCTGATGGGTAAAACGGGAATTGTCCACGTTGCTATCGCGCCTTATAAGGTCGGTCAGGTCAAAGTGAACGGCCAGATATGGACAGCAAAAGCCGAACTGGACGATGTCAGCATCCCTGTTGGGCTGGAAATTGAAGTGCTCCGTGTGGAGGGTGTAAAGCTGATTGTCAGACCTGTTGACAATCCTGTAGATGTGAAGGAGGAATAATTTATGCCAGGTATGGGTTTCATTGTATTCATAATTCTGCTGTTTTTCGTTGTGATGCTGTTGGTGACCAGCGTAAGGATCGTTCCCCAGGCAAGCTCGTATGTACTGGAGCGGCTTGGCGCATACCACACCACCTGGCAGGTAGGTCTCCATGTTAAGGTGCCCTTGATCGATAAGATCAGTGCGAAGGTATCCTTGAAGGAAAAGGTGCTGGATTTCCCTCCCCAGCCTGTAATCACTAAAGATAATGTCACCATGCAGATCGACACCGTCATCTTCTATCAGATCACGGACCCGAAATTGTTCGCTTATGGCGTGAGCAACCCCATCATGGCGATTGAGAAGCTTTCGTCAACGACCCTGCGGAACATCATCGGTCAGCTGGAGCTGGATGAAACCCTGACGTCAAGGGAATTGATCAATACACAGATGCGAGCCATACTGGATGATGCCACAGATCCCTGGGGCATAAAGGTGAATCGTGTTGAAGTGAAAAACATCATGCCTCCTGCAGACATAGTGGATGCAATGGAAAAACAAATGCGTGCAGAGCGGGAACGACGAAGGGCTGTAATAGAAGCGGAAGGATTCAAAGCATCCGCAATCCTGAAAGCTGAAGGGGAGAAAGCCTCCCGAATCCTGAATGCTGAAGCGGATAAGCAGTCTACAATCCTTCGGGCGGAAGCGTCCAAGGAAGCACAGATACGTGAAGCGGAAGGTCAGGCTGAGGCTATCCTGAACATCCAGCAGGCTACCGCTAAGGGTCTCGAGATGCTGAAAGCTGCCAAGGCTGATCAAGCGGTCCTGGCGCTGAAGAGCTTTGAAGCCATGGTTAAAGTGGCAGACGGCAAGGCCACGAAACTCATCATTCCGTCAGAACTTTCAAACGTTGCAAGCTTGGTTGCTGCAGCAGGCGAAGTCCTTCAGATGGGAAAAGAGAGCGAGAAGCCATTATTATAGACCTATCAGAAATAAGAGGGGGCATTCACATGCCACCCTCTTATTTTAATTCCTCAGGCGATAAGGCAACCGGCTTGGACTCTATCGGACTTGAGAGAATAAGGGATGTCCGGGTATTCCCCATTTTCTTTATGTCGTCAATGATGCCTTCAAGCTCAATCATATTACGGACCATCACTTTGATGGTCATACAGTCACCGCCTGTGACATGGTGACATTCAACTACTTCCCGCCGGGTTGTGGCGAAGTGAAGGAAAGCGGTATATTTATCCGCCGCCATGGCGATATCGATGAAGGCCATGATATTGCGATTCAGCTTTGCTGGATCGATACATGCCTTATATCCGGTGATGATTCCCGATTCCTCCATTTTTTTGACTCTTTCGGATACTGCGGGGGCGGTCAGCCCGACCTGCAGTCCAAGATCTTTCATGGAGATTCGTCCCTCCAGCTGTAAGCGCTCGATAATTCTGTAGTCCGTCCTGTCCATAAGGCTCCTCCTTATAATAATGATTCAGTCAGAAGGCGATTAGTGGCAATGAAAAAATAGCACTCTGAGATTTTGATAACGATTGTTAAGCAATATTATAAATCACTTTCGATGTATTGTGTACATGTTTTAGTGCAAATGCTAAAATACTTATAATATGGACAGCAGTCGGATTCCAGTATCTTGTTCAGCGGAGGAAACTATGAAACCGGTAAAAATAACAGAAACCGTGCTTAGAGATGGGCACCAGTCTCTAATTGCAACCCGGATGAAAACGGAAGAAATGATGCCGATTCTAGAGGCGATGGATCAGGTTGGGTATCATTCATTGGAGATGTGGGGCGGAGCAACATTCGATGCTTCTTTAAGGTTCCTTAATGAAGACCCATGGGAACGGCTCAGAAAAATCCGCAATGCGGTAAAGAACACAAAGTTGCAGATGCTCCTGCGAGGTCAGAACCTCCTGGGTTACAAACATTACCCGGATGATATCGTCCGTGAATTCATCTATAAATCTGTGGCCAACGGGATTGATATCCTTAGAGTCTTCGATGCTCTGAACGATACCCGGAATATCCGCGTCGCACTTGAAGCAATCAAGAAATCAGGAGCACATGCTCAGGCGGCTCTCAGCTATACCACCAGTCCTGTGCACAACATTCCGTTTTATGTGAAGCTTGCCAGTGAGATGGAGTCCATGGGAGCCGATTCAATCTGCATTAAGGACATGTCTGGTATCCTGACCCCCTATGCGGCTTTCGATCTGGTTAAGGCACTGAAGGAGACTGTCGGCATACCCATTCAGCTTCACAGCCACTACACTTCCGGACTTGCTGCAATGACTTATCTGAAGGCGATCGAGGCTGGAGTGGACATTGTGGATACCGCAATTTCGCCGTTCTCCATGGGCACCTCCCAGCCTCCCACGGAGCCTATGGTGGCTGCACTGAGCGGGACACCGTACGACACCGGTCTGGATCTTACTAAGCTCAATGTGGTTCGTGACCACTTCCAGCCGATCCGGGACAATTACATGGCAGAAGGAATTCTCAATCCCAAAATGCTGGGTGTTGATGTAAACACACTGCTGTATCAGGTTCCGGGCGGTATGCTCTCCAATTTGGTATCACAGTTGCAGATGCAGAATGCTGTTGATAAATATGATGAAGTATTGAGAGAAGTACCGCGGGTACGTGAGGATCTTGGTTATCCGCCGCTGGTTACGCCCCTCAGTCAGATGGTAGGAACCCAGGCTGTGCTGAATGTTGTCCTCGGGGAGCGTTACAAGATGGTTCCGAAGGAAATAAAGGCATATGTCCGTGGAGAGTATGGTAAACCGGCAGTGGCGATTTCTGACGAGATCAGAAAGAAAATCATCGGAGATGAGCCCGTGATTGAGTGCCGTCCGGCAGACCTGCTGGAGCCGCAGCTTGAAGAAAACAGAAAGCTGATAAGCGAATATATCGAGCAGGATGAAGATGTGCTTACCTATGCGTTATTTGGAAAGGTTGCGCTGGACTTTTTCAAACTCAGGGCCTCGAAGAAATATACGATTGACAGCACTGTGCCAGGAAGTGAACAAAGAATTCATTACATTTAGCCTTAAGGTATTAAGAAAGCCATCGATTTCCATTCGATGGCTTTTGTTTGTCTTTGGGAGTTGTTTCAACTAATTGAAAAGAGTAGTATTAGATAGGATCAAATACAGAATGAGGCAGGATGGGCACATGGATAAACTAATCAGAGCGCTGAATATCAGTGCGTTTTGCTGCAGCGTGGCTGCTGTCCTGCTGATTGTCGCGCTGGCAACGGGATTGGCCGCCGGAATGATGGACCCTCAGGAGCTGAACAGGACCATCAGCAATCTGGTAGCGGGATATTGCTGCTGCTACGGCCTGTCACAATGGTTACAGAAAATGAATCCGACTCTCGCAATAGGATTGATGGTTATAGGAACATTGATCTTCGGCGCCAATATCATGACGGCCGGATGAAATGTAAGAATCCAGAAAAAATACCTGAAATGGGTGAAAGGCTTGATATATCAAATATGTTTTACTGGAGATCCGATTGAATCTGATTGACAGTCCAAGGTCGGCGTTGTATAATATTTGGATTTGTGATATGATAACTCTAAGGCTTTATATAAGGAAGGTGATTTTGTTGGCAACGAAGGAAACAATTCAGGAAATCAAACGGACCGTTGAACGTTGTGTTGGACAGAAGGTTACTCTAAAAACCAACAAAGGCCGTAAAAAGGTTCAAGTTCGAGAAGGAGTCCTGGAAGAAGTATATCCAAATGTATTCATCGTACGATTGGATGAAGGACTTAAGTCAGAGCGCATGGTTTCATTCAGTTATTCAGATATACTGACTGAAACAGTTGAGCTTTCAGTTTCTGAACCAGTGGTACGTACACAGCTTTCTTAAGATAGCCGCCGACTGACATCGGCTTCTTAATAATCATCATGAAAACGATTTCACAATAACTTATTTTTTTATTCTCGCTATATCATGAATATTCACCGGGGAAACGAATCCCGGCCTCCAACAAACTGCTCTCCGCAAAGGGAGCAGTTTGTTATTGCATGTTAGAGGTAAAATATTACATTATATTCAGTGGATGAATATTCGGAAAATCAGGATTTAATTACAATTGCCTGAAAGCGTTCATATTTAATGCTATTGCATTTAAATTGTTGTAGAATTATACTAAAGATAGTGGTTGAGTTCATGCATAATATGCCAGCATATTACATCTGGAGGTGCGAAAGTGGCAAGTAACCCTATAAGAGTGTATTCTGAGATTGGAAAGCTGAAATCGGTGCTTCTGCATAGACCGGGATTTGAAATCGAGAATTTGACACCGGACCTGATGGACAGACTTTTGTTTGATGATATTCCTTATCTGGAGGTAGCCAGACAGGAGCATGATGCATTTGCGGATATTTTCAGAAAAAACGACGTCGAGGTGTTGTACCTGGAAGAATTGACTGCCGAAGCCATTACGGATCATGATGTCCGGAGCCGTTTTGTCGCTGAATACATCGCTGAGGCCGGAATTCAAGGTGAAACAAAACTCAGGCTGGTTCAGGATTACCTTTTAAGCTTCACATCCAACCGGGTCATGGTGGATAAGATGATTGAAGGTGTTTCTAAGGATGAGCTTCCCGATTACAAGCGCATCACGCTGGCGGACCGCATCGATTCAGATTATCCTTTCATTGTGGATCCCATGCCGAACCTGTATTTCACTCGAGATCCGTTTTCCACAGTGGGGACAGGCGTTTCCCTGCATCACATGCGCACCGTCACACGCTGCAGGGAAACACTGTTTTCAAAATACATCTTCGGTAATCATCCCCGATTTGCCAACAGCGATATGAAGTTCTGGTATGATAGAACTGATGAGTATTCTATTGAAGGCGGAGATGTTCTGGTTCTGAGTCCCAAGGTTCTGGCAATCGGAGTCAGCCAGCGTACGGATGCAGCGGCCATCGATATCATGGCCAGGCGATTGTTTGCTGACGGCCAGTCCTTCGAGGTGATTCTCGCATTCGATATCCCCAAGAAACGGGCGTTCATGCACCTGGACACTGTCTTCACAATGGTTGACAGGGATAAGTTCACCATCCACCCGGAAATCGAAGATCCATTGACGGTCTATTCCATCCGTCGGGGCGACAAGGCAGGCTGTTTGAAGATTGAAAAGGAAACCATGGAACTCCGCGAAATTTTGAAAAAGTACCTGGAGCTTGATGACGTGGCGCTGATCCGCTGCGGCGGAGGGAATCCTATCCATGCGGCCCGTGAGCAGTGGAACGACGGCTCCAACACCCTGGCTATCGCGCCGGGAGAGGTCATTGTATACTCAAGGAACCATGTAACCAACCATCTTCTTGAGGATGCGGGAGTGAAGCTGCATATCATGCCGTCATCTGAGCTTTCCCGTGGCCGGGGAGGCCCGAGATGCATGTCCATGCCCCTGTTCCGGGAAGATATTTAACGGACCATCCCCATTGACAACGATATCCTGTGGGGATATAATGGATTCAATTAGTAACCCCTGTAGTGGTTACTGGCTAGATGCCAGTAGTAAACCAACTTAATTATCATGAGGAGGTCGTATTATGCCAGTTAATTTGAAAGGTCGAAGTTTTTTGACATTGGCTGATTTTACTCCAGAGGAGATCCGTTACCTGCTGGATCTTTCCAAGGACCTGAAAGCAAAGAAACGTTCAGGGATCAAAGGAGATTTGCTGCAAGGCAAGAACGTGGTTCTTCTTTTTGATAAGACATCCACACGAACCCGATGTGCGTTTGAAGTGGCTGCTTTTGATGAAGGGGCTTCCGTTACATTCCTTACGAACAGCCAGATGGGCAAGAAAGAATCCATCGAGGATACCGCCAAGGTACTGGGCCGTTTCTACGACGGTATCGAGTATCGCGGATTTTCTCAGGAGCTGGTCGAAGATCTTGCCAAGCATGCAGGAGTTCCGATCTGGAACGGTCTGACTGATTTCGATCACCCCACACAAATCCTTGCAGATTTCCTGACAGTACAGGAGCATGTATTCAAGCCCTTGAATAAGATCAAATTCGTCTATGCAGGCGACGCCAGAAACAACATGGGTAATGCCTTGATGATCGGCGCAGCTAAAATGGGCATGCATTTTGTAGCTTTTGCTCCAAAGGAGCTGTTCCCGGATCCGGCATTGGTTGCAAAAATGCAGGAAGTAGCTAAGGAAACCGGTGCGACTCTTGAATTCAGCGACAACCCTGATTGCGTCAAGGGCGCTGATGTCGTCTACACCGATGTATGGGTGTCCATGGGCGAGGAGCATATGTTCGAGGAGCGGATCGCTCAACTGAAGGATTTTCAGGTCAACATGGATCTGATCAAGCGAACCGGTAACCCCGATGTCAAGTTCCTTCATTGTTTACCTGCCTACCATGACAGAGAAACTGCTGTCGGAGAAGAAATTTTCCAAAAATATGGTATGGAGTGCATGGAGGTTACGGACGAAGTGTTCCGCAGCAAGCATTCCGTTGTGTTTGACGAAGCAGAGAACCGTATGCACACCATCAAAGCAATCATGGTTGCGACCATCGGTAATCTCTAGGATATATAGGCTTCAATGAGTAAATATGAGAGGAGTCATTCGGAATGCAGCCTATCAAAAGAATCGTAATCGCACTCGGAGGGAACGCTCTTCAGGCACCAGGCAGCGCGGCAACAGCAGAGGCGCAGCTGGCGGTGGTGAAGGAAACCTGTGAGTACCTGGCTGAAATCAGCTGCCAGGGATATGAGATTGCAATCGCACACGGGAACGGGCCGCAAGTCGGCCGCATTCTCCTTGCATCGGAAACTGCTAAGGATGTAACGCCTGCAATGCCATTCGATGTCTGCGGCTCCATGAGCCAGGGGTACATCGGCTATCATATCCAACAGGCCCTGAAATACGCCCTTAACAAGAGAAACAGGAATATCCCGGTAGTAAGCCTTGTGACTCAGGTCATCGTTGAAAAGGAAGATCCCGCTTTCCAGAACCCTACCAAACCCATCGGACCCTTCTATAATGAAGTTGAGGCTAAGGCCATGATGGCTGAAAAGGGTTTTGTGATGAAAGAGGATGCCGGTCGCGGCTGGAGACGTGTGGTTCCTTCTCCGATGCCCCGGAAAATCGTAGAGCTGGATTCAATCAAACGGCTCTGGGATTCAACGATTGTCATCACAGTGGGCGGCGGCGGTATTCCGGTAATCGAGAAGATGGACGGAACGCTGGAAGGTGTTGCAGCTGTTATCGATAAGGATCTTGCCGCTGAAAGGCTGGCTGAGGATGTGAACGCTGACATACTCATGATCCTTACTGAAGTGGAGCGAGTCTGTGTGAACTTCGGCAAACCGGATCAGAAGGCATTGGCAATCATGACGCTTGCTGATGCGGCCCGTTATGTCGAAGAAGGCCACTTTGCTCCAGGGAGCATGCTTCCTAAGGTGCAGGCTGCCATGAAGTTTGTTCAGGCCAATCCTCACAAGAAGGCGATCATAACCTCATTGAACCATGCAGTGGATGCTCTGGAAGGAAAGTCCGGTACATTGGTGACATTCAACTGATCTTTAATAATCCATTATCGGGGCGCCCACTGCTATGCAGTGGGCGTTTCGTATTAATATAACAATCGTGTTCTCCTTTCAATACAATTTACTCTCAAACCGTTGACTAAAGTGGACTTCATTCATTATAATGAATTGAGTAAAAGAATACTGTATTCAAGATACGTGATGATGGGAGGTCTGCCATGAATCAGATCAGCATAAAGGCCTATGCTAAGATCAATCTGACCCTGGATGTGATCGGCAAAAGGGCAGACGGCTATCATTTGGTTCAAATGATCATGCAGCAGATCGATCTGTATGATGAAATCACTTTAAGCCGACAGGATAAGGGAATCACGCTTGTCAGCGACAGTCCATTCATCCCATCGGATCCGCAAAATCTCGCATGGCGTGCAGTGACCGTGATGCAGGAAAAACTGGGTCTTGATCAGGGCGTTCATATCGCCATTCGCAAGCAGATACCTGTTGCAGCTGGACTGGCTGGGGGCAGCAGTGACGCGGCGGCAGTCATCCATGGCTATGCTGCCCTGTGTGATGTACCGATTGCGATGGATGAAAAAATGGCGCTGGGCTTGCAGTTGGGCGCAGATGTTCCGTTTTGCCTCATGGGCGGTTCGGCTCTTGCTGAAGGGATCGGTGAGCGGCTGACACCTATCAGTGGCCTGAGGGATTGCTGGCTGGTGGTATGTAAACCGAATTTCGGCGTATCGACCCGAGAAGTCTATACATCCCTTCAATGGGATCAGATAGGGAAACATCCGGATACCCGGGGAATGCTTGACGCCCTTCAAGGGGGAAGCTCCCTTGGGATATGCCCATTTTTGGGAAATGTTCTGGAAGAGGTTACATTCAGGAAATACCCGGAGGTTAAAACACTGAAGGACAAGATGCTTCAGTACGGTGCGGAGGGCGCTCTTATGAGCGGAAGCGGACCAACCGTTTTCGGAGTTTTCAAGAATGCGGATAGGGCTAGGAACGCCTGCTCGAATCTGAAACGATTCTATAAGCAGACTTATGCAGTAAAAACAATTACGATTCAGGGGGACCAACGATGACCCGCAAGAAGCTGAAGAAGGTTGAAATACAGAATTACAAGCCTTTAGGAGAGGTAGTGTTCGATTATCTCCGAAATGCGATTCTTTCAGGAGATTTAAAGCCAGGCGAGAGACTGATGGAGATCAGCCTTGCGGAGCAGCTAGGCGTGAGCCGTACTCCGGTACGGGAAGCAATCAGAAAGCTGGAACTCGAGAATTTCGTGGAGATGATTCCCCGT
Source organism: uncultured Peptostreptococcaceae bacterium (assembly GCA_964511875.1). Lineage (GTDB taxonomy): Bacteria > Bacillota > Clostridia > Peptostreptococcales > Acidaminobacteraceae > CAZEHS01. The sequence continues at coordinate 12,677 of CAZEHS010000051.1, forward strand.
AAGGGTGCCTATGTAGCGCAGTTGAAGCCCAAGGATATCCTTGATATTCTCGAGATCCGTGCCCTTTTTGACGGTTACGCGGCATCTGCCGCAGCTGAGAGAATGTCGGACGATGAAGTGAAGATGCTGAGCGTAACTTTGGATAAATTCAACAAGGCAGTGGCCAAGGGCGACAAGCAGGCAATGATCGAAACGGACAACCGATTCCATGACCAGATGATCCAGGCTACAAAGAACCGCAAGCTCATTGAAATAGTGAATGGTCTTCAGGATCAGTTCCAGAGGTTCCGGATCATCTATTTCAATGAATTCGACAGCTACGATGTGATGCAGTCGAGTCACCAGGACCTTTATGATGCCATTGCCAAGCGGGATACCCGCAGTGCCCGTGAAAAGGCCGAACAGCACATACGGATTGTTGAAAGCTCTGTGATCCGGGTGGAGAACAAAGCAAAATAGGAGGGTCTATGCGGACTATGATTCGGATCAGATTCCAGAGGGGGCCATCATGACACCGGTCCACCTGCGGGTAGTCAACCGTCAGACCTATACCGGCGAGGAGTCTCATGATCTGGAGCTGGTCACGGAGGCGCAATACGCCTATAAGAACGGTAATCACTATCTGATCTATGATGAAACGACCCTTTCGGGCATTGATGCTGCTAAGACCTCCCTGAAAATCGAGTCGGATAAGGTGACGATAAGGCGTTATGGGAACCAGGAGTCCCTGCTTTGCTTCGAAGTGGGCAAGCGGTTCATAACCCAGTATCCTACGCCCCATGGTCAGCTTAAGCTTGAGCTGACCACTCAAAGTCTGGCGATAGATATCCATGAGGGGCCAAAAGGCAGCATATCCATCCGATATACCATGATGATGCAGTCGTCCATTGAAAGTCGAAATGAAATTGCCATCGAAATATTCTAATGAACCCGCCGAAATGGCGGGTTTTGTGTTAGAATGAAGAGAACGCCGAAATATCGGCACTGGCGCCGAGTATTGGGCAACGGAGGATGACGGATGCGAAATCTTGAGGTTCTGATGGATTATATAAGCGATGGGGTGCAGGAAATCAATAATGAAGGCCGGATTGTCTACTGCAACCGAGCTGCCGCGGTCCTGGATGATATCAACATTGATGATGTCATGGGGCGTTATATCCTGGATGTCTATCCGTCCCTGACCGAAGAGACCAGCACCCTGATGCGTGTCCTCAAGACGGGAATCCCTCAGATCAATGTGGAACAGAGCTACACCAATTATAAAGGAAAGCGCATCACCACTTTGAATACCACCATGCCATTGATGGAATACGACCATGTGGTGGGTGCCGTCGAACTTTCCCGTAATATAACAGATTTCAAATTGCTTTCAGAGCGCGTGCTGGACCTGCAAAAACAGGTTCACGGACAAAAGCCTGAAAGCCTGACCGGTGATCACGCCCACTTCACCTTCGATGATATCGTCTCAAACCATCGGGAGGTATTGCGGGTGAAGGCCAATGCGGCCAAAGCCGCGCAGACAGACAGTCCGATCCTGATCTGCGGAGATACGGGGACCGGTAAGGAATTATTGGTCCAGGCCATTCACAATGCCAGCCCCCGGCGGAAGGCATCCTTTATCGCACAGAACTGCGCGGCACTGCCCTCTACTCTCCTGGAAGGGATCCTGTTCGGCACGGTTAAAGGCGGTTTCACAGGAGCGACAGACAGGCCCGGCCTGTTCGAGCTGGCAGATGGGGGTACCCTCTTCCTGGATGAGATCAACTCAATGCCCATCGAGCTGCAGGCAAAGATTCTCCGGGTCCTGCAGGAGGACCGGGTCCGCCGGATAGGGGACACATGTACTCGGGCAGTCAACGTTCGGATCATTGCTGCCACGAATGTGGAGCCGATACTGGCAGTAGAGCAGGGATGTCTCAGACGTGACCTGTATTACCGTTTGAACACGATGATGTTCGTCATGCCGGATCTGCAGGACCGACAGGATGATATCCCGATCCTGACAGAATTCTTTATCCGGAAATATAACCGGAAGCTGTATCGCAACGTGCAGGGCGTTGCGCCGGAAGTTGCGCAGCTGTTCAGTCGCTATGCCTGGCCGGGCAATGTCAGGGAACTGGAGCACGTGATTGAAGGGGCTCTCAACCTGATGGACGGACGCATCATTGAAATGGAAGATCTGCCCCCGGCCCTGCAAAAGGTTTCGGGCTTCCGACAGCAGACCCTTCAGAAAACAGGTGATACCTTTCAAGGGACCATGGACAGCTATGAAGAGCAGCTCCTGAAGGAAGCGATGACCGCCTGCAGCAACAACGTCACCAAAGCCGCCCGGCGCCTGGGCATACCCCGGCAGACACTTCAGTATCGGCTGAAGAAGATGGGGGAGAAGTGATTGATCTCAACCTCCCTCTGGAGGGAGGTGGCAGCGAAGCTGGCGGAAGGAGTCCCGGAGGGAAATGCTTTGGGTTTGGGCGCCCAATATCCGGCACTTGTTCACTTTCTCTACAACCAGGAAACCGTTTTTCACAATATGTCCAGCGGTTTAAAAAATATATAACGACCGCACAATGTTGATTTTTTAACAGCTCCGTCACCGCCACCCTCCTGAATCCCATGAGGGTGTTTTTCTTTGGCATGGCACTTGCAAATATAATAGTCCGGGTGAAAGTAAACGTTATCACATTTTTTAAAAAAACGGAGGAAACGTGAATATGAAACAGGGAAACAAATTCGGAACGCATCGCGTCATTGAGCCAGCCGGTACACTGCCACAGCCTGCTCAGAAGATCGACAATACCATGGAGATCTATGATAATGAAATCCTGATCGATGTACAGACACTTAATGTGGATTCTGCATCCTTCACACAAATCAAAACCCAGGCTGACGGTGATGTAGAGAAAATAAAGGCAATCATCATGGACACCGTTGCAAAGCGGGGCAAGCAGCACAATCCTGTGACAGGCTCCGGCGGCATGCTCATCGGTACTGTGGCGCAAATCGGACCTGCACTGGAAGGCAAAACGCCTTTGAAGGTCGGTGATAAGATCGCGACATTGGTTTCCCTGTCACTTACACCACTGAAGCTTCAATCCATCAATGAAGTCCGTAAGAATATCGACCAGGTTGATGTAACCGGTCAGGCAATCCTTTTCGAGAGCGGCATCTATGCGAAGCTTCCCAGTGATCTTCCTGAGAACCTAGCCCTTTCCGTGCTGGATGTTGCCGGCGCTCCTGCTCAGACAGCCAAGCTGGTTAAACCCGGTGATACCGTTCTTGTCATCGGCGGCGCAGGCAAATCCGGAATTCTCTGCCTCTACGAAGCAAAGAAACGGGCTGGCGTGACAGGGAAGGTCATCTGCATGGCGCACTCCGAGAAATCCTTGGATAAAGTGAAGAAGCTGAACCTTGCCGATCACTATATCGCCGGAGATGCAACCAAACCGGTTGAAGTCATGAATATGATTGAGGAAATCACAGACGGCAAAATGGCAGATGTCACCATCAACTGCGTGAACATCCCTGGTACAGAAATGGCAAGCATCCTGTCCACAAACCCCGACGGTGTGATCTATTTCTTCAGCATGGCAACAAGCTTCACAGCTGCAGCCCTTGGCGCTGAAGGCGTTGGCATGGATACGAACATGATCATCGGCAACGGCTACGCCCGCGGCCACGCAGAAATCGCCCTGCAGATCATCCGCGAAAGCGAAGACCTGAGAAATCTTTACACTGAACTGTACGCATAGGTATTAACGATTAACGATTGACGATTGACGATTAACGTATAATGATAAAGAGATGAGATTTTTAGCCACGGATAACACGGATGAACACGGATTTGGATTGTCTTCGCGAGGAGTGCAGCGACGCGGCGATCTCTCCCTTGTGGTTGTGCCTTGAACGGAGGACTGTCCAAAGGATTAAGGGAGTGATTGCCGCGCTGCGCTCGCAATGACAGCAAGCGAACCACCCTATCCGTGAAAATCCGTGTTATCCGTGGCAAAAATCAGTTTAGCCAAGTGTTGTTCCTAAATATTGCCCCCCAAAAAAAGGAGATCAGAACACATGCGCAAATACAACGAGGTGCCGCTTTGGAAGGATGTCACACCAGAGCAATGGAATGACTGGCGTTGGCAGGTTAAAAACCGCATCGACACCATTGAGGATCTGAAGCAGGTCATCAATATCACGGACGATGAAGAGGCAGGCATCAAGGAATCATTGAAAATCCTCCGTATGGGAATAACGCCTTATTATGCGAACCTGATGGATAAGGATGATCCGAACTGTCCCGTACGCAAGCAGGCCGTTCCTACAATCCTTGAAACACATAGAGTTGACGCGGATATGGATGACCCCCTCCATGAGGATGAGGATTCTCCTGTTCCCGGTTTGACCCATCGTTATCCGGACCGTGCACTGGTTCTTATTACCGACCAATGCTCCATGTACTGCCGTCACTGTACCCGCCGCCGTTTCGCCGGCAGCCATGATGATGAAACACCAGTGAATCACATCGACATGGCTATCGATTACATTGCCCGCACACCACAAGTGCGCGACGTGCTCCTTTCCGGCGGCGACTGTCTTCTGGTTTCCGATGAACGTCTGGAATACATCGTTTCAAAGCTGCGTGCCATTCCCCATGTGGAAATCATCCGACTGGGTTCACGTACGCCGGTTGTAATGCCGCAGCGGATTACCGATGACCTGGTGAACATGCTCAAGAAATATCACCCTGTCTGGCTGAATACACACTTCAATCACTCCAAAGAGGTTACACCGGAAGCCGCAGAAGCCTGCCGCAAGCTGGTTGATGCCGGAATCCCGCTGGGTAACCAATCCGTCCTGCTTCGGGGTGTGAACGACTGCGTGCATATCATGCGCCGCCTGGTTCACGATCTTGTGAAAATGCGTGTCCGCCCTTACTACATCTACCAGTGCGACCTATCCGTAGGCATTGAGCATTTCAGGACACCTGTTGCCAAAGGGATTGAAATCATCGAGGGCCTCCGCGGCCATACCTCCGGCTTCTGCATACCGACATTTGTCGTAGATGCTCCCGGCGGCGGCGGAAAAACCCCTGTCATGCCGCAATACATGATCTCCTCATCCCCCAAACGTGTTGTCCTGCGAAACTATGAAGGTGTGATCACCACATACGCAGAGCCTACTCCGTACGAAGAAAAATGCACCTGCCCTGATTGCACATCCGCTGATGGCCACAAAAACACAGGCGTCGCCGGTCTCCTTCAAGGCAACCAAATCAACATCGAACTAAAAGAACTCGACCGTCATAAACGGTCAGGACACTGAATAAGATAGCCACGGCTAGACATGTCAACCTTCCTCTGGGAGGAAGGTGTCAGCGAAGCTGGCGGAAGGAGTCCCGGAGGGTAACCGCTCTGCGACTCCCCCTGTCACTCCGTGACATCCCCCTCCCAGAGGGAGATTGAGAGTTACAGCAAATCTTTTTTTAACCTTGTCATTTGAAATGGAGCCATATATGAACCTTTTAGAACTCTTGTCGGACCATCACCGGATCATTGCGGTCATCGGAATGGCTAAAAACGCAGGAAAAACAGTTGCGCTGAATGAATTGATTGCCCAGGCGTCAGAGCGTTCCTTGAGGCTGGGCCTCACATCTATCGGTCGTGATGGAGAAAAGGTCGATGTGGTCACCTGCACTGACAAACCCACGATCCATGTGGAGCCGGGGACCCTGTTGGCAACAGCCGAGGGTCTTTTTGACTGTTCAGAGGCTCGCCTGGAGCTGCTGGAAATAACGGATTACGGCTCTTCAATGGGGCGGATCCTCATTGCCCGCGCCATCAGCGGCGGGAACATCCAGCTGGCAGGACCCTGTACGAACTCAGGAATCCGGGATGTCTCCGAAAAGATGCTGGCCTACGGCGCTCAGCTGGTATTGGTCGACGGCGCCCTGGACCGGGTTTCTTCAGCCTCGCCCACCATTGCCGATGCTGCAGTCCTGTCGACCGGCGCTGTTCTGAGCCGTGATATGAACAAGGTCATTGAACAGACAGTGCACCGTGTCCGTCTTTTTCAGCTTGAAGCCGTTCAGGAGCCCTGGATCAAAGAGGTGTCCGACGAACTGGGGTATGCGCCGGGGATCACCCTGATTGAAGAACATGGACATGTTTTTGATCGGATAGACCTGCCCATCAAGACTGCACTGAATGCAGGAAAACTGATAGCAGATGCCATGAATTCATCAACCCGATATGTCATAATCAGCGGCGCCCTGGTCACAAAAACCCTGATGGATATCGTCCAGATCACCAGAACCTATAAGCATGTGATCTTTGTTGTCCGTGATGCAACACGGGTTTTCATCGACCACAGGGACTGGCTCTACTTCTGTAAGCTGGGCGTCACTGTCCAGGTCGCGGATTCTGTGGATATACTGGCGGTTACCGTGAACCCTTACGCACCCACAGGTTATTTTTTTGAGCCCCACCGATTTTTGGAGCAGCTCCGAGAGTTTCTGTCCCCCATACCGGTTTTCGATGTAGTCCATGGAGGTGACGAAGGATGATGATTGACAATGCAGCAAAGCATCTTGATCTGGATTTCATCCTGAGTCGGGTTCTTGTCCATACGCCTTATGGGGAGGACGAAAAACGCAGCCTCCGACTCTTCACACCGGAAGAATGCCTGCAGCTTCAGGAGGAACTGGAGCGTATTGAAAAGGTAACGCAGCTGCTTGGATCCCATCGATACAACATCGTGGAGATACGGAACCAGTTCAAACGGGTGCGGAATCTTTCCGGAACCTTCAACCGGCTGGACAGCGGCGAAGTGCTCAGCGTGACGGAGCTGTTTGAAATCAAGACACTGACCAATGTATTCGAGCAGCTGGCGAAGCTTGAGACTGCTCTCCCCTGGCATTTTCCGGATGATCTCAGGATTGAAAGGCTGGAACCTGTCGAGAAATTATTGGACCCTGAGAATACAGGCACAGGTACCTTCTATATCTATGAAGCCTATTCAGAGACCCTTGGACATATCCGCCAGGAGATCCGTCGGTATGAGGGGCGGATCCAGCAGGAGCGAAAAGGGCAGAAGGAATCACTGGAAGCCAGTCTGGGACTTAAGTTCAGACCAGGTGGCGATATAACGGTACCCAAACAGGATAAGGAACTGATCCTCCGCCTGGGCACGGTCCCGGAGCTGGTCTATAATTCAGAAACCTACATCAACATCACCTTCAGAATCCGGACCACCGCAGCAATGGATGCAAGCGAAAGCCAGATCGAGCGTCTCAAGGGCCTGGAAGAAGAAGAGGAGTACCGGGTACGACAGGAACTGAGTCTCACACTCAAAGCCTGGGTGGATGGCATGATTCAGAACACTTCCGCCATCGGAAAGCTGGATGTCCTTCTGGCCAAGGCCGCCTTAGCAATCGGCTACAATGGTGTGAAGCCCATCATCATCGATGACGGTCAGATCTCCATCCAAGCCGGGCGTCACCTGAAAGTGGCACACGCACTGGCTCGGGAGGAGAAGGAATTCACTCCGGTATCCCTTGAAATAAAACAGGGGGTCACCTGCATCACTGGCGCCAATATGGGAGGCAAGACAGTCACCCTTAAACTCATCGGGATGCTGACCCTTATGGCCCAGATGGGGTTCTTCGTTCCGGCAGAAAAAATGGTCTTCACCCCACGGGCGTTCTTTTTCATTTCAGTGGGGGATGAACAGAATACCGATAAGGGCCTAAGCACCTTCGGCGCAGAAATGCAGAAAATCGGACGTGTTCTGAAGGATACCGGACAGCACGGCCTCATCCTCATCGATGAGCTTGCCCGGGGCACCAACCCCAAGGAAGGGTACGCCATATCGAAGGCAATCCTCAATTACCTGAAAACACAGCCCGTCATCTCCGTCGTCACCACCCACTTCGACGGGCTGGCAGACGATGCGGATATCCTGCATCTGCAGGTAATGGGCCTGTCCGGTATCAATTTCGAAACCCTGCGCCTGGGCCTGAATGAAGCCGGTACCCTTGGCATCGACGCCGTCCACCAGCTCATGGACTACCGCCTCCGCGTCATAACCGGCCCCGAACAAGTCCCCAAAGACGCCATCAACATCTCGCGGCTTATGGGGTTGGACGAGAGCATTTTGGATGAGGCGAAACGGATACTGGAAAACTAACCGATAGAATGGAACCACCGAATACACCGAATGCACCGGAACATCGAAAATTTTCATATCCTTACCTTCGGTGATTTCGGTGTCTTCGGTGGTTTCATAATCATTTGATTTTACTTAAGGAGGAATAAATTTGGCTAGCAAGTTGAATCTGGATCAGGTACTGATCAGCAGGGCGCGTGCTTCTGCGAAGAATATTGCTGAGGATATACAACTGTTCATCGATCAGCATACGACCATCACCGTGGAGCGGGCCGTATCCCGGCTTTACGGGGTGGATGGAGTGGACGATATGGAAACACCGCTGCCCAATGTGCTGGTGGATCATATCAAAAAAAGCGGCGGCCTTTCCCTGGGTGTGTCCTATTGGTTAGGCAATGCCATCGCACAGACAGGAAAGAGTCCCCAGGAAATTACAGAAGCAGTGTCCCGGGGAGAACTGGACCTGTGCCGTCTACCCCAGGCCAACCTGGAAAAGATCCGCGAAGCCATCCAGCCTCTGGCTGTGAAAATGACCGAGCAGATCCGGAGCAACCGGGAGAACCGTTCGGGAAAAATCAGCACATTGGGTGAAGGTCCCAAGCCCTACCTCTACCTGATCGTTGCCACCGGTAACATCTATGAGGACGTTCTCCAGGCTCAGGCAGCAGCCCGTCAGGGTGCCGATGTCATCGCCGTGATCCGCACAACCGGACAGAGTCTCCTTGATTATGTTCCTTACGGCCCCACAACGGAAGGCTTCGGCGGCACCTATGCAACCCAGGCCAATTTCAAGATCATGCGTTCCGCACTGGATGAAGTGGGTCAGGAAGTAGGCCGCTACATCCGCCTGTGCAATTACTGCTCCGGTCTGTGCATGCCTGAAATCGCTGCCATGGGGGCAATCGAGCGGTTGGACGTGATGCTGAATGATGCCCTGTACGGAATCCTGTTCCGTGACATCAACATGCAGCGTACGTTGGTGGACCAGTTCTTCTCACGGATCATCAACGGGTTTGCCGGAGTCATCATCAACACAGGAGAGGATAACTACCTCACAACCGCCGATGCCGTTGAAGAAGCCCACACCGTGCTGGCTTCCCAGTTCATCAATGAGCAGTTCGCCCTGAAAGCCGGTCTGCCGGAAGAACAGATGGGTCTGGGCCAT